>NZ_CP004078.1:2894545-3213636 GCF_000612505.1 Paenibacillus sabinae T27
GCTTCGGCTTTCCGGAAATCGCGGAATGGCTTAAGGAGAGCGGCAACACGCGGCGTCTGCTTGATTTATTGGATATGCGGAAGCAAGAGATCGCGGAAACGATTGAACAGGAGAATGAAAAATTGCTGCGCGTCGGCAGAATGCTTGAACACTTAACCAGGGAGGATTCAACTATGGACTATACCATCGCATTAAAAAGCGTCCCGGCTTACCGGGTGCTGTCTCTCAGAGACATTATTCCGGCATACAACGCGGAAGGCGTTCTATGGGAGGAGATCTCGCGTTTCGCGCAAGTGAACGGTATCAAGATGCTCCAGCCCTGCTACGCGATCTATCACGATCAGGGGTACAAAGAGCAGGATGTGGATGTCGAGGTGACGCTGCATTTCGAGGGAGAGGCTCCCGCATCGGATCGCATTCGTGTGAAGGAGCTGGAAGCGGAGCCGCAAATGGCGGTTCTGTTTCACAGCGGTCCTTTTGAGGAGATGAGCAAGGCCTATCATGCGCTGGGCGTGTGGATGTCGGGGACCGGTTATGGCATGACGGGGGCAATCCGGGCGATCTATCACAAAGGTCCGTGGTCGGAGAAGAATCCGGCGGATTATTTAACGGAGATCCAGGTTCCTGTGGCAAAAGTGGAATCCATGTCCCTTGGCCCTGAAGCGGGGTAAAAGCGGGAATCGACATTTATTAGCCCGGCAGCCGGGTAATAGGGAGCCCGTTTCCTGCTCAGGCCGCAGCTTCGAAACGCTGTTACTCTATTAGTGATTTGGCGGCTGCTGATGAAGTTTATTGCGGTAGCCCTTGGTCCTGTATAGATAATGTTTACTATGGATGGATGAGAGAAAATTGTACATTGGGTGATTCGCCTAATTGCCTTCAAAGTAAGGCGTCCGATAGTGGGAGGTTAGTGGATGATAAGGCTGGTTTGTTGGGTTGTGGGAGTAGGTCGGGGGTCGATGAGCTCGTGGGTCGGTAGCTTGGGTCGATGGTGGGCTGATGGGTCGATGGGTTGGTAGATTGGGAGTTGTTAAATCGGTGGGTTGAAGGTTGGTGGTGGTTCGGAGGTTGGTAGTAGATCGGTAGTTTGTGGGCAGATGGTTCGGTGGGTCGGTAGATCGGTAGTTTGGTAGGGTAGTGTGTGGGGTCGGTGATTCGATGGAGCGGTAGGTCGGTGGGTTAGCGTGTAGGGTCGGTGGGTTGGTAGATCGGGGTGCGGTTTTGAACATTCCTGCGTGTATACATCTTTTTCCGTCCAAATCGTCCCACCCAGACCAATTCCTACAAAAGTGCAGGCATTTCCCCTCCTATTCCCCTTCAATCGGCCCGCCAGCTTCAGTAGCTGCACATTTGCATCCTTTCCTTCTTTCTGAGCAAATTTCACCTGAGAAACCTGCACAATAGCAGGAATCACCGGCCTCCATGCACTGTACACGCCCTGAACAGAAATAGTGGGCGGGCCAGGTTACGGTATTCGAAAATTCCTGCTTTTATACATCTTTTTTCGTCCAACTCCTCCCACCCGGACTCAATTCCTGCTAAGGTGCAGGCATTTCCCCTCCTATCCCCCTTCAATCGGTCCGCCAGCTTCAGTAGCTGCACAATTGCATCCTTTCCTTCTTCCTGCGCGAAATCCACTTGATAAACCTGCAGAATCGCAGGAAAATCGCGGCAACCTTATTACGGGCACAGAATCATCAAAAAGTTTACCTGACAATCCTGCGCATTCGCAGGAAATCGCCAGCTGCCGCACACCCTCCACCCGCCACCCTCAACCGGACGGACACTAGACACTGGACAGCCTGAAGCAGAACCAGTTCGTCGGCCGCATTGCGTGAGGCAGAAATTCCTGCGTCTGTCCTGTGTCCGTACATGGCCACCACCGGCTCCCTCACACCCTCCCCTTCACGACAACAAACGGCGCCCCTCATAACGAAAAAGGGTGTCGCCCTATAAGGACAACACCCTTAACTCTTTACTAATGTAGCTCGTTTTCGCCTGCAGCTCGTTTTCGCTATTAAGCAATCAGCGTCTGGACGATCAGGAACAAATTCAGCGATACAACGATACCGGCAATAACCCAGCCGAGCGCAGTGGTGATCCGCCGGTTGACGAGTCCGCCCATCAGCTTACGGTCACTGGTGAAGATAATCAGCGGGATGAGCGCGAACGCGATGCCGAAAGACAGGATAACCTGGCTCATAACAAGCGCCTTCGTCGGGTCGATGCCTGACAAAATAATGACAAGCGGCGGAATCGATGTAATCGCGCGCCGGAGATACAGATTGATTCTTCGTCTGATAAAACCCTGCATCACGACATCCCCCGCCATCGTACCGACAGATGCGCTGGAGAGTCCGGCAATCAGCAAACCCAGGCCGAAGGAGACTGCCGTAAGGGGTCCGACCAGCTGGCCGAACTGATGATAAGCGGCTTCCAAATCCTCAATGGCAAGACCGTTCTTGAAAAAAGCGGCCGCCGAAACGATCACCATCGCCATATTCACCGCGCCCGCAATGAACATTGCAATCAAAATGTCGATGAACTCCAGCTTGAAAATTTGCTTCTTCTCCTCGTCGTCCTTGCCCACAATCCGGTTCTGGGTAAGCGAGGAGTGCAAATAGATCGCGTGGGGCATAACGGTTGCGCCAAGAATACCCGCCGCCAGCAGCACACTGTCAACGCCCTGAAAGCTTGGCGTCACGATTCCATGGACCACGCCGCCTACGTCGGGCTTAGCCATCACGACTTGAAAAGCGAACGCCAGGACCACGACCAGAATCATCGCTGCGATTCCCGCTTCGAGCGAACGATACCCCCTCCGTTGGAGCTCCAGAATGGCAAAAGATCCTGCCGCCGTAATCAGCGCCGCGGGCAGCATCGGAATGTCGAACAGTAGATAAAGACCTAGCGCCGCACCTAGAAATTCAGCCAGGTCAGTCGCCATAATGACCAGTTCACTTTGAATCCAGAGGGCGAAGGAGACTCCCTTCGGAAAGCGCGAGCGGGCAACCTCTGGCAAATTGAGGCCGGTCGCGATGCCAAGCTTGGCGGACAAGGATTGAATGAGTACGGCCATCAGATTGGAAGCTGCGATTACCCAGAGCAGGAGATATCCGTACTTGGAGCCAGCCGTAATATTGGTAGCGAAGTTACCCGGGTCGAGATAAGCAACAGCCGCGATAAAAGCGGGACCAAGGAAAGGAAGAATTCGTTTAAGTCCCTTCCCCTTGCCTTGCAATGCGGTATGAGCGGCGAGAAGATTTCTTTCTTTTTGCTGGGCGTTGCCCAAAGGATACGTGCGTTCCATCATACCAGTTACCTCCCCGCCGAAAAATTAGCCAAGCACATAAAAGTTTACCTGATGCAACATTTCTTAGGTTTATTATATTCTCCTTTACCCGTTTTGTAAACGTGTAGTTCGCCTATTCCCGCCCATTTCAATGCGGTAAATCACAAAAACCCAAACAATAGCTGGCGCTGTCCGGCCCTGTTTGGGTTTCGCTGTTATTACAAGCTGTTGATTACAAGCTTTTGATTACAAATTGTTTTGGATCTGTCATGTCTTACACCATTTCTGTTCTTCCGTCTTTATCGTACATAACCCCCTATTATTAGGTCCGGTCAGCGTGCTCCGCCCTTCTTGTCCCAGACATACACAGCCGCCGCCGAAACCAGCCCCAGAAAAGAAAGCAGCGATCCGAACCAGGGAAGAGACGAAAGTCCGACATGCGTGATAATAAATCCCCCGAAAAAGGCACCAAACGCGTTCCCCAGATTGAGCGCAGAGTGGTTGGATGTTGAGGCCAGCGCCGGAGCGTCCTTCGCCAAAGTCATAATTCGTACCTGAAGACCAGGAAACACGCCGAAGGCGCCGGCCCCCCAGATAAATATGGTGATGACCGCGAGCAGCGGGATATGGATCGAATAGGCGAAAAAGGCCAGGACGGCGGCAAGGAACGCAAAGATCACAAGCATCGAGGGCATGAGCTTCCAATCGGCAAGCCTGCCCCCCACAATATTCCCTGTCGTTACCCCTATGCCGAACAGAACGAGAGTCAAGGCGACGGCGTTCTCCGAGAAGCCGGTAATGTCCTCAAGCAGCGGCGTTATATAAGTGAAGACGGAAAAAAGGCTGGCGCACCCGAACGCGCCCGTCAGCAGCACAAGCAGCAGCTTCGGCTGGAAGAGCGCCCGAAGCTGGCGCGTTAAACTTGATGTCTCCTCCGCCTTGATTACGGGCACGAGCAGCAGGATACCGGCCAGCGAGAGTACACCCATCACGACCACGGCGCCGAACGACGCCCGCCAGCCCAGATGCTGGCCGATAAACGTCCCGATTGGGACACCGATAATATTGGCCACGGTAAGGCCTGCCATCATAATTGACACCGCCGCAGCGCGCCGCCCCGGCTGGACGAGGCTCGCCGCGATGACGGAACCGACGCCGAAGAAGGTGCCATGGGCCAGAGCGGTAAACAGCCTTGCACCCATCAGCACGTTGTAGTTCGGCGCAATTGCGGCGATACCGTTGCCGATGATAAAGAGGATCATCAGCAGGCAGAGCAGCTGCTTTTGCGGAAGCCGGTACGTCAGCATCGCCAGAATCGGAGCCCCGATGGCAACGCCCAGCGCATAGCTCGTAATCAGCTGGCCCGCCGAAGCGATCGACACGTGCAGATCCTCGGCTACATTGGGCAATATGCCCATAATCACAAATTCCGTCATTCCAATGGCAAAAGCGCCGAGCGTCAAAGACAGAAGTGCAAGCGGAAAGCGCTCCTTGACCTCCGCCCGGGGATTCGTGGTGCATGAAGTTTCCAATGCTTATGATTCTCCTTTGTCCGGCCTGTTGCTGCCGGGAATAATATAAGTTCGGCCGCCGCTGTGCTCTACCGTAACAGGCGCTTCAAAAAACCGGCTAAGCGTCTCTTCGTTCAGCAAGTGAGACGTTACGCCGGAATCGAATACGTGGCCTTTCCTGAAGAGCAGCGAGACATTGCTAACTTTCAAAATGCTGTCCAATCCCCTGCAACCTCCTTTCTATTCCCTGGATGATCACCTCTGCAATAACGTATTGTAAACAATTCAATGTAAAAATGTCATTGTGAAAATTGCTCAATTCATCTGCAATTATTGCGATCATGCTATAATGGGACGGGGTGAACGCTAATGAAATTGAAAGTTGTGACGGAGAACATCGAGCTGTGCAGACTGGAAGAGCATCACGAAGAAGCTCCCCATGTTCATCAGAACTGGGTACAGATGACCTTCGCTGTTCGAGGCGGCTCCTCCGACATTAGCCGCGGGGCATCCGGGTTCATTCCCGAGGGAGAAGGAATCATCCATCAACCGATGCAGGAGCATCAAATTCGGGTGGATAAAGGAAACCGCGCAATCGTGATTAAAATACGCCCTTCGCTATGGGAGACTTTGCGGGTTAAGGCGGCAGATTGTATCACTGAGGAGCAGGTCATCAATCCCCAGGAACTGAACGCGGAGTTCAATCGCTGGATTTCCCCGCTGGTTTTGCCTGATGAGGACGACCGATATGAACGGAGCCTTACGGAGGCCAATGTGCTGCAATATCTTACACACAATCTGAAAAGGGGGGCCTGTCCGGAGACGAACCCTCCGTGTCTTCCGGAACTCGCCAGTACGGGAGATCCCTACATGGATCAAGTATTCGAATACATACACCGCTCCTTTACATCTCCGATTCGCATTGATTTATTGTCGTCTATGGCTCTTCAGAGCCGATACCATTTTATCCGCTCCTTCAAATCGGCGACCGGATTTACGCCTTATCAGTACATTCTTCGCTTGCGGATCGAGCGCGCGAAGTATGAGCTCGAGCATACCGAAGCTACGATTTCCGCTATCAGCGCGGGTCTCGGCTTTGCTTCAGCCAGCCAATTTTATCGCGCCTTCGTCAAAATCACCGGAATGGCTCCCGAACAATACCGCCTTGGGAGAAAAATGGGCTGAACCGGCTAACGAATGGACTCACATCCAGACGGCTCCCCTTTCAACCCCCTTACAAACCCAAAGAGGCGCGGCCCCGTTGTCTTGAACGGCGGCCGCGCCTCTTTATATTTACATAATTCCCATAATTACTTTATTACCGGTTCAACCGGTAGCCCCCGTGAAACACGGGACCGACATATTCATTGAAAGCATAGCCTGCGCGGATCGCCGCCGTAACGAAATCCTTCGCCTTGCGGGCGGCTTCATAGGCTCCGAGGCCGGTTGCGAGTCCTGCCGTGATCGCGGCGGCGAAGGTGCAGCCCGCACCGTGATTGTACGCCGGCTCGATTTTATCCGTCTCGAACACCGTATACTCGACTCCGTCATAGAACAGATCCACCGCCTTGTCTCCGCCAAGCGCTTTGCCGCCTTTAATCACAACCGTCTTCGCCCCCTGGCGCTGAATGACCGCTGCGGCCTCCTTCATTTCGTCCAGCGTTGTAATCTTGCCGCTGCCGGACAGCACGCCCGCCTCGAACAGGTTCGGCGTAATTACCGTAGCTATCGGCAGCAGCAGCTCACGGATCGCCTCGGCGCTCTCCGGATTCAGCACCTCGTCCTCGCCTTTGCAGACCATGACGGGATCAATAACCACATTGCCCTGACGGTTGCGCTTTATGGCCTGCTCCGCCACCTGAACAATCTCCGGACTGCCCAGCATGCCCGTCTTTAGAGCATCTACCGGTCCGCCGGCGAAGACCGTCTTGAGTTGCTCCGCTACCAGCTCGGGGCTGACGGGATACACATGATGATGCCAGCCGTTATCCGGGTCCATCGTCACGATGGTCGTAAGCGCGCTGAACCCATAGGTTCCATATTCCTGAAAGGTCTTCAGATCCGCCTGGATTCCCGCGCCGCCGCTTGAATCGCTCCCGGCAATGGTCAATGTCTTCACAATTCTGCTCAATGCCAACTATCCCTTCTGAACGTTGTTGTAATATGGTTACTCTCCCGAAAAGCTGGTTTCTTTCATAATAACATCATGTGCTCCGCCCTCGACGAGACTGGTTGCGGAGACAAGGGTAATTCTGGCGTTTTGCTGCAGTTCATCGATGGATTTCGCGCCGCAGTTGGACATCGTCGATTTGATTTTGCTGATCGTCTTGTCCAGATTCTCTTTGAGGCTTCCCGCGTAAGGCACGTACGAATCGACGCCTTCTTCAAAGACCAGCCCCGACTTACCGCCGGTATCATATCTTTGCCAGTTCCGCGCCCGGTTGGAGCCTTCGCCCCAGAATTCTTTGACAAAGTTGTTTCCGACTTTCAGCTTCTTGGTCGGGCTCTCGTCGAAACGCGCGAAATAACGGCCCATCATAACAAAATCGGCGCCCATGGCAAGCGAAAGCGTGATGTGATAATCGTGAACGATCCCTCCATCCGAACAGATCGGCACGTAGATGCCCGTTTCTTTATAATACTGCTCCCTTGCCTCCGCAACCTCGATAAGCGACGACGCCTGTCCTCTGCCGATCCCCTTCTGCTCACGCGTAATGCATATCGATCCGCCGCCGATGCCTACCTTCACAAAGTCGGCGCCTGATTCAACGAGATACAGGAAGCCTTCCTTGTCTACGACGTTCCCTGCTCCGATCTTGACATTGAAATTCTCTTTGACGTAAGCGATGGTGTCGCGCTGCCACTCCGTATACCCGTCCGACGCGTCAATCACCAGGATATCGGCGCCCGCTTCTACCAGGAGCGGCACCCGTTCTTCATAGTCCTTTGTGTTGATGCCAGCCCCGACGATATAGCTTTTATTGCCGTCCATCAACGCCAGCGGATTTTCTTTATGAGCGTCGTAATCTTTACGGAAAACAAGGCTTTCCAGCCGCTGCTCCCCGTCCACGATCGGCAGACAGTTCAGCTTATGCTCCCAGATCATATCATTGGCTTCGGGCAAGTTGATTCCGGACTTTCCGACAATCAGGGAAGAGAACGGCGTCATGAATTCACTTACTTGTTTATCCAGCGGATCGCGGCTAATTCTGTAATCCCGGCCTGTGACGATACCCAGCAGCTTTCCTGTCGGCGAACCGTCATCGGTAACGGCGATCGTGGAATGTCCCGTCTCCTCTTTCAGCTCAAGCACATCTTTCAAGGTATGCTCCGGGGTCAAATTGGAGCGGCTAACCACAAACCCGGACTTATACTCCTTTACCTTACGGACCATGGCCGCCTGGTCTTCCGGGGATTGGGAACCGAAAATAAATGAGATGCCGCCGCAGCGGGCCAATGCAATTGCCATTTGATCATCGGACACGGACTGCATCACCGCCGACGAGAACGGGATATTGAGGGAAATGTCCGGCTGCTCACCCTTTTTAAATTTGGTAATCGGCGTTTTAAGGTCCACGTTTGCAGGGGTACAGTCCTTAGTCGTCAAATTTGGAATCAACAGAAATTCACTGAACGTCCGGGAAGGTTCCGAGTAATAGTAAGCCACCTTTTTCCACTCCTTGTCTAAAAATTCCTCACATCATAACGTCAACTAATCCATTTGTCAATGCAAAAAGTGAGGGTGTGCTCCAATATGCAAAAAAACGGCCCCAACAGACGAAAAACGTCCGTGAAGCCGCCCTGCTTTCAAAGTTAAACTCCGGTTTTTTCCCGTTCCACAACCTCGATCTTGTCTTTACCGCCATAGAAATCCCACCAGGGGGTTGCAACCTTAGACAAAATTTCACCCATACGGATCATTCGCCGCACGCCCTCGTCCTTCAGCCAGGCCCGCAGCGCTTCGGCTCCATGCTTGCCGTAGATCTCGACGCCGTCCTGCCAGGTTGCCCGCCCGCACAGCACGCCAGAGAAAGGCACTCCCGCTTCTCCGGCCAGCTCCAGCGTCTCCATGAACGTTTCATTGGTAACGCCCGCGCTCAAATAAATGAACGGTACGCTCGTCAGACCAGCCGTAGCCTTGAAATGCCCTATCGCCTCTTCGCGCGTATACACGGCTTCGCCGCCCGCGCCCGCCCGGGTGCCCGCCACGTACTTCAGGTTAATCGGAACCTCCACTTTCAGCACGTCGATCTTGTACTTCGGCTGGGTGAATTCCCGCATGTATTTTTTCACCTTGTCCGGCTTGGCTTTGGCAAATTCCGCGCTGGCGGAGTCCTTGAGGGTATCGCTGTAGGTGACGGCCTCGAAGAAAAACGGGATATCGACGGACTCGCATTCCGCTCCAACCCGTTCGATAAAAGCATGTTTAATCGTATTGATCTTCTCATCGTCGTCCGGGTCGTAATACATCAGAATTTTGATGGCATCGACGCCCTTCTCCGCATACCGACGCACCGACCATTCCGGCAGAAGATCCGGCAGGCGTCCTTTTTCCGTGGCATCATAGCCGGTTTCTTCATAAGCGATCAGCAGACCGGTATCCTTATACCGGGCCTCCGCCGCATCCCAGCCGTACTCCGGGTCGAGCAGAATGGCGCTGGAGTATGGTGTTAATTCCTCCGAAACGAGACGTTTAAATTCAGCGACATGCCGTGCATCGGCTTCGCCTCCAAGCGCGTGCCCAAGCGATTTTCTAAGCGAACCCCGCTGATCAATCGCCGTCGCCACAAACAGCCCCCGGTCATCGGACAGCTTAAGCAGTCGGTCGTATTTTCCTTTGGATATTCTCACACTCATCTGTCGTTCCTCCTTCATCTCCTAATATGGCCCAACAGTTGCCCCGCTATTTCGTATTTAACCGTCAGGATGGAGATCAACCAGAAAAACTATAAATCCCGGGTGGTGAACAGACGCAATGAGATAAGGTAAGAAGCCGCGATAAATACGATGTAGATGGCGCCTCCGACCAGCCATTTTTCGAGACCCAAACCCTCGGTGCCCAGTAAAAAGGTCTTCATCCCCGGAATCGCTTTAATGATGTCTCCCAAATTCATAATGCCGAAGAAGATGACCAAAAAGAACGCGGTATTCACATATTGGGCTCCCTTGGGTCCGAGCCAGTAATATAAAGGCAGGTAAACCGAGGCCATCAGCGGTACCGACAGAATAGAGACCCCCAGTTGCCTCCAGTTCATACTCAGGCTGTCATATCCCAGCTGCGCAAGCGCCAGACTGAACACCAGCGCAAAAGCTAAGCCAATCAAGATAAACGGCAGTACCGACACATATTTGGAGGCAACGATCAATCTGCGGTGTACCGGAAGACTGAGCGAGAACCTGATATTCACATTTCGGATATCCTGCAGGCAGGAGGTAAGGAGCATCATCATGGCTGGGAACGTTATAAACAGACTCACGCCGAACTGTGCGGTTTTCGCATTCATAATGGACAGAACAATAAGATAGGGAACCCCAAACAGCAGAAAATTTCGGGACAGCATAAAATCCTTGCGGATCAAGGAAATGAGATTAGACATAAGCCTTGCCTCCTTTTACAGTGAAATACATAATGTCTTCCAGCGTCGGCGCTTCGAGCAGCGCATTTCCCTGAAACGCCCTTTCCGCTTCCCGCCGGTCCGCCGCCAAGGCTTCGAACCCGTGAGCCCCTTCCCTTACTCCGACAAAATACTTCATAACATCCTTGTCGAGCAGCTCGCGCCCGCCCTTAACCAGTACATACCGTTCCAGCACTTCATCCTTGCTGTCGCTGAAGACGACCTTCCCCCGGTTCATGAAGACGATATAATCCGCGATCCGGTCCAGATCCGTTGTGTTATGGGTAGAGAAGATGATCGACTTGTTCTCGTCGAGAATTTGCTCCCCAAGTAGATCCAAGAGCTCCCTGCGGAAGACGGGATCGAGGCCGGCGGTCGGTTCGTCCATGAGCAGCAGGTCCGCATCGTGGGACAGCGCCACCGCCAGCGAGAACTTCATCTTCATCCCTCTCGACAGGTTCTTGATCTTGGACTTTTCGGACAGCTCGAACATTTCCAGATACCGGGTAAAGGCCGCATGATCCCAATGCTGATAAAAGGGGGCAATCATTTTTCTCATATTCCGGATCGTCATATTCTCATAGAAATAATTCTCGTCCGAGACATACCCGATGCGTTCCTTCAGGCCGGGGTTATCTGCAAGCGTACTGCCGAAGATTCGAGCCTCCCCGCTGCTCGGACGCACCATATCCATCATGATCTTGATCAGTGTACTCTTCCCGGCACCGTTGGGACCGATCAATCCGGTGATAAACCCTTTTTTTACCTCAAACTGTACCTGATCCAGCGTAAACCGTTCAAAAGACTTCGAAACTCCCCGAATTTCAACCACATTACTCATTCCTGCTCCTCCTTAAGCGTCCTGAATATGTCAACCATTTCCGCAAACCCGATCCCGAGCAGCCTGCTCTCTTCCATCACTTCTTTCATTTTCTCCTCCAGGAGCCGGTATCGCTGTTCACGGATATACTGCTGATTCATGCCGGACACGAAGGAGCCTTTTCCTACAAGAGAATTGACAAGACCTTCCCGCTCTAGTTCCTCGTATGCACGCTTTGTCGTAATGACGCTGATCTGCAAATCCTTGGCCAATTGACGGATCGAAGGCAGAGGGTCCCCTGCGGCAAGCTCGCCCTGCAAAATCAACTGCCGGATCTGGCTTACAATCTGCGCATAAATCGGTTCTCCCGATGAGTTGGATAAAATGATGTTCATCTTTCACCCCATTCTGCTGCGCTGTCTATATTGTATATATATTATATATACATTATGTTCTTTGTTGTCAACGTCATTTACCCTTTTTTGAAAAATATTGGATGATACCCACGGCAAAAAGCACACCCTGCGCTTACGGCAGAATGTGCTTTTTGAGTTAATGGCGGAGGGACACCGTTCTTGAGATAAACCGGCCGGAGGCTATGCTTAGCCTTTGATCAGCGTCTCCGCGCCGTCGACGAACACCTTGGTGCCCGTAATGTGGGAAGCTTCTTCACTTGCGAGGAAGAGCACCAGATTTGCGACCTCTTCCGGCTTCCCGGGAGCATGCGTCAGCGGGACGCCGTCCTGCGGGATCTCAAACGGATATTTGATTTCATTCAGATGCTCGGATTTCTTCTGTGAATCGAAAATATTGGTTTCAATAATCCCCGGGCAGACGGCGTTTACGCGGATTTTGTACTGGGCCAGCTCCAGCGCCGCCATCTCGGCGAATACGGCAACCGCCGCCTTGGAGGTGCTGTAAGCCGAAAATCCCGGCTGAGCGAACTGCCGGCTGCCGCTGACCGAGCTGGTCACGGTAATGGAGCCGCCTTTTTCTTTCATATAGGGAATGGCCTGCTTGACCGTCTCGAAGGTCCCGATGACGTTGTTCGTAATCGTTCCGGCCCACTCTTCCGAAGGAAAATACTCAATTGGGGACGCCATCCCCCAGAGCGCCCGCATTGGCAAATACGGTATCGATGGTGCCCCACCGCTCCACCGTTTCTTTGACCGCGGGGCCGATCTCCTCAGCCTTGGAAGTATCTGCGATAAAGCTGATCGCTTCCCCGCCCGCGTTCTTGATCTCCGCCTCGGTCTGGCTGATCGTCTGTTCATTCTTGTCGATTAGACTGACTTTTGCGCCTTCGGCCGCCAAACGAATGGCAGCGGCTTTGCCAATCCCGGAAGCTGCTCCTGTCACCATTGCGACCTTGTCCTGCATTCTGTTCATAGAATCTCCGCTCCTTTGTACGTTTGATATGTGCCCCGTAAGGCTTGAATGAATGCCTCTTGTTCATTACCCCGCTGATTCGAAAATAATCAAAAGTTTGTATATCAAGTTGCCTCAGCAAATCCTTCCAACGCGAACGTTTGTTTGATATACTAAATACAAACGAATGTTCGAGAGGTTGACATGGCTCAACAAGAAGTGATGACACTAAAGAGATTCCAAGTGAAGTTTAGAAAGCCGAAAGCTGTATCAATGACAATACCTGGTACATATAAGCACTACACGCGCTAACGTACAGTTAAGCAAAATTATTTTGAAGGGATGAAAAGCAAAATGGGAAAACTGGTTGTGCATATGTTCATGACGTTGGATGGCGTTATTCAAGCTCCGGGAGGGCTCGATGAAGATCGCGAGGACGGTTTCGGATATGGCGGGTGGCAGACACCGTATGTCGATGCGGAGTCCGGACAATTGATCGCGGCTGATTATGCGAGGCTCGACGCGCTGTTGCTCGGTCGCAAAACGTACGAAATCTTCGCGCCGTACTGGCAGCAGGCTCCGGCCAGCAACCCGTTCACCAAGCTGTTGAACGAGAAACCCAAATATGTCGCATCCCGCACATTAACGAGCGTCGATTGGAACAACTCAAAGCTGCTCGATGCGGATGTGACCACAAGTGTGCCATTGCTGAAGGAGAGGTATACTGAGGTGCATGTCGCCGGTAGCAGCGACCTGATCCAGACATTGCTGCGTCACGAGCTGATTGACCGCATGAACATCTGGCAGTTTCCGGTATTGCTCGGAAAGGGAAAACGATTCTTCGGAGATGGAACGATTCCGACGGCCCTGCAATTGCTTGAATCCAGAACGTTCTCCAAAGGCACGGTTCTACTGCGCTACGAGCTTGCAGGAAAACCGTCTTTCGGCAACATGGCGTGAAATGCTGACACTGTATTCGTACACTAGATATTCAAATAATCAAAAAACAAAAAAGGACACCGTATCCGGTGCCCTCGAAAGTGAAGCGGACTTCGCTTTAGGTATTGCCCGCCGGGAGCTTACCGCTCCCGATAGGCCGATGCTACTCGTAAGAACTTTGCTCGTTCGCCTTATAGCCCTTGTCTCTGCGCAGCATCTCCTTGCGCTTATCCATCTGCTCTTGCTCCATCTGATTAGCCTCATGGGAGGTCGGCGCCGTCTTCTCCAAATCTTTTACCGTATTGATCAAGTTCTTGTCGGGACTCATGAGTATCCTCTCCTTAACCTTACATTGTTTACAATGTTAGTGTCCCGGTCAGGAAGGAAATTTATGCATGGCTGTACTGCACTTCAGTCCCATTAGCTTGTACTCAGCGACAGTCCGATAATCTCCGATCGGCTGGCTAGCCGGATGGGCGGTCCCCAGGTGCCAAACCCTGAAGAGACAATCACATGCAGATTCTCTTTATTCAGGTAGCCCCAGTCCAGCTCGAACAGCCGTCTTGTGATCCAATGGATGGGCGCGATTTGCCCCCGGTGCGTGTGGCCGGAGAGAAGCACATCCACTCCCGCCGCCGCTGCGGCGTCAAAGCCTGTCGGCTGATGGTCCATCATAATGACGGGACGGGACAGATCGAGACCTTCCAGCAGGGAGGCGACGCTCTTGCGCCCTTCGCTGTCCATGCTCTCCGCCGTCTTGTCTTTCCTGCCCACAATATAGACACCGGCAGCTTCGGCCACCTCATCCTGAAGCACGCGGATGCCGATGGCTCCCATCAACTCCGTATATTCTTCAATATCCCCGCCATAATATTCATGATTACCCAGCACGGCGTAAATGCCATACCGAGCCTTAAGCTTGCTTAGCTGCTCGCTCATCCGGTTGCGGACGAACGGCTCCAGACTGTCGTCGAGTACATCGCCTGCCAGCAAAATGATATCCGGTTTCATTGCGTTCATCCGCTCAACCATCTTTTTCAAATGCCGATTGCCCACAATGTCCCCGAGATGAAGGTCGGACGCCACGGCGATCTTGAGCGGTTCTTTACCCTCAAAAGGCTTAGGTAACCCGAGCGAGTGAACGCGCAGCACCGTGCTCCAGGCATTACGGGAGCCCCACAGCATAAAGATTGCCGCCAAAATCACAAGCACCGTACCGGCCTCGGCGGCATAACCGGAAATATCGGCTCCGGCGAGGGAAAGAATCGCATAAACCAGATCGGCTACCGGCAATAAAATAATGGCGAATTGCAAAAGGGCCAAGTAGTAGGAACCAATAACCTTCAGCAGTCTCCCAACCGGGCGCAAGGCCGCGGGCCAAGGAAGGCGGCAGATCAGATAGGAAAAAGCGATAAGCAGAAATACGGACCAGTACACTCCCGCGTTGATCTCCGGAAACCACTCCGTGAGCAGCCGCAGCACATGCCAGCCGATATAGACATTGATGATTCCCAGCAGCATGATGCCGGCGGCAATGGATACAATCAGCCTGAGCTTTTTCATTGCACACATCTCCCTTAATTGTAAGTTTCATTTGCTGTACATTTTACCACAGCCGCTTGCTCCGGTTAATTTCCTTTAAATGTAAGTTTCCATCTGAATACGAACACAAAAAACGGCAGCCGGGACTCCATCCATCCCTGACTGCCGCCTACAAACTCCTTGCTATGTACCGGTCATTTATGCTTTCGCTTTGCGCTGCTGGGCCAGATAATCCCCGATCAGCCGATCGCATTTGTTAATATGGTTTAGAAGCCAGTCCGTCAAAGTGCGGTTGAGCTTGATCGTGGTCAGAACGGAAACGCCCTTGGTCTTCACCATCTCTTCCAGTTCAAGGACAGTCTTGACAAAATCCGCGTGCTCCTTCTGATGCTCGGATAACTCCGGGAAATGGATGTCGCTCATCAAATCTTCTTCACTGCCAAAATGCTCAATGGTGTAATCCTTCAAAAATTTGAGTGTTTCCTCAATCTTCTCGCGTCCTTGCTGATTTGAGCAGGCATCAAAAAACTCGTTCAGCTTGACCAGCAATTGACGGTGCTGACAATCGATCTTCTCGACGCCAATTTCGTACGATTCCCTCCAGGTTATCATTGCCGCATCTCATCCTTCTACCAAAATTTTCATATACGCTCCCATTTTCTCTTATTCGAGCGGAAAGAACAGTTAACAACATCACACGACATTTTTCGCTATACGGGAGCCGCATGGGGTAGGTATGTGGGATAGGTATATAGAAGCAAAAAAGCCTGATTGCTCAGGCTTCAATCGCAGCGGCCGATTTCCCGCGCTGTTTGACGACTCTCATAGCCAAAAGGGATGCGAACAAGCATAACAGGCCTGCGGTAACGAAAGGTACGGTGTAGCTGCCAAGCCACTGCCGCAGCACGCCGGCGCCGTATGCGGCTGCCGAGGCTCCGAGCTGGTGGGAGACGAGAATCCAGCCGAAGACCATCCCCGATTTTTCCCTTCCGAAATGATCAGCGGTCAGTTTGACCGTCGGCGGTACGGTTGCAATCCAGTCCAGCCCGTAGAAGACGGCAAATACCAGAAGCAGCGTATAACCTCCGTTCAGAGCATAAGGCAGGAAGATCAGCGACAGCCCCCGCAGACCGTAATACCAGAACAGCAGCCATCTGCTGTCAAAACGGTCCGACAGCCAGCCCGACAGCGTGGTGCCCACCATATCGAACATTCCCATCAATGCGAGCAATCCAGCGGCCATGACAACCGGGATGTTAAAGTCGCCGCAGGCGGGAATCAGATGGGTACCGATCAGACCGTTGGTGGAGAAGCCGCAGAAGAAGAAAGTGCCGGCCAGCAGCCAGAACGTCCCGCTCTTCGTTGCCTCCTTCAGCACGAGCAGCGGAGCAAGGAACAGATTACCCGTAAACGGCGAAGGCGGGGAAACGTCGGTCTCTCCAAGAGCGGGAACACCGATGTCCGAGGGATGATTTCGCATCCAGATTGCCACGACCGGAATCAGCACGAGCAGTACTGCAACGGTCGTATAAATGGAGAACCGCCAGCCCAATCCGACCGAGATCTTAGCCAGAAGAGGCAGAAAAAGCAGCTGGCCCGTCGCCGCGCTGGCTGTAAGAATGCCGACAACGAGCCCCCTGTGCTTCACGAACCAGCGTCCCGCCACAGTGACTCCAAGCACGTTGGCGAGCGCGCCGGTAGCCAGACCCATGACAATCCCCCACAGCATAATGAACTGCCAAATCTGGGTCATCCAGGTCGAAAGCGTCAGGCTAGCGGCCAGCAAGCTCAGCGTCAGCAGCATAATTCGGCGTATCCCGAAGCGAGCCATCAGCGCAGCTGCGAAAGGACCCATGAATCCGTACAAAAAGATGCGGATCGACATGGCACCCGACACAGCCGACCGGCTCCAGCCGAATTCCTGTTCAAATTGCAGCATGAGTACGCTTGGAATCGAACTGATAGCCGCCGAAACCAGCAAAACGAGAAAGACAATGGAAACTACATTCCATCCATAATACCACCTGGGAGCTAAATAAGTATGGCGCATCCCTTCACTCCTGTTCCTATCACTTTTCTATATATCTTACAGTATCTATCTTACAGTCCATCCCCCTTTCCTTACCAGGGCAGAGTCTGACCCATATAAAAGAACTCTCCGCTCGGTCCGTCGGCATCAACGACAGCCAGTGCCACAGCCGTCTTGGCGCCTTCTTCCACCGGAATTTCCGCGTTTGCTCCGCCCATATCCGTCTGCACCAGTCCGGGATGCGTCGAATTTACCTTAAGCGGAGTGCTCTCGAGCTTCTGCGCCCAGTAAGCGGTCAGCATGTTGAGCGCCGCCTTGGAAGCGGCATATGCAGGATCTCCGAGTCTGCGTACAGTTTCATTGGTATGCATTAATGTAATGGAGCCGATTGCGCTGCTCTGGTTCACAATGCGTCCCGCTTCGCTCTTCAGCAGCAGCGGAAGCAGCGATTCCGTCAGCAAGAACGGAGCAAACGTATTGACCTCAAAGGTCTGACGGAAAGCGTCCAGATTCCCTCCGGACGATCGCACGGCAATGCCCGCATTGTTGATCAGGATATCCAGCTTGCCGTAGCGGCGCTCGATCCATTCGGCCAGCGCTGCAATGTCTTCCTTGCTCGTAACCTCCAGTTGAACGCCTACCGCATCGAAGCCTTTAGCAGACAGCTGCTTTGCAGCCTCCTCCGCCGAGGAGAGCGTGCGCGCGCCCATCAAAACGGTTATGCCAAGGGCAGCCAGCTGTTTGGATATTTCCAGTCCGAGCCCTCTGTTGGCTCCGGTAACTAAAGCGATTTTTTGAGTCATGATTGTTCCTCCTCATCATAATTTAAGAATACACATTCTTTAATTGAGCAAAAAAAAATTAAAAGATTGCCGAAAGTGCTACTTGATATACATCCTGTAATGTTTTGCGGTCAGCCGTCGTTTTGGCCATGATATGCACTCCCTGCTTCACACCGACCAAGAATCGCGACAGCTCGCGGAGATTATGCTTCCCTTTCAACCGGCCTTCCTTCTGCGCGCGTAGCAGAAAGCTGTAGAAACGATTCTCCATATCCAGCAGACTTGCCTCCACTCTGCTCGCCACCTTGGAGTCGAAGGGCGCCAGTTCGACGGCCGTATTCGCAATAAAGCAGCCGCGACGTTCTTTTGCATTGTCCATAGAGCTTTCGATCAGCCGCTCGAAAAAGGCGGCAAGCTGCTCCTTTGGATTGCCGTGCTCCTCCAAAACCGCAAAGAGTCTTCCCGCCGAATGATGCCGGAACCGGTCAAGCGCAGCCAGAAACAATTCATTCTTGTCTCCGAACGTTTCATACAAGCTGCCACGGTGCACTCCTGTATATTCGCATAGATCCTGAATCGATGTTTTTTCGTAGCCTTTGCTCCAGAACAGCTCCATCGCTTTATCCAATACCGTTTCTTCATCAAATTCCCGCGGTCTTGCCATCGTCAATCCTCCTCTCTGATTACATCATAATTATTTGAGAACGGTCAGTCAAGTATTATTATAACAATTTAATTTAACAGCTGCGGTATGCCCTTTTATCATTTGGCGTGATAAAATAACGGCAGAATAATTACCGCTAGAACAAGAAGCTTGTTTCAATGAGGAGGTCGCAAACTACATAATGAAAATGGAAACAACCCGGGCACAGACTGCCGGGAGCCGCACGAATGAAGATAGCTTTATTACGGGTGTCAAAGACTGCCTGCCTACTCTGCTCGGCTATTTGAGCATCGGGTTTGCGGCGGGCGTCGTAGAGAAGACGGCGGGGTTAAGCCTTGCGGAGATTATCCTGATGTCTCTTGTGCTCTATGCCGGTTCCGCCCAGTTTATCGCCGCGGGGATGATTGCCATGGGCAGTCCGTCAGCCGGCATCATCATTACGATTCTGTTCGTCAATCTGCGGCATCTTCTGCTCAGCGCAGCCATATCGCCTTACTTCCGGCATTTAACGCCTATGCGCAACCTGCTAGTCGGTGTGCTGCTCACAGATGAGACTTTTGGCGTCGCCATTAACGAAGCGGCCAAGCGCAAGAGCATCAGCGAGAAATGGATGCACGGGCTGAATGTCACTGCTTATCTGAATTGGTGCGCTGCCAATATCGCCGGTGCCCTTCTCGGACAGTGGATTACAAGCCCCGAGAAATTCGGGCTTGATTATGCGCTGCCGGCCATGTTTATCGGTCTGCTGGTGCTCTCGATAATCAGCCGGCGCGCTTTTCGGACGGATATCGTTGTCGGTCTGGCTGCGGCCGCCGTGGCGATCGGCGTATCCCTGTGGGTCTCTCCAACCGTGGGGGTTATAGCGGCAACCGTCCTGGCGGCAACGATCGGAATGGCGGTGGAACGATGGAAATAAGAAGTGAAATCCTGTGGATTATTCTCGGTTCGGCTGCCGTTACCGTGATCCCGCGCGTGCTGCCCTTAATGGTGCTCAGCCGTTTTAAGCTTCCGGACTGGAGCATGCGGTGGCTGAATCATGTGCCGGTGTCCATTATGGCTGCTCTGGTGGCTCAGGAGCTGCTTTTGGAGGATGGCAAGCTAGCCCCGCTGGCAACCAATACGGAGCTGTTCGCGGCGGTTCCCGCTTTTCTCGTCGCCATCTTTACGCGCAGCCTGCTCGGGACTGTGACCGTGGGCATCGTGTCGCTTATGCTGCTGCGTCTGGTGCTGCCGGGTTAACCGCTCATAGTAAGAACCGCTCACCCCGCACTACGTGCGGAGGAGCGGCTTCAGGTCTGCAATCACTTGCTGAAGCTGGGACGAGCACTGCTCGTACAGCTTTTTGGCGTCTTGTCTATCCGAGGCCAGTCCGAACAGTTCCAGATCGGCTTCGCATTTTTTAAGCAGGGCGTAGACCTGCGGCTTCTCCTGAGGCTGAGGAACCTGAACGTTATCAGCGTACAAATCGACGGTCAAATCCCCGTAAGAATCTACCTGGCCCAGGAAAATATCCTGCAGGTTAAGCTGCTGTTTCTCCAGTTCATCCATCAGCCATTTTGGCGTTTTTCCCATCATATCGAGCGGTTCTGGCATCAGCTTCCCGTCCATAATGACCGCTTGCGTTTCTTTCTCCGGAGCGACCTTGATTCCCAAATGCTTCGGAGTGAGCGGCTGATTCTCACGATTAAGCAGTACATTGATCTGTCCAGTCGTTTCCATAATCGCAAATTCGACGTCGGCTACCTTGAATACATCCTTGCCCCGAAGCTGCTCCAGCAGATCGTCCGTAGTCAGGCGCTCTTTTTTGAGGTTTTCTTCCAAAACCTTGCCGTTCTTGATTAGTACGGTCGCTTTGAAATCGATGAAGTCTCTGGCTTTCTTGCTTTTAAGCTGCAGATACTCGATTCCAAAGGAGATGGCGACCCATACCAGAATTGCAATCATGCCCAAATGCCAGTTCTTATCTGTATCGAGCGAGATATAGGCCGCCAAACTGCCAAGGGTAATCCCCGTAATATATTCGAAGAAAGAAAGCTGGGATACCTGTCTTTTGCCAAGTATCTTTGTCAACAGAAACAACACGACCACAGCGAATATGGTCCGAAAAATAACCTCCAGCCAAGTCGGCATTACAGCGCCCTCCCTTTGTTGTGCATGCAAATCCTAACCAAATTCATTATGGCTCAAAGCGCCGGAACCTATCCGAAATACGTCTGTTCTTTTTTGGAAAATCTGGAATTGGACTAATGCATAATCGGAGCTTGAGGCGCAAATATTAGCGTGGTGCATCACAATTAATCATTAGAATACAGGAGGAATTGACGATGACTGTAGCTTCAGATGTTAAAACTTGCCTTTCATCATTAAAAAGCGCTCAAGCAAGCCTTGAGCAGTTCGCATTGAGCACTCAGAATCAAGACGCCAAAACGCTGTTTACCTCTGCTGCACAACAAACCCAGCAAATCGTGCAACAGGTGGAAGACCGCGTTCAGCAGCTTGAGAAGGAAGAACCTCAATACCGCGGATTCTAAGTCAACGGAGCAGAAAAAGGCCTCATTCTCCACGAAGCTGTGGGAGTGAGGCCTTCGTTCATTTTACTACTCAACATCAAAATCAAAATACCGGCCGGGAAAAGGCTCATTCACTAGCGTAAAATGCCACCATTCCTTGCTGTATCCCTTGAAGCCGTGCTTATTCATGACTTCCTTCAGAAGTCTTCGATTGGCCTGCTGCGCTGCGGTGATCTGCGGCGATTGATAATACGAGAGACTACCGAAAAAATCATGCGGCCCACCCATATCAACCAGCTTGCCGGTCTTCAGGCTTACGAGCGTTAAATCGACGGTACTGCCTCTGCTGTGTCCCGATTTGGAAGCGATAAATCCAAGCTTGAACAGATTCTTTTTCTCGAGCCGGGGGTAGTATTGCCGCTTCATTTTAATGTCTGCCGCATCCTTCGACCACTGGATAAAATCATTGACCGCCTTCTGCGGACGGTACGCATCGTAAATTTTGATCGCATAGCCCTTTGGCTTCAGCTCATCGCTGACCGCCTTTAACGCTGTGGCCGCCTGCTTCGTCAAAATGGCGTAAGGCGCATGATAACCGGCGATCCGCCGTCCTACAAAATTGTTCTCGCCGTAATAGCGGATATCGAACCGGGCGCCCGGAATGACCTCATCCACATAGACGAAGCTGCCGGGAAAAGGATACTGCTTGACGGCTTTTTTTGCCGCCGCATTCACCTCAAGAGCCGTATTCCAGCCGCCGGGTAACGTGATCACCGTAAATAACACAAAAAGCGCCAACGGCAGAATCATCCGCTTAACCATTCTGAATGAAATTCCTCAAAAGTTTCTCAATGTTCCCGTTCCATTTATCCCCGCTCGCATCCAGCATACCCAGCACGCTCTGGATCGTCTTCAGAACACTGCTGTCTTCCGCCCCGTTCAGCACCGCTTTCTCATACGCATGTTTCAGCTCGGGATCGATTGCAGTCGGTTCGCCTTGGGCTCCGTATTGATAGGCTGGAGTATTGTTGGAGCCGTAGAACACGAAGGTTTCCATCAGCTTCAGCTTTTCCTTCACCACTGCGGTACGATTGGATGTTGGATATGCCTTTACAAAAGCCTCCAGTGCAAGCGTCCGGTTAATCAGCTCATTCCAAGGAATAATAATGGCCGCGTCGCTCAGTGCAGGCTTGTTGGAATCTGTAGCCATAAGGTCAATATAGGCGGCGATGTCTTTTGCTATATAAGGCTTGAAATATTTGAAGCCCTCGTAATGCATGACGGGGTAGTACATACCTTCGCTGGTCTCCAGCTTGTAGCCGTAACCGTAGGACTCGGTCAATAAGCTGCGGACTCTGTTATCCGTAATATACTTAAGCAAGCTGCTGTAAGTGAGTCCCGTCTCCTTCCCTCCTTTGCGGTACGCAGCGTCAATTGCTTTCTGAACCTTTTCCGGGAAGAACTTTTCCGAAAAAACGTTCAGTCTCGCCTTCTGCGCATTTTCCAGTTGAAGCACCATGACAGTGGCGCGCCAAGAATCGGCTCGTTTGAGATTGTTGAGCAGATAATTACGTGCCTGGATCAGGCTGTACGGCGTTTTGGCCGAATTTTTCAAGTATTTCTGGAATTGATTATACACGCCTAACGATTGCTCGGAGGTTACAGCTGCCGCGGCCGGCGCAGCCGATACTGACTGTGCGATTGCAGCTGAGCCGCCTCCCGTTCCCAAAATGATGGCCAGCCCAAGCAGGGCACTTCTTTTTATTTTTGCGGAAGATTGACCTAGCGTATTCATATACACCCTTCTTTCCAAGCTGTTTGTGTAAAGTCCATATACCCTCTGGACGCGCACCAGCACCAATTTGTTGCATAAAATCTGGAGAAAGGTAAAAGCCCCCCGGCATTGGCCGAAGGGCTTCAAGCGATCAAAGCTTTGCTAGTGCATGGCGCCTTCCTGCGGATGGCGGACGGCTACACGCTTCAGGAAGAAGGCGAGGATTAAGCCGGCGAGGGTCAGCGACATGGCGAAAATAAAGGAGTGCTGGACCCCCTGCGTAAAGGCAGCCAGCTGTTGGGCCGGGTCCTGCGGATTCTCCACACTCTTCAGATAGCTGTTCGTGCCGGCCGTCATGATGCTGATCGCAAGCGCGGTGCCTATAGCTCCTGCTACTTGCTGAAGCGTGTTCATGATGGCTGTGCCGTGTGGATAAAGCTCAAGCGGAAGCTGGTTGATGCCGTTCGTCTGGGCCGGCATGAACACCATCGATATCCCGATCATCAGCGCGCTGTGCAGCACGATCACGAACGCCACGGCGGAAGCCGTGTTAATGCCCGAGAACAGCCACAGCGTGGCGGCGACAACGGCCAATCCCGGAATGACCAGCCATTTCGGGCCGAATTTGTCGAACAGCTTGCCCATTAGCGGCGAAAACAAGCCGTTAATCAATCCGCCCGGAAGAAGGATCAGACCGGCCTTGAACGCGCTGTACCCCTGTCCGTTAATCAAATACAGCGGCAGAATCAGCATGGCGGCCAAAATGACAATCATACAGACAAAGATCAACAGCAGTCCCACGACAAACATCGGATACTTGAATACTTTAAGATCCATTAGCGGCTGTTTCATTGTAAGCTGGCGCCAGACGAACAGAATCAGCGCAAACGCTCCTGCCGCGATGGCAATCCATACTTTAAGGCTGTTCCAGCCGTCTTCTTCTCCGGCGCTGCTGAAGCCGAACACGACACCGCCAAAGCCGACGGAAGACAGAAGAATCGACAGCCAGTCGATGGCTGGCTTGGTCACTTTCGTAATATTTTGCATAAAGACCATCCCAAAAATCAGGGCAATCACAAGAAACGGCAGCGACATCCAGAAAATCCAGTGCCAGCTCAGTCTCTCGATAAGGAGTCCTGCTATTGTCGGACCGGTAGCGGGGGCCACCATAATGACAAGCCCAATCATCCCCATTGCCGCGCCTCTTTCTTCAGCCGGAATCAGTACCAAAATCGTATTGAACATGAGCGGCAGCAGAAGCGCCGTTCCCATAGCCTGTACGACACGTGCGATCAGCAGAAATTCAAAGTTTGGCGAGGAGGCGGCCAGAGCCGTTCCAATTATGGAAAATAACAAGGACGCGATAAACAATTGCCTAGTCGTGAACCGTTGAATCAGCAATCCCGAGAGGGGAACCAGAATTCCCAGCGTCAGCAAGTATGCGGTGGTCAGCCACTGCGCCGTAGTCGGCGTAATATTCAAGGCTTTCATCAAGTCGCTGAGCGCGACATTAAGCGCCGTTTCACTGAACATGCCGATAAAGCCGCTTAGCAGCAGCGAAACCAGGATCGGCATTTTCCTGACCCTTTCCTTGTTAATATCTGTTGATGATATCGTATTTTCCACACCTAATCCTCCTATTTCTCTGTATTATCACCTATATTATAACAGTTGGTCTCCATAACAAAACTATAAATTTAAACTAAAAGCAAATGGATTTTTCTTTCAAAAAATGGACGTTGCTATTATACTTATATTATTCCAATACGCGAGGTGGGTATTATGGCCGATACTTCAAGGGGGATTCCCAGACCACTGGTCCGGGTCAACCAATTGGTTATCGTTTTGTCGGTGCTTCTGACCTGGTTTACCGGCTTTTACTGGTTTCTGGCTGTGCCGCTGGCCGCAGGGCTGCTCGGTCTGATTTTTCGTTACAATCCTATTATCAAGTTATCCGCCCGGTTTCTGCGCAAGGACCGCTCCGCCTATGTTCTCGAAGATGAGGAGCAGCAGCAGTTCAATCAAACGATCGCCGTCATCTGTCTGGCTGCCGGACTGGCCAGCTATCTTGGAGGCTGGTTAACAGCGGCGTATATCTTCACCGCTATTGTAGGAACCGCCGCCCTGGTCGCAATTCTCGGTTTCTGCATCGGCTGCTTCATCCATTATCAATGGAAAATGTACTTGTACCGACGCCGGCAGGGCAGCTCCCACTAACCAGCCGTACCATGAAGAAACAGCCCGCACTTCACGCTGAAACCAGTCGTGTGTACGGGCTGTTTTTACTCATCTTCGCCTGCTACCGACCAGCGGTGGCTGAACTTTTCCAGGCGGGGATGCAGGGCTTGCGGTTTCTCCGAAAGCAGCAGACGCAGATTCTTGATCCATTCTTCGAATGACGAGAACGATGCAAAGAGATTGGCCGTCTCCGGCGTGAGATACAGAAAATGCGGCCCCGGATACCGCTCGGTCAAATGACGCAGCGCGGCGTCGATGGGCGTATACTTTTTCCGCTTGCCCTCCCAGTTCTCCACGGTGATGGATGAAGCACCCTGCTCTCTTTTCCAATCGTGCAGCCGGTCTTCGCGCTTATAATAAGAGCTTACGGGTTCCTTGGACATTCTGCGCACCGTCTCCTCATGCAGAGGATAAAGCACCAGCTTGCCGAAGTTCTTGTCCCGTGTGGTCTGCGCCGCCGCCCTCAGTTCCTCATCAGTTGTATGTTCGAAGGAATCGTAATAGATTAACGTCCCTCTGCGCTTCTCCGCCGGCGGCTCGTAGCCGTAGGGCACATGCTGTACTTCCCGTCCCATTGGTATACCTCCCGGATTGTTTGATTATTTATTTTAGCATTTCCTATTATGACATGGGATATCTAATAATTCTTGCTGAATGAGACAGAGGAGCCGAGCATGAGATCTTTTCTGCGATACACGCTGAGCAGCAGCCCCAGTGCACCGTATTCCATCAGGAGATGACTTCCGCCATAGCTGATAAAAGGCAGCGGCAAGCCGATGATTACGATGTGTCCGCTTAATTTGAGCACTCCGTACACGAGCTGAACGGCAAGAATCAGCGCAATGCCAGCAATCAAGGCTTTTCCGTAAGTGTCACGCACAGAGACCCAGGCTTGTATGGTTCGTACAACAAACCAAAGAATGAGCCCCACAAGGAAGAGACCTGCCCCCCATCCAAAGCTGTAGATCAAATACGGAAACAGCATGTCGGAATATACGGAAGGAAGCTGATCGTTGGCCGTTCCGAATCCGCGCCCCCACCATCCGGCGGAAGCGATAGCCTCGCTCAGTGTAGTCTGATAATATCCTGCGCCTTCAGCGAACTTTGCCGGATTTAGCGCAGCAGAGATTTTATCGTAATAATAATGCGTATTCCATGCAGCCCATAATCCCGACGCTGTCGCCACCGCAGCCAAAAGAACAACTCTTTTCCATTTACCGGATAACCAGGCGTACAGAATGAGGGACACACCTGCAAAAAGAGCCAATTCCGGCAGGATATGCCCCCGCCAATAAATAAGACAAGGTACTCCGATCAACGGTATCGCCCTCCAGCCATTGATTAGAGACTCTCTGCCATTCTTCGGAAATCCGTCGCCCGCCCAGATTCCTGCCAGTGCGATAATAAGCAGATATGGACTCCAGCCCATCACATCGATAGCGAAATGTAAAGGAAGAACCAACCATCGTTTAATCCCGTTCACCATGGTCCCGCTGAATTGGACAGCCAGCATACCCGCCAATGTCAGGAAGTAGAGCGGCCATGATAGGCTTCTCAGTTTGCGATAGTCCAAAAGTGACAGTACCAGCATCACCATCAACGCCATGCACACATATACAAGATGATTTTCCCCGAACTGGGGAAGGGCTGTATTCATTCGAGTACCCGTGTAAGAGGATGCGCTCAAAGAGAACATCCCAATAATTCCGCTTCCTGCAAACAACAAAGCTCCCGCCAGCAGCCCCCAATTGATTCTCGGCCTATGTATGCGATTAAGGCTCTTTCCAACGGCTTCGGGATCACCCATCTGCTGCATCGCCCATTGGACAGCTTCCTCACGTTCCCAGCCTTGACTCTCCCTCTCATCCGCCAGATCCACCAAATGACTGCCGAGTTCCCTGCGAAGTTCCGGGTGTATAGCCCGCGCTCTTACTTGAGTGCACACTTGTTTAAGATATGGACTCATCTCATGATAATCCTTCACTCATACTCCCCCTTCCCCAATCACGGAATCGACGGCATTGCGGAACAATGCCCACTCCGTTTTCTTCTGGTTTAGTACTCTGCTCCCCATGTCCGTTATCCGGTAATACTTTCTGTTCCGGCCGTTTACAGACTGCCAATAAGCTTCGACCCAGCCTTCGGATTCCATACTGTGCAGAATCGGATAGAGCGTTCCTTCTTTTAGGGAAAACACCCCTTCAGACCGGCGTTCCAATTCCCGAAGCATCTCATACCCGTACAGCGGCTGACGGCTCAGAAGCGTAAGAAGCATTGTGCCAGTGCTGCCTTTCATGAGTTCCTTGTTCAGTTTAATTGCCCTCCCCTCCTTACAAGAATCTCAATGTAATGTACATTTTTACCAGTTATTATACCTATAATCACTATGCATAGCAAATCTATGTATCATATTAAAATTGAGTGAGATTTAGCGCGATATTTAAGACAAGTTCATTTTAATTAATCACATTAAACAAACCCCTCACATCACCCGCAGCATCCCATAAATATCGAGCCCAATCGCGATTCTTCCTCGTTTGCTCCCAATTAATTAATGTAATTAAGTTATTTTATTAATGCCATTAATTCATTGGAGTACAGCTTTCTAAGCATTCATTCGTTGGCATTTTATCTATTAAAATTGAATATAATTCCATTGACATATTGAAGAATCGCCATACAATAAAATCTATTCCTATTTATCCGATTGGTTTATGGGAGTAAACAATCATACTAGGAGGTACATAATGAATCAAAGAACGCTAGTCATTACACTTGGGGCGCTGGCCGTCGCCATTAATGTGGTTGCAGGCACGGTCGTAAGCAATCTGAAAATTCCTTTCCTGTTTCTGGACACGGTGGGCACCATCTTTATCGCCGCTATATTCGGACCGCTCTGGGGCGCTCTGGTTGGCCTTCTGACGAATCTGGTGCTCGGTGTCACATCCGGATACACCGCTATTCCCTTTGCCCTTGTCAATGTGATCGTCGGTTTGGTCGTCGGTTATTCGGCCCGCAAGAACGGATACCGCTTCTCTTCTGCCTTAATCTCCGGCATTGTGCTTGGTCTCCTGTGCCCGATCGTTGGTACTATTATTGCCGTCGGTTTGTTCGGCGGATTTACCGGAGGCGTTCAGGACGTGGCTGTACTCTGGCTGAAGCAGGCTGGAACGAGTCTGTTCGCCGCCGCATTCCTTCCACGCCTTGGAGAAAATCTCATCGATAAAATTCTGTCAGCCCTTCTGGTTTACTATATTGTGAAAAACTTGCCGCAATCCTTAATAAACCCTCGCGGTTACAAGAAACGGAATAGCCATGTTGCGTAGCAAACAATTAATCGTCGCCTCCCATTGCGTCATTAACCAAAATGCCGTCGTGAAAGAAGAAGCTCGTAGTCCCGGCATAATGAAAGCGGCTGTGGATTGGAGCCACGAGAAGGGTTATGGCATATTTCAATTACCCTGCCCTGAGTTCACCTTTCTCGGACCGGAGCGGCCTCCAATGACCGTGGAGGAATACGATACCCCGGAGTTTCACGCCCACAACCGCCGGATTTTACTGCCGGCCTTTGAACAGCTGAAGGTGTATCAGGATCACGGGTACACCATAGTCGGGGGTCTCGGTATTGCCGGCAGCCCCTCCTGCGATCCTGGAAAAGGCGTGTTTATGCGCGACTTCCTGGAGCTCGCGGCGGAAAACGGCGTAACTATCGATTTTTTCTGGCAAATTCCCAACACGGCCGATGGAATCTTCGATCCGGACAATGACAACAGCGTATTCGGTCCGGTCACAGCAGGACAACAGGAAGATCTACATAAGAAGTCTGCTGGCACAAAGAGCAAAGAAGGCAATCAGATATGATCGACATTGAAGGCGTAACCTTTTATTATTATGAACCCGCAGAATCGGAAACGGACGCTGGCCATAGGCCGGCTGTTTCCAACGTCTCTCTTGCTATTGAGCCTGGTGAATTTGTAGCTTTTCTGGGACGCAACGGGTCCGGTAAATCATCGTTGTCCCATCTGCTTAACGGCATTGAGCTTCCGACCATGGGTAAGGTTCTTGTAGAAGGCCGCATGACTGCAGACCGGAACGAGCTTCATGACATTCGGCGGGCCGTGCAAATTGTATTTCAGAATCCCAAGAATCAGCAGGTCGGAATTACCGTGGGCGAAGATATCGCGTTCGGTCTGTCCAATATCGGCTGGCCGCAGGAGGATATCGCCCGGCGGATCGCTTGGGCCATAAAGCTAGTGGGACTGGATGCCGATGAAGACCGCCCTGTAACCCATCTGTCGGGTGGGGAAAAGCAAAAGCTTGCCCTGGCAGCGGTTCTGGCGCTGGCCCCCCGCTGTCTCATTCTCGATGAGGCCACTTCCATGCTTGATCCCGTGGCACGGCGCCAGTTCGTCGAGGCGTTGAACAAGGTCCGCAAGGAATATCATGTAACCTTGATTTACATTACACACCATCTGGAAGAAGTGATGGATGCGGATCGCTGGTTCCTTTTTCAAGACGGTAAAGTTGTCGCTACCGGGACTCCGGCCGAGCTGGAGCTGAATTCCGCCCTACTCAAGGAATGCGGGTTGGAGCTGCCGTATTTCAGGCAGTTGGCGATACAGCTTCGGGGTCACGGTATTCCCGTATCCGCAAAGCTGAGCGCGGAAGAATTGCGAGGATTATTATGCAAATCCGGTTAAACCATGTTAGTTTCAGCTATATAAAGGGGCGTAGAAAGAAGCCGCATAACGGTCCATGGGTACTTCAGGATCTTAGCGTGACTGTGGAAAGCGGTGAAATGCTGGCTATTGCCGGAAAGTCCGGAGAAGGCAAATCGACGTTTCTGCAGCTGCTGAAAGGCTTTATCGCCCCTTCGTCCGGAACGATTCTGCTGGACGGCACCGATCCTCATCTCAATCGCCGGCCGGAGCTGTTCGACCGGATCGGCTTTATTTTTCAATATCCGGAGCATCAGCTGTTCGCGGCTACGGTCTTTGATGATATTGCATTCGGGCTCCGTCACCGGAAGCTGGCTCCTGACGTTCAGGAGGAGAAAGTTCGCAAAGCTATGGCAGCGGTGGAGCTGGATTACGAAGCATTCAAGGACCGCAGTCCTTTCGAGCTCAGCGGAGGTGAGAAACGGCGCGTGGCAATAGCGGGAGTCGTTGTGCTGGAGCCCGAAGTGCTGATACTGGATGAGCCGACAGCTGGGCTGGATTGGCAGTCACGGTCCTCCCTCTTCAGACTCCTGCACTCGCTGAACAAAGAAGAGGGGATTACCGTCATATGGGTTAGCCATCAACTGGAGGAAATTCTGGAACATGCCTCCCGCCTACTGGCGCTAAAACAGGGAGCCTTCCTAGCGGACGGCCCACCTTCCCGGCTGCTGTCCGACCCGGATGTCTTAACAGCCTTCGGATGGGAAGAACCTCCCGTTCTTACTGTTTCGCGTCTGCTTAGTGAGATCGGTGCAATTCCCGTGGGGACACTCCTCTCACCGTCTCAAGCGGCCGAAGCCGTGAGCGGCTTCCTGAACCGCCATGAAAATCTGCTGTATAGAAATTGAGGGAATGCTTTATGTCCGTTAATGGTTTCTTGTTGTATCAGAAGAAAAATTCCTGGCTGGAGCGCTGGGACCCGCGGATGAAAATCATAGCTACGTTATTGTTCGGAGCCGCCCTGCTCCTGACGCATCAACCCGCGCTGAAAACAACTCAACTGGCGCTGCTGATCATAATGTGGGGCATTGCACGGCTGTCGTGGAAGATGCTGGCCGTCACGGTGCTCTCTTTGTCGATATTTTTTCTCTCGACGATGATTTACCAGGCTGTGCTTACTCCAGCTCCAGGGGACATTATGTCTGAGTGGGGCTGGCTGCGCTTTTCCTCCGAAGGAGCGCTGAGAGGCGTGATGATGTGCGAGCAGATTGCCGGCATTGTTCTTCTGCTTTCATTGCTCGTCCGGACGACGTCACCAATTATTTTGGCGGAAGGCCTGGAAATTCTGCTAAATCCGCTGAAAAAATGGCGTTTGCCGGTTCATGAAGCCGTCATGATGTTCTCTATTGCGCTGCGGTTTCTTCCGATTCTCATCGAGGAGTTTGATAAAATCCGCAAAGCGCAACTTGCCCGGGGAGGCGGCTTTCATCGCAGAGGAATCGCTTCACGCTTCGGCGGGGTCCTCCCGATGCTGATGCCGCTCTTCGTGATGTCCATCTTGCGCGCCAAGGATCTGGCTGTAGCGATGGAATCCCGCTGCTATCAAGGCGATGAGGGAAGAACACCGATCCGTATTTACCGATTCGGGCTCAGTGACTATGCGGTATTCATCTTTACCGTATTCAACCTGCTTCTTGTATTAATGATATAACAAAAAGAAGCTTCCGGCTTTCACCGGAAGCTTATTCTTCAAGTAACAGGTAGCGGCATTCAAGACCCCGCCCCTTTATAACGACGCACTCCTCGGCTCCACACAAACAAGCCGATGCTGACAGCTATTGCGCCCATGACCGGCGTTAGCAGCGCCATCCGCGTCATCTCTTCCCGCTGAAGGAACAGCCCCGCCGGATAGACGCCAACGAAAGCGAACGGCAAAATCCACGTCAACAGCACCTGAATCGCCCGGTTGTACATCGTCACCGGATAGCGGCCGTAAGACTGGATGTTGTACATCAGCGGAATGATGCCTGTTGGCGCGTCCGAAAAGAATGACAACGCCGTCAGAGTTGTATAGATTCCCATATAAATGCCCGTAGCGCTGATCGTCAGCAGAATTAACGCTGGAATTGTCCACCACTCGAACGGCAGCCCCAAATTCAGGCCGCTTACCGCCATAATAAGCAGTCCGATCAGCGAGCCGATCAGCGAGGGCGGGTCCACATTTTCCAGAAATATCTGAAACAGATTGTGGGCGGGACGCGTTAAAATACGGTCCATTTCCCCTTTAACGATATAACGCTCGCTGAAATTCCACATATTCACGAAACAGGCGAACACACCCCAAGGCACCATGAAGAAGCCGTAGACGAAGACAACCTCGTTCTGACTCCAGCCGGCCAGGCTGTTCGTATGCATAAAGATAACGAAAATAAATACCAGATTCGTCACCTGAAATAAAAGATCCGAGATTACCTCTACCCAAAAATCCGCGCGGTAGGTGAGCCGGGTCTTCATGTAATTTTTCAAATATTCGGACAGCAGTCCCAAATGGTACATCTCTTCATCAACCTCCCTGCACGAACAGACGCTGCCGCGCCGCGCGATATAACCAGAACAGCGGAATCAGCAGAAGCGCAAACCAGATGAGCTGAACGCCAAACACATTCCAAATCCCCACACCCTGCACCCGACCGGTAAAGACAGAGCCCGGCAAATAGGTAATCGCCTGAAACGGCAGCAGTTTGAGAATGGCGGACAGCCAACCCGGGAACAGACTGATCGGAATGATCAGACCGGAGAACAGATCGACGACGACGCGCTTCATGCGCATCAGCCCTTCGTTATTCTCCACGAAAAATGCCAGCAGGCCGGTAATGACGTTAAGCTGTGAATTGATCAGGAAGCTGAAGAAGAGCATAACCAAAAAGCCTGCCCACGCCGCAGGATCATGCGGCAGACGCACCGGAAACAGCAGCATGGCAAGCGCCATGCCAGGGATCATAAACAGCATAAAGCGGAACATTCCCTCTCCGAGACCCTGCATCATTTTGGCAAGCACATAATTGTAGGGCCTGATAAACTGGATGGCAATGCTCCCGTCGCGTATATCGCTCGAGATCTCTCTGTCGAGATTATTGAAATAGAACGCCCTGGCCATCCAGGAGACGGCCACATAAGTCGTCATCTGCGATGCGGTGAAGCCGCCGAGCGACTCCCCCTGCCCGTAAATGGCCTTCCAGGTGAAATAATTGACGCCAATGTTAAGAGAATAGATCAGGATGCCTGTGTAATAGTTCAGCCGGTAAGCCAGCATGGTCAAAAAGCGGATACGGATAAAATCGAAATATGCCTGAAGCAGCAGCCTTCGCTCGGACCTCTTATCCCGCTGTCCTTCCACTCCCGCGTCCCGGTTCCCCCGTGGGGACCCCGCTTCCGAAAGTGCATTAAACATGTCCGGCTCCTTCCCGAGGCAGCCCCGCATTCGCCTCTTCCGCTTTATTCGCGGACCCGGACTGGTAAATACTCCGGACAATATCGTCCGTATTCGTTTCGATGATCTTGATATCCGTAATATCGGCTTGTCCGACGACCCGGCCGAGCACGTCCGATACGTTCAGCTCCAGCGGTATCCACACCGTGGCGGCCAGAGGGTTCTCTGCGGTCCATTTTACAGGCATCCCTTCCGTCAGCAGCTCCAGACGATCAAGCTTCGTGGCGGTTCCGAACTGGAAGGCCACCTCGCGGCCGGTACCCCAGCGCTGCTTCAGCTCCTCGAGCCCGCCGTCATAAATAATGCTTCCGTCATCAAGCATAATCACCCGCGAACACAGTGCCTCAATGTCCTGCAGGTCATGGGTGGTAAGCAGAATCGTCGTACCGTGCTCACGGTTCATATCTTTGAGGAACGAGCGGATTTCTGACTTGACCACAATATCCAGGCCAATCGTCGGTTCGTCAAGAAACACGATGGACGGATTGTGCAGCAGGGCCGCCACCAGCTCGCAGCGCATCCGCTGACCGAGACTTAGCTTGCGGACAGGGCGGTTCAAGAGATCCTGCAGCTCAAGCCTCTCGACCAATTCGTCCAGCCGCTTTTTATAATCGGCCTCATCCACGCGGTACACCTTGCGCAGAAGCTCGAACGATTCGACCACGCCGATATCCCACCAGAGCTGGCTGCGCTGGCCGAACACGACGCCGATGTTGCGGACGAATTTCTCGCGCTCTTCGTAAGGGACGTATCCCCCGACAGTCAGGTGGCCGGAGGTCGGCACCAGGATGCCGGTCAGCATCTTGATCGTCGTTGACTTGCCGGCACCGTTCTCGCCGATATATCCGCAGATTTCTCCCTCCGGAATTTGGAACGAGATATCCTTGACCGCGGCCACTTCGCTGTATTCCCGCTTAAACAAATCAACGAAGGCCCCTTTGAGGCCTCCGCGGTTTTTTTGCACTTTGAAGGTTTTTCGTAAATCTCGTACATCAATAGCCGCCATAATCTACCTCTCATACAATTTAGTTCACTCAAAGGCCATTATAAAGGAACAGGCCCAAAAGCACCACCCTTTAAGGTTGCGGCCCTTTACCGTGCAATCGTTCCCGGCAGCGAATCCCCGTCCTGCGCTTCAAGATGGCCGGAGCGGAGCACTTTCGTGCGCAAATATTTCTCATTAAAAACGGACACATCGCCCCACAGCGGCACCCGTTTCACCGCGTTCATCCCGGCAGCCTTCAAGGCTTTCAGTTTCTTGGGATTGTTCGTGATCAGCGTTACCGGCTTGCTGCGCAGGCGCTGAAGCACGCTGATGGCATCCGTATAGCTTCGGGAATCGTCTTCAAAGCCCAGCTCCAGGTTCGCTTCCACTGTATCAAAGCCTTCTTCCTGCAGAAGGTAAGCCATCGCCTTGCTGAACAGACCGATGCCTCTTCCCTCATGATTGGCCAGATAAAATAGAGCGCCAGAGCCGTTCTCCACGATCATCTTCATCGACTGGTGAAGCTGGTAGCCGCAGTCGCAGCGCTTGCTGCCAAAAATATCACCCGTATGGCAGATACTGTGCATCCGGATCAGCGCGTTGTCGGCATGCTCGAAATCCCCATACACCAGTACGCTGGATTGCTGGCTGTCCGCAAGCTTCATTCCGGCCAGACGGCCAATCAGCTTCTCCGTCATATCTTCACCCGCAAGCTCCTGACGCTCTTCGTCCGTTACATGGAGCCAGCTGTACCACTTGAAAGTCACCGTCTCTCCGTTCAGGTTCACCGGCAGTGTGATCGGCCCGACCAGAATGTTGGCGGAATCGTTCAGATCAATGGTTTGGATTTTATTTTTCAGTATAGATACAATCTCAGGTTTGATCATGAGCGCACCTTCCTCGTTTGTGTAGTTCATTATAATCGGCCGCTCGCAGCAGAGTCGATTTATTTTAAATTCGAGTAACTATTTGTAAGTAAGTTTATCATTGTAATATATATTCGTCAAGTTATAATATATATATAAATATTTATAATTACTTATAGTAAGTTTATGTTATAATGAAGGCTGAGGTGATGGTATGAAAAATTTTGAAATGTGCCCCCGCTTTGAAAAAGCAGTCGATCTGCTCAGCAAGCGTTGGGTCGCCCTGATCGTATTCGTATTGATTCCCGGCCCATGCCGGTTTGGCGAAATTGAAAGCTGCTTGTCCAATCTCAGCGGCAAAGTGCTGTCCGACCGTTTGAAGGAGCTGGAAAATGAAGGCATTGTTCAAAGAACCGTCTATCCCGAAATTCCGGTAAGAATCGAGTACTCGCTGACTCCGAAGGGAACCGCGCTGGCACCTATTTTGAAGGAGATCGGCAATTGGTCCTCGGATTGGGTCGAGCTTGAAGCCAAATGCACTTCGTAACCGGATAGACATAAAATAACGCCCTTTTGATTCCTTGTATGGAAATTAAAGGGCGTTATTTAATATAAAGTATTCGGATTAATAGCAGTACAATGGTAGGAATATCCATAATTATGTCATATTATAGAATTATTTTATGTCGATATTCATATTCAAGCGTTGAAAACGACGGGGAAATATAGTAATTTAAAGGAGTGAAGCAAACTACTAATGAATAGAGAGGCGGAGTTATTATGGAAAGTATGTGTATGGAAATGATGATGACGATGTGTATGGAAGACATGATGGCTAAGATGAAATGCATGAAAATGTGCATGGAAAAAATGTCAAAGATGGACGGCATGGAATCCATGGACATGGAAATGATGATGACAAAAATGCAAGACTGCGATGAAATGATGACAATGTGTATGACTATGATGCGTGAATGCATGCCTATGTCTAAATAATTGTATCAAAAGATTCCAGTCTTGGCAGAGCAGACAACTGCATGCCAATTTTTTATGCCCTTTTTTAGGCTTTCTCAATTCTAGTAACGCGCATGAATATATTTATCTTGAAGCTTTTTAGCCAAAGAAATTCTCTCCAGTTTAAGCTCCCAGACCCGCTCTCTCCACGCTCTCGCTTGATTATCGCTCCCGCCGTTTCTCAGCTTCTCGAACAATTCCAGCAAAACCGCATTGATATCGTCAAAACGGATCCACATTTCTTTAATCTTCTGTTCACGAATTTCAGCCTCTGTCATGCTCTTCAGCTGCTGCAAGGTTTGGATGAGTTCGGCCTGCCACTGGGCATCGCCAATTTGCTTCGCATAATTATATAAGTCCAGGTAATCATCGACAGACATTTCTACATCTCCTCGTTTTTCTTTATACCAAGTATTATACTCGGTATTATAGATATTGCAATACCTTTCTAAAAAAAGTAAAACCGCCCTCACTGGGAGAGCGGATAATTTGGATTATTCATTGGTTGTGTTGCCTTAAATTCTTACGGAGTCCGTCCAACGGGAGGAAGAGCGAGAAGGTGCTGCCTCTGCCCGGGGCCGATGCCGTTTTGATGTATCCCCCTTGCTCGGTGATGATTTTGCGGGTCAGATACAGTCCCAGACCGACACCTTCGGCCTCCCGGACATTCGTCCCTCGATAGAACCGCTTAAAAATCTCATTCAGTTCATCGGGCGGTATTCCCTGTCCGTTATCGGCGATATCGATTCTGGCGAACAAATCGTACGCGGTTAGCGTAACCGTGATACATCCGTCCGCCTCCGTGTATTTCACCGCGTTATCGATCACGTTATACACCGCCTCGGCCGTCCATTTGACATCATGGGGAAGCACGATCCCCTGTCGGCCCTTCCATTCAATCGTTACATTCTTACTCTCAGCTGCGGGAAAGGCCTGCCTAATGGCGACAAGAACCGTATTGCCTAGGTCTTTGGCTTCCTTATCAATCGAGATAATCCCGGACTCGAGTCGCGATAATTGAATCAGACTGTCGAGCAGCCACGCCAGCTTGTCGGTCTGGCTTTTTAATCGGCGGGTAAACTCCGGGCGTTGTTCAGGTGATAATCCGGAGTCGTCAAGCAGGCTGCTGTACATGGCTAAATTGGCTAGAGGCGTCTTGAGCTGGTGGGAGATATCCGAGATCAATGATTTGATCTCCCTGTTTTCCTGAAGATACCGTTCTCTCTGCGCGGACAAAATCCCCGTCAGTTGGATCACCTGGCTCTGCAGCTTGGACAGCAATGTGTCTTCGGTTGTGGAAAACACCTCCTGTTCCCTCCGGTGAATGAGGCCCTGGATCATTTCGGACAGCTGTTCAAGAGCGTTCTCTGTTCTTCTGCGGACGGAAAGCACGAAGCCCGTACATATCGCGGCCGAGCTTGCCAGATAGACGAAGCTGCCGATCAGGACCGGAGTCTCTGGACGGAAACGGAGCAGCAGTAAGGCATACAGGGCGGATATCAAGGCAAAAACCGCTGTCCAGCAAATAATGAGCGTCCGGAATGGATTATTCTTCATCCGTCCCCCCACGTGTAGCCGATGCCGAATACCGTTTTAATATACCGGCAGTTTTTCGGGTCATCTTCAAGCTTGTCCCGCAGTCTCTTGATATTGACGCTAAGCGTGTTCTCATCGACAAAATTCCCGGATTGGTCCCACAGCCGGTTCAGCAGCATTTCGCGGGTCATGACCTGTCCGCTGTTCTGCGCGAGCGCTTCAAGCAGCCGGTACTCGGTCGTCGTCAGCTTCAGCTCTTCTTCATTTTTGAATACTGTCATTTTATTGAAGTTAACTTTCAAATCTTTATAGATAAAAGAATGCTCCAGCCTGGCCTCATCGTCCCCGGCTCTTTTCAGAACGGCCCTCACGCGCCGCAGCAGCACCTCCATGCTGAATGGCTTGGCGATATAGTCATCCGCCCCCAGGTCAAATCCAGCGACGATTTCCGGCTCCGTATCGTTGGCGGTGAGGAAAATAACGGGAAGGTCCGAGCTTCGGCGGATTTCCCTGCACAATCCGGTGCCGCTGCCATCGGGCAGACGGATGTCCAGAAGGGCGAGGTGGATGTTCCGGGATTGTAAATAACCTTCGCCCTCTTGGTAGGAGCGGGCTGCAAGCACCTCGTACTGTTCTTTTTCCAGTAAGTAGACCAGTCCCTCCAGAAGCAGCCGGTCATCTTCAACGATCAGAATCGTGGTCATCTGCTCCCCTCCTCTGCCCTTAGTATATCAAGGCCGAAGATGACCTGCTGCGACATGCCGCTCATGCCCACTGAATCACGCCGCTTCGCGCAGCCGCTCGGCAAGCGAAGAAAGGCAGACTTTCCGGTATGCGAGAACCGGGGCGGTCAGGCACACTGCGGCCATAAGCACAATTACTGCAGCCAATGGAATGGCCGGAAAAGTATAGACTGCATACGTCGCTTCCTGGCTGAACAGGTCATAAGCGCCGTAGGCCAGCGCATTCCCGATCACGCCCACAAGCAGCACCGATATAAGAGCATACCAGGCTCCCTCAAGCAGCAGCAATTTTTGAATCTGTCCCCGCGTCATCCCTATACCCTCCAGTACCGCCAGCTCGGCTTTTCTCGCCAGTACACCCGTAACTGTTATATTGACGAAATTGAGAAGGCCGATCAGAGCGAGAATCAGCGAAAGCCCCCCGCCGAGGATATAAAAGGCCAGTTTGGCTGAACGGATCAGCTTCATCATGTCCATTCGGGATTCCAGTTTCAGATCGTTGTTTCCGGCAACTGCCGCTTTTACCTGCTTCGTGACTTCCGGCCAGTCCTTTCGATCCGCATTAAACGACAGCTTATAGATGACCGGATCGTTCACTAATCGCTTCAGGGCGGTTTGGCTGATGTACACGGTTGGAGCCATCCCGTAATAAGGAACCTGATCCCGGAAAGATACCATTCCGCCGATTTCCAGCGATGTCTCAGGAGTCCCGGTTCCGTTGTTCAGCTTTAGCCGAAAGTGGTCACCGGTCTTAAAGCTGGCGATCTCCCCGTCCAAGAGGGCGATTTCCCCGCGTTCGAATCGCTCCTCATCCACCGGCTTCGGCAGTTTTTTGTTGACTTCGCGAAAGTACTCAGGGTCAAGTCCAATAACGGACCCACCAAATAATTCAGGCTGATTATGGATTTGGCTATCCGTAATCCTTTCAATATTAAAGTTCTGCGCAAATTTGTCGAGATAGGCTCCGAAGACCTTGGGATCATAAATCAATGTGGACCGCTCGGCATAAGTGATTCTAACGTCCTTCGCAGCTTTAAGGGCTTTTACATCTGACACGAGATCAGTTGTAATCGCCTGTTTCGTGCCTCCTTGATAGCCAAGGTTCATTGTGCGATTGCTCAATTCAAAATCATTTTTCATATAATCGGCAACAAAATGTTCCGGACTCATGCTGAGCACCAGCGTGTTGATAACCAAAAAGGTGGTCAATCCGAGAAACAGGGACAAAAACACGACGATCGCACGCTTTTTGCTCCGGAAAATATTCCGCAGCGCCATTCGGTGAAGCTTTGAGGCGCCGCTACTGCTGCTCTTTTTGGAATACGGGGTAATCCCGGTGTATTTGGCTGCTTCGACGGGTGAGATTTTTCCGGCTACTCTGGCTGGCTTGATGCAGCTGACCATGGTTGTGATCAAGGCAAACAGACCGGCTCCCGCATAAATAACCGGGTGAAATGAAAGGCTCCGGCCCGTGGACAGATCGAATGTCTTCAAAGCCATTGGCACGATACCGAGGGAAGTAGCCGCACCGGCCAGCAAGCCCAGCGGGATACCGATCAGCGCCAGCCTCAGCGCCTGTTTACGGATCAGTACCCGGATTTGGCGGCGCGTGACGCCGATCGTTTTCAGCAGACCGTAAAACCGGGTATCGCCTGCAACCGATATGTACAGCACGTTATAAATTAGCAGATAGCCGCTCAGCATGATAAACAGGACCAATCCCCCATAACCGATAAGCGTTGCCTGGCCGCCGGAATCCAGGCTTTTTCTACTGGAAACTTCATTAAGCTTCTGATTTTTCGTAACTTGGAGATCCGTATGCAGCCTGTCGATGAAGTTTTCCGTGTCTTTACCTGTAAATAAAAAGGAAGCCGTCCCGGAGGTTTGTATTGCTGCTCCGCTTTCTTTCATAAACGGCTCTGATACAAGCATTGTGCCTCCGTCTCCGGGCCGAAGGCTGGAATAATCATTGAACCATCCGGTCAGCTTAAACCTCTCTTCATGCCTGAGCTGCTTGCTATCAGAGGCGAGCTTGTAATCAAGCCGAATATCCATCCCGATTTCGGGGTTGTCGATTCCCATCTGCTGAAGCACATCCAACGGAACGGCGATCTCATTCCGGGCAGCCGGATAGGTTCCCTTCCACTGGGAAATGGCAGGCATACGCATGGCGTTCCATTCGGGCGCATCGTACCATACGATTTGAACCGCTGTCTCAGAGTCTCCGCCAATCCCGTCCGAAACTCCGATTCCTGTCTGAAGTCCGACCGCCTTGACATAATCGAGCTTCTTAATCTCTCGAAGCTGTTCTTCTGTGGGCGCGGTCAGCACGGCCTGGGCCTTCGTACCGGCCAATTTAATCTCCTGCTCATCGAATGATTTGACTACGCTCATCCCGATGCTGAAGAAAGAGGTGATCAGCCAGGTTGTTAAAAAAATAGCCAGTACGACAACCCGGTTTCTCGCCCGGCTCATCCTCATGCTCCCCGCTGTCAGCCGGTTTACCGCCGTCTTCGTGTTATTGCGAAACATGAGGCACCCGTCCTTCCGCAATCTGCCCGTCTTCGATCCGAATCACCCGGTCGGCCATCAAGGCGATTTCCTCATTATGGGTAATCATCACCATCGTCTGATTAAATTGCCTGCTGGTCACCTTCAACAGTCCGATGACTTCCAGCCCCGTTACGCTGTCCAGATTACCGGTAGGTTCATCCGCGAGAATAAAAGAAGGTTTTGCTGCAAGCGCCCGGGCAATCGCAACCCGCTGCTGCTGGCCGCCCGACAGCTGGCCCGGAAGGCGATCGAGCAGTCCCGACAATCCCAGCGTTTCGGCAATGAAAGCAATAAACTCTCTGTCGGGACGGTTGCCGTCCAGCTCTATGGGCAGAATGATATTGTCGTACACATTCAGAACCGGAACCAGATTATACTGCTGAAAAATGAACCCGATATTCCGTCTGCGAAAGACGGTCAGCTCGTCATCGTTCATCGCATACATATCCTTGCCGCCGATCAAAACCTTCCCTTCGGTCGGCCGGTCCAGTCCGCCAAGCAGATGCAGCAGCGTGGACTTCCCGCTTCCGGACGTTCCGACAACCGCTGCAAATTCACCATTCGCTATTTCCAGATCCACACCCCGAAGTGCCCGGACGATATTTGGCGCCTTCCCGTAGTTTTTGATCAGACCGTTAGCCTGCAAAATGGACATTTCTCCCCATCTCCGTTTCCTTATGTATTAATCTTACATCTCCAATTATATTCGAAGGTTCTTACATTCCTGTGACAAGCGCCGTTCGCAAGCGGCAGTATCCGCATAACAAAGAAACGGCTTCACCCTCCTGTTGCAGGAGAGCGAAGCCGTTCTACTATAATCCTGATTTAATTTCGGATTCCGCTGGCACGGTTAGACCGCGCGCGGCTTAACGAAGGTTTAGCTGCTGAATTGCGTAGTCACAATATCATCCGTCTTGACTTGATCTTTCTTAATTGTGCCAGACTGTACCAAATCATCAATCCATGGCTGGAAGAGCTCTGTAGGCAGACCTTTGTCCGTAAAGTAATAGTGAGTGGCGTTAACCGGTTGGCCGATATACTCGGCAGTCAGCTTGATGGACTCGTCTGTATTGTGATTGACCCAGTCCTGAGCTTTCTTGATGGCATTAACGAAGCGCTGAACGGCTTCCGGGTTCTCTTGAATAAATTTGTCGGTAAAGTAGTAAACGGAAGCGCCAGATGCTGCACCCAGACCGGTATCATGAGAGTCGGCCAGTACGGTAAGCTTGGAATCATTAGCCAGCTTGTAGAAAGGCGGATGAATGCCCGCGACATCCAGACTTCCCTGTTGAACAGCCTGAATGGCAGCCGTATCCGATTCAAAGGCGACATATTGAATTTGGCTAGGGTCCAATCCTGCGTTTCTGAACACCGAATTGAAAATAAAAGTGCTGCAGTTTGGAGCGGTGCCGCTGACGGTTATCTTGCCACCCTTTTTCGATTCAACGTACTCTTTCAATGTTTTGCCGGCAAATTTCTCGCTCGTTACATACCGCATATGACGGAATTTAGGGTCTACACTATCCGGCGGGTCAACTTCGCCCAGCGTAACCGCCTTGACCTTGGCCCCGCCTGCCACATATGTAGCTAATGTATTAGGCAATGTCGCGCCGATATCATTGGTTCCGTTCAGGATGGCCGGAAGCTTCTGTTCCGTTTTCAGCTCGCCTGTATATTTGATTTCGAGACCTTCTGCCGCGAAGAAGCCTTTCTTCTCGGCGATGACCCAAGGGGTCGAGGAGCAATTCAATTTGGTATCGGTTTTAAGCGTGATGACCTTTTTGCCGGAATCGGCTGCATTATAATTGGCATCCTTAAGGTTATTCAGACCTGCCGCGCCCTGAATACTGTCCGAGGTTCTCCCATAATAAGCCCCGATCCCTATTCCGGCAGCAATCACCACTGCCAAAGAGCCGATAATAATAAAATTTTGCTTTTTCTTGTTTCTTGCCATGTTTCTCATAACCTCCCAGAGTTTTTAATATTAATACCGGCTAATGAATGTGCACCGCTTCTTTCCATACCAGGAAGCGCTTCTTGAGCCTGCCGAACAGCAGATTAATCAGGATAGAGAGCACTGTAATATAAAGAACGATGCCGTACATTAGCGGCAATTGATACTTGGTAGTGGCGCTGATATAATACCAGCCCAGTCCGGTGCTGGCCCCGATTACTTCCGAGGCGATAATCATGAAGAAGGATAATTGGGCTGCTATTTCAACGCCTATGAAGATATTAGGCAGCGAAAACGGAAGGATGACCTTGAGAAAAAGCTCCCGTCTCGTCGCCCCCATTGATCTTGCCGCGCGAATCAGCGGATATTCGACGGCTCTGGCGCCTGCCACCGTATTGAACAGCAGCGGCCAAAGGGTCGCCCAGAAGACTATCGCCACCTTCTCGGCTGTGCCAATCCCAAAAAAGATCATAAAGATCGGAATAATGGCAAAGGGATTCAATTTCTCGCACATCCGAAAGAAGGGCAGCAGCACCTTTTCGGCGGATTGGAAAAAGGTTCCCAATATAAAACCGAGCGGAAGGGCAACGACAATCGAAAGCGCAAAGCCCATGCCTACCCTTCCCAGGCTAATCGCGGTCTGCTTGAACAGCATTTCCGAAGCAGCGGCCGCCCACAGACTTTGAAGCACCTCTGACGGAGGGGAAATTACGCCTTCCGGCACCTGTCCTGCTCCGATCTCCCAGAAGATAAAGAACAAAATAATCGGAATGCTTCCATAACCTATTTTTCTAGCATTTGACCAGAACGAGCTCATTGGCTAAGCTACCTCGCTGTCTATTTGTAGTCTTGTTGAAGCTATACGGTTTGTTCCTCTGCGCTCTCTTTCCAGTCCACGATGTTCTCTTCCAGAAAATCCAGAATGAAATTCAGCAGCGCTCCGACCAAGGCCACAATTAAAGCCCCGAGATAAATCCGTTCGATAAATCCCATGCTCTGAGCGTTGTGAATGAGCCAGCCTAAGCCTTTATCCGCCCCCATGCTCTCCGCGCCGATCAGCATAAAGAAGCTCATCGTAAGTCCTGTTCGGAGGCCCGTCATGACCGCTGGAAAAGCCGCCGGAAGGACCACCTTGAAAAAAATCTGGATGCGGCCGGCATTCATGGCTTTGGCCGCGCGGACAAGAAGCGGATCAACCTGGCTGATCCCGGAAATGGAAGTGAACAGGATAGGCCAAAAGGATGACCAGAAAATCACCGTATAGATGCCCCCTTCACCGATGCCGATAATAATGACAAATATGGGAAAGAGAATATAAGGCGGAATCTGGGAAAGAAACAGCGTGAACGGTTTAATGAAGCGGGCCAGCCAAGGTAGCGCACCAGCGAGTATGAATCCGAGAGGCAGGGCAAGGATGGAAGCGATAAAGAACCCCGCAAACACTCTTTTCAGACTTACGGCGATATACAGCAAAATATTGACGATGCCGAGATCCGCTCCGACTTTCACAATCCTTGAAAAAGGAGGGACAAAAACCGCGCTCACCCATCCCAGTCTGGGAGCCAGCTCCCAAATCACGAGAAGCAAAAATAACAAGTAATATCCTCTTAACGCCAGGTGAATCGATTTCAATGCTTTAATCATGTGAGAATCCGTCCATTCTGATGTTTAAAATACATTGTTATATGAATTTTTTGTTCGAAACGGCATCCATCTGAAATCCCGGTCTTATGAGTTCCCCTTTCGCTTTATAATCTATTTTTGCATTACCTTCATTCCGCTTTGCCGGCTTCCAAAGTAAGCAAGAAGGCCGGGCTCACAACCTTAATAGGTCATGAGTCCCGGCCTCTGGTATACCAGTCAGCTAAAACTTACTTTGTTTATCGGAATTATATTATTTATCCTAACGGTCGTCCGCTTAACTGTCAACGGTCCGCTATGCACTGTCAACAAGCTGTAATATTTAATGTATATTTTTGGAGAATGGAACAAATTTCACAGACAAAGTTAAATGACGCCTAATATTCCGATAACACGGATAACAGATAGTCCAAGCTTGCATACGGCAAAATTATTTGCCGCGTTTGTTGTGCCAGATCAGCGCATGAAGCTGCGGAAGAACGCGGGCGGCGTTCATATCGGGATCGGCAATCACCTTGTCGAACAGCCATTCCAGCTTGCTTAGGAGACGAGTTGAAATGTCCCCCTCCTCCGTAACATTGTCGTTACCGGGCTGAAGGAAGAACGGAATGTCAGGATAACGGTGATGCACCTTTGCCGCATATTTGTAGTCCTCATCGTCAAAGACGACGACCTTCAAGCTGTGAGCGCCCTTCCCGCTTGTGCGAACACGCTCCATAATGCTGTCCAGCACTTCCCAATCGGTAGACATCCCCGAGCTTGGCGGCTTCGGGCTGATCGTAAGCGCGTCCACCTTCAGGAACCAGTCCTGCCAGCGGCTGCCCTGTGTTTCAATAGCCGCCTTGATGCCGCGTTCATGGAGCAGGTCGATCAGCTCGGACAGCCCCTCGCCGATCAGCGCCGGATTGCCGCCGGAAATCGTGACGCAGTCGAAGCGGTTGCCTCCAAGCTCAGTCAGACCGGACATGATTTCTTCCGCGTCCATCATAACCCGCTTATCTTTACTGCTGCCGTCCCAGGTAAAGGCGGAATCGCACCAGGAGCAGCGGTAGTCGCAACCATAGGTGCGGACGAACATCGTCTTGACGCCGATGACCGCTCCTTCCCCCTGGATTGTCGGCCCGAACATTTCAATCACCGGAATTTTGGCGCTCATAGATCACAGCCTCCATACAGCCGGTAAGACGGCCCCTCTTCAGGGATATCGGCGGCAAGTACCTCAGCCCATGCAGTCGGCGTTTCCCAGAGCTTGACGGAATACACCGGCAGACCGCTCGCCTTCAGCGTATAGGTGATGTAACTGGCCAGATTCTCAGCCGTCGTACGGAAAGACAGCACCGCCGTCTTCGAGCCGCTCTCCTTAAGGCTCTCCAGCACAGGCTCGTCGCCCTTCGCGAGAAAAGCATGATCCAGCAGGTCGACTACTTGCTCCTTCACCAGCGCTTTTATGTCGCCGAAATCGACGACAAAGCCTTCATCCGAGCGTCCCTCCTCCGCGACCGGTTTGCCTTTCAGCACAACCTCAAGCCTATACGTGTGACCGTGGACGTTCGCGCATTTTCCTTTATGGCCGACCAGCTGATGCGCCGCGTCGAACGAGAAGATTTTGCATACCGTTACTTCGCCCAGCATCAGCGGCCCACCGTCTTTCTAACCTCTTCATACTGCTGAAGACCGCGATTCCGCAGCTGGCAGGCCGGACACTCGCCGCAGCCGCTCCCTTTGATTCCGTTGTAGCACGTCAGCGTATGCTCGCGGATATATTCGAACTGGCCGAGCTCGTCGGCGAGCTGCCAGGTTTCTTTCTTATCCAGCCACATCAGCGGCGTATGAATCACGAACTCGTAATCCATCGAGAGGTTGAGCGTAACGTTCAAAGACTTCACGAAGACATCCCGGCAATCGGGGTAACCGCTGAAATCCGTTTGGCAAACGCCGGTGACAATATGATTGTAGGATAACTGCTTCGCCAGAATCGCGGCAAAAGACAGAAACAGCAGGTTCCGCCCGTCGACAAATGTGCTCGGAAGCTCCCCGTCCTCTCCTGCCTTAATCTCGATATCCCCGCGGGTCAGCGCGTTCGGCGCAAGCTGGTTTAGCAGGCCTAGATCGAGAATATGCTGCTTCACATTAAAATGGGCGGCAATTTCCTTCGCGACTTCAATTTCGGCCGCGTGCCGCTGGTTATAGTTAAAGGTAACGACCTGTACTTCTTCAAACTGCTTCAGAGCCCATGCCAGGCACGTTGTACTGTCCTGCCCTCCGCTGAAGACGACCAGCGCTTTTTTGTTCATGTTCGAATCTCTCCTTAACGGTTGTCGATTGTCTCCGGGTACAAATCATGATTCAGCAGCCGATGCTCGGCCATGGCCTCATATTTGGTTCCCGGACGGCCGTAGTTGCAGTAAGGATCAATGGAAATGCCGCCGCGCGGGGTGAATTTGCCCCATACCTCGATGTAGCGCGGGTCCATCAGCTTGATCAGATCGTTCATGATGATGTTGACGCAGTCTTCGTGAAAATCGCCGTGATTGCGGAAGCTGAACAGATACAGCTTAAGCGATTTGGACTCCACCATCTTGATCTCGGGAATATACGAAATATACAGGGTGGCAAAATCGGGCTGGCCGGTCACGGGGCACAGGCTCGTAAATTCCGGACAGTTGAATTTTACAAAATAGTCTCTCCCCGGATGCTTGTTGTCGAACGTCTCCAGCACCTCGGGTGCATAACCGAATTTATACTGTGTCCCCTGGTTGCCCAGCAGCGTAACATCCGGCATTTCTTCCTTCAATCTTCCTTCGGACATAATAAAAAATCCCTCTCTTTTCCTTCGGCATCCAAAGCCGGTATTGGAAAGAAGAACGAGATTTCATCAAACCTGATCCATGTAGACTAAGAACGTGAAAAATGGACATACCCATCCCGGGCATATCGGATCTTAGTTTTTTATAGAGGGAGTTTGCGAACCTCTCCTGCGGCATTGCCGCAGATTGTCTTCTTCTATTATTATTCATGCGTCTAGAACTATATCACAGGAATAGCAGTTAGACAAGACAAGGCCGGGGCTCAACGGAGTTAAGTAATGTCAGTTATTGGTTTAGAGCAACACCTAAATCCTTAGCAGCGGTATAAAGTGCATCACGGTTAATTTTGATTAAATTCAAAGCATTATCTTTATCATTTTTATTAATCGCATCCTCCAAAGCATCAAACTTGGGATGGATTTTATCAACATATGCATTTCCTTTTTTATCTTTTAAAATGGCAAGAATCGTATGAAACTGGTCATGCATACCTTCAAAAACAGCAGATGCTGCTTTAAAATCGCCATTATTTACTTCCTTTTCTAAGTTGGTCAGTCCACTCAGTTCATCTTCAATCGCTTTGGATACCTGATTGCCATCAGATGCTGCCGGTGTTGTTTCTGCTACATGCTGAGAATGATCGGTTTCTGCCGGCTTTGTTTCCTCTGCATGCTGAGAATGATTCGGTTCCGTTGATTGCGTGCTTCCACAAGCAGTTAGATTAAGAACAATCAAGATTACAGATGCAATTATTATCAAAATCTTTGGTTTCATCAGTGGTTTCTCCTTTTTCCGTGTTTAGCTGCATGTTGTCCTTTAAACCACATCCATATACCGGTGATACTTAAAATAATCATACAAATTGCGCCCAAATCAGTAAGCCATACGATTGAGATGTTGCCGATCACGCCTGAATGAAGAGCAAAGATAAGCTTTTGCAGCTCCATCTTCTCTTCCGAGTCAAAACCAATTAGCGATCGATGATTAAGAAGCAGGCCGGTAATGGCTATAAAAATAATCAATATCGCCCCAACAATTCCGGCTGTTTTGTGTATGATTCTCAAAAATTGTAACATGATCCCCTCAACCCGCTTTTGTTCATTTCTATCGGCTGCAAGCAGCTTTTTAGTGTAATCCTTTATCCCGTAATAGTATACATGATGTAACAGCTTCAGACCAATCCCGCATAATCCGTATTGACAGGACGCTTCATGAAGATATAATAGTTCTATGACTATTGAACAACTGTATGCTTCTGACGAATATCGTGTGCGCATCTTCAAGGCTCTGGCCGACCACACCCGTCTGCAAATCATCCGTACCCTGAAAGACAGCCCGACGGAACTGAACTGTGGCGAGGTAGGTGAACGCTGTGAGGCCTCCAAATCGAACGCCTCTTATCATTTTCGCACCCTGAGGGAGGCAGGGCTCATTCTTGTAAGAAAAGAAGCTCAGACCAAGTACATACAGCTTCACCGAGAGACATTCGATTCGTATTTGCCCGGATTCCTGGATTCCTTGTAATCCGGTTTTTTATCAGTTTGTAGTTCAATAGTTATCCAACTAACGAAATAGGAGGTATATTATGCAAAAATCAAGCTTGACGCTCTTTTTCCTCATTATGTTCGCCATCGGTACGGATACGTTTCTGATCAGTCCACTGCTACCAGTCCTTCGGAATGAGTTCCATATATCCACGGCAAGCTCCGGCTGGATGGTCAGCGCCTATGCGCTCGGCTACGCCTTGTTCGCTTTGGTAGCGGGTCCGGTGTCTGACCGGCTGAACCGAAAGCATGTTATGATCTGCGGAATGGCCGCATTCTCGGTTTCAACGGCTCTGTGCGCCGCGGCAGCCGGGTTCTGGAGTATGGTTCTGTTCCGTTTTCTCGCCGGGGTCAGCGCGGCCGTCGTATCTCCGCAAATCTGGGCCTCCATTCCGGTCCTGCTGCCGAGGGATAAAATTTTACAGGGCATGGGCATCGCCACTGCCGGTCTCTCCATCGCTCAGATGCTGGGCCTCCCCATCGGCAGTTTTTTCGCCGCCCACTCCTGGAATCTTCCGTTTATCGTGATCGGTTTATTCTCCCTCCTCTTGACCATGCTGATTCCCTTCCTCATGCCTTCCATACCGCCGCGAAGCTCATCGGTTGACCGGCTTTCCCTCCTGAAGCCTTATGCCCTTCTTCTCTCTTCCCGCATTGCGGTTAGCGCCTTCGCCGCCTATTTTATCTTCCAGATCGGTAATTTTGCAGCCTTTTCTTTCCTCGGCTCCTGGCTCTCCGGCGCCTTCGGGTTAAATGTCGCCCAAATCGGGCAAGTCATGCTGTTTCTGGGTCTCGGCAACTTGCTTGGCAGCCTGTTCGGCAGCCGTTTAACCCAGCGGTTCGGCCGCTCCGGGACATTAATTTTGGGCATTATCATCAATAGCGTGCTGTTTCCGCTGCTCTCGCTGACGGGAAGTATTACGGGAATCAAGGCGGAGCTGGTCATCATCTTCGGAATCACCGGAATGCTGTTCCCCATCATGATGAGCTCCCTCCAGTCTTTGTCGGATACCGCCCGGGGAACGATCTCGGCTTTGGCGAACACCCTGATGTATTTCGGAACCACGATCGGAGCCGCGGCAGCAGGAGGGATTTATCAGGCCTCGGGTATTTTTCTTGGCGTTACGCTGCTGACTTTGCTCTGTTTCGTTCTCTCCGCCTTCCTCTTTCGAAAAAGCGGTGTCGCGGCAGCTTAGATGGATTCAAACGGCCAAAGCAGGGTAAATTACTGATTAAGAGTGACAATCCGGCAAAGGATGGGATCGTAATATGGAAGAACATGTGCAAATGCTGGCCGATTGGCTGAACGGGCATACCGGCGGAACGATAGTTATCGAAAAGCAGGAGCTTGAGGACCAGGATAAAGTCTTTTTCAAGCTGGATCGAGTTGATTACAGGGATGCCTCAAGCGTTATCGACGATTATCTGGACAGTGCCCTTATCCTGCATGGCACGGGCAGCACAATGAACGCGGACGGGGAATTGGTCAACCTTCCGCTTCACAGCTACGAAATCGCGGTCAGCGGCCTGGCCTTCGCCTCTGCGGATGAGAGTAGGGTGCAAGCGCAGACGGACCGGGCCAAATATACGCTTGCGCTGGAGTAAGAACATGTAAAAAAAAGCTGCGGGGAACGCTTCCCGCAGCTTTTATTTTGTGGATTTACAATATAGAACTATACCTGTCACCAGCTTCGCTTTACAGCTCTTCCCCGATAATTTCGACTTCCGTCTCCAGCTCGACGTCGAAGCGCCCCTTCACGGTCTCCCTCACATGCTGAATCAGACCGATATAATCGCTGGCCGTGGCGTTATCCGCATTAATGATGAATCCCGCATGCTTCTTCGATACTTCGGCTCCGCCGATTCTAGTTCCTTGAAGTCCGCTCTCCTGAATCAGCTGGCCCGCGAACCTTCCCGGCGGCCGCTTGAAGACACTGCCGCAGGAGGGATATTCAAGTGGCTGCTTGGATTCCCGCATCTCGGTCAGCTTATCCATCTCCGCCTTGATTTCCTCGTAGTTCCCCTCTTTCAGGGCAAAACGGGCTTCCAGGATCAGATAGTCGCCGCTTGAGAAGACGCTTTTCCGGTAGCCCCATTTCAGGTCGTCCCCCTCCAGCTTCACCATGGCGCCGGTCTTGTCGATCGCAAGCGCGCTTTGCAGCACATCGGCCACCTCGCCTCCATAAGCTCCGGCATTCATGTACAGCGCTCCGCCGACTGTGCCGGGAATCCCGCAGGCAAATTCAAGACCCGTCAATTTCCGTTCTAGCGCGAAACGGGAAGTATCAATAATTTGGGCGCCGCATTGGGCGATGACTAAATTGCCTTCAGAGTGGATGCCGCTTAATCCGGGTGTCTGCAGAACGATGCCGCGAATGCCTCCGTCCCGGATGATGACATTTGAACCGTTCCCTAATATGGTAAGCGTTATGCCGTTCTCGGCAGCATATGTAACGATCGCTTGAATTTCTTCATACGTTGAAGGTGCAGCCAGTATGTCCGCCCGGCCGCCTATTTTGGTGAAGACATGATCTTTGAGCGACTCATGGCTCTTGATCGTTCCGGATGGAACCAGCCGCTTAAGATCCTCTTGAATTTTGCCGATATCCATGGGTTTGCTCCTTTAGTTGTTATACATATCTTTGGCAATCCCCACTTTAACAACGAACAGGCTCCCTTGTCAATGACAGGAGCCTGTTATCCGGGTATAAGTTTCGGCAAAAGAAGTAGTTTCATTAAACAACTTTTTGGTCTGCCAGACTGTAAGGAAGACAGAGCGGCAATCCCGATCGCGGATCTTCAACAATGTCCGCCTCGATCCCGAACACATCGCGCAGCACATCCGGAGTCATCACATCCGCTGGAACGCCTTCGCTGACTACCGTGCCCGATTTGATCGCCACCATATGATGCCCAAAACGGGAAGCGTGGTTCAAATCATGTACAACCATGATAATTGTCCGGCCCTCCCGCTCATTCAGCACCTGCAGAAGCTGAAGCACCTCAAGCTGATGCGCCATATCCAGAAAGGTTGTCGGTTCGTCCAGGAACAGAATATCTGTCTGCTGGACCAGCGCCATGGCGATCCATGCGCGCTGCCGCTGTCCGCCGGACAGGCGCTCAATCGGCCGGTCGCGGAAAGCGTCCATCCCGGTAACCTCAAGGGCGGAGGAAATGATTCTCCGGTCTTCCGCGATAAGCGAGCCGAAGCCCTTCTGATGCGGATAACGTCCGTAGCTCACCAGCTCGGAAACGGTCAAGCCGTCCGGAGCGGTCGGATTTTGCGGCAAAATCGCGAGCTGCCGGGCAACTTCCTTCGTCGATTGGGTATGAATGGATTTACCGTCCAGGAGCACAGTGCCGCTTGTCGGCTTCATCAGCCGGGCCATCGTCTTCAGGATCGTCTTATTTTCCTGAACCGTTGGCTCCTACCAGAGCCGTAATTTTCCCTGTCGGCACAGACAGGTTGAGATCCTTGACAATTATCGATTCCGCGTAGCCGATATTTAATGGATTCGCATGCAAACGTTCCATCGTTAGCCATTCACCCCTTAATCTTGTCAACTCAAATGATAATGATTATCCTTTTACGTGTCATGCATAGTAATGGCAGCGCCCTGCTTGTACTTAGTACATACAAAAAAAGCTGCCGCCAGAGACATTTTCCAGCAGCAGCTTTCCGCTAGCGGGCAGATCGCCCGGTTATTTATTCAAGTGATAAGGAACCGTTGCAACGACAATATCCTTGTGGTTCATGAGATAGGTCCGGATAAATACGCTCGTCTGGTTATGCAGTATTGCCTGCCACCAGTGCTTCGTAATAAACTGCGGAATCAGAATCGTAATATGATCGGTCGCAGCATTCTTCCATTCCACTGTATCAATAAATTTAACCAGCGGACGCATGACGCTGCGGTACCGGGAACGAAGCACGATTAAGCGTACGCCGGGGTTCCATTCTTCCCACTTGGCCTCCATCTTGCGGATTTCTTCTTCGTCAAAGCCAACATAGACAGCCACCACATTGTCGGTCAGGGATTTGGCATAGCTGATCGAATTCAGCACCGCGCGCGTCACGGCCGATACCGGAATCACAATCGTGCTTCCTTTAATACACGGCTTATCCTTATCCAGCTGAATCCGGAGCTCGTCTGCGGTGTTCTGATAGTGACGATGAATGCGGAAGAAAATCAACATAACGATTGGTAAGAAGATAAAGGCCACCCATACGTTTGCGAATTTGGTAATCACAAATATCAGCGTAATGGTCAAGGTGGTCAGCATGCCGACCGTATTCACGGCGAACTTCGCCTTCCAGCCCGCTGGCTTCAGCTTCTTCCAGCGGATCATCATCCCAAGCTGGGACAGCGTGAACGGAATAAATACGCCGACAGCATACAGCGGAATCAGGTTACCCGTCTCACCGTGGAACGCTGCCACGAGGAGCGCTGAGGCCACGCCAAGGAAAATAATGCCGTTGGAGAAGCCAAGGCGGTCGCCGCGAACCATAAAGGCATGCGGCAGGTATTTGTCTTTAGCCAGCATGAACGACAGCAACGGGAAGGCCGAGTAGGCCGTGTTGGCCGCCAGGAACAGGATCACCGCAGTGATCGCCTGAATGAAATAATACAGGACCCCACGTCCGAAGGTCGATTCGGCAATTTGCGAAACCACCGTTTCCTTGACGTTCGGGGTAATGCCGTACCAGTAAGCCAGCAGCGTAATGCCGGTGAACATGAATCCAAGAATCGTCCCCATCATAATGAGGGTTTTTGCGGCATTTTTTTCCGCAGGGACCTTAAAGTTTGGAATGGCATTGGATACCGCTTCGACACCGGTCAGGGCTGAACAGCCGGAGCTGAAAGCCTTCAGCAGCAGGAACAGGCTGACATTGGATACCGCAGTTCCGATTTCAGGCACGGAAGCATTACCGCCGCTTATAGCAAATTTGATCAGCCCGGAGACAATCAGAACAACGATGGACAAGACGAACAAATATACCGGTATGGCAATGAAAGATGCCGACTCGGTTACGCCGCGAAGATTGATAATGGTTAAAATAATGATTACCGTCACTGCGATGGCAACGGAATGTTCATGCAAACTCGGAAATGCAGAAGTGATTGCATCCGTACCAGCCGAGGCGCTAACAGCAACCGTCAGGATGTAATCCACAAGCAGTGAACCGCCTGCGAGCAGTCCCGTGGAAACGCCGAGATTATCCTTGGCTACGATATAGGCTCCCCCGCCATGAGGGTAAGCGAAAATCGTCTGCCGATAAGATAAAATCAGAATTGCCAGTAGTCCCAATACCGCGAGGGCAATCGGTAATGAATACCAGATAGCCGTAAAACCTGCTGCTACCAGCACAATCAAAATCTGTTCCGTTCCGTAAGCGACCGACGACAGTGCGTCCGACGACAGAACGGCTAGTGCCTTCACTTTGGTTAACTTTTCGTTGTCAAGTTCGGTTGATTTTCTGGGACGACCGATCAATAGTCGTTTTACTCTGCTTACCATTTGGATACAGTTCCTCTCTTTTGTGAGTTGAAACGGTAGTACCGCGCGCCGTTTTCAGTGGTGGATTTTCATAAATAAGGGCACAAAAAAAAGCATACGGAAATGACCGCATGCTTATGCATGATCATTATCCCACTGTTGCTTACGAGGTTAGCTGGCGGATTCGGGCTGTGGAAGCCCTACGGTCCGAAGGTTCGGTACCGATTCACCCCGTTGGCCGTCTAAGCGGTCAAGTTGGTTCCCCCGTTTTTCCATCTGGAAAATTCAGCGCATATTCAACTTCTCACAAGGTCTAATATTAGTCCATAATGCCATGACCGTAAACAGTGAAAATGATGAAAAAGAATTGAAAAACGGACCAATTCACGCAAATTCTCTTCAGGAGATATTAATGTCGTTCATTATCTTGTATTATCCCTGCAGCACGGGTTTTTATGTCCATTGAAGAAAAAAACTTGCGCGTTATACTTGGTTTCCGTCCTCCGCCTCTTCCGTTTCCGCCTCCTCCTCACGTTCTCTGGCGTTCCACAGCAGCAGGACAATAAGAATAAAAGCCGTCAGCGCAAGCAGCGGAATTGTCACAAATCCGAAAAAATTCAGGTAATCTTTCGTGCATGGAACACCGACTGTACAAGGAAGAACTTTGCCTAGCGCCGGAATTTTCTGCTCCGCGTAATGATACAGCGATATGCTGCCACCAATGGCACACAGCGGAAGGATATAAGAAATAATCTTCTTATCATTCCGGTAAGTCGCGATGCCGAGAAGAATCACCTGAGGGTACATGAAAATCCGCTGGAACCAGCAGAGCTTGCATGGCTCATATTTCAACACCTCGCTTAAATAGAGGCTGCCGGCTGTGGCAACCAGGGATACAAACCAGGCCAGGTAGAGACCATGCCGACTCAAGAAGCCGGAGAATGCTTTCATTCTGTCTCAACCGCCTTGGACGCCGTTTCAATCGCTTTGACGATCGCTTCAAGATTGAAAGGCTCATTGGTCTTTATACCATTAATAAACAGCGAGGGTGTGCTTGTAACATGGTTGTTCTCCGCAATCGCGTTATCGTCCGCCAGCTCATCGGCATAGGTCCGTTCCTTAATATCCTTGCGCAGCAGATTGTAATCGATGTCAATCTTCTCTTTTTGCGCAAGCTCTACCAAGAAATCCTCCGTCGCCCACTCGGTATTCTCGTCCCCCTGATTAGCGTACAGGGCATCGTAATATTTCCAGAACGCTTCGCTGTTCTGATGGTAAACTGACAGCGCCGCGAATGAAGCGGTCTTGGAATCAGGCCCGAGAAAGGACATATTGACAAAATACAAGGCAGCTTTGCCTTTGTCGATGTAATCCTCTACAAGCTGCGGCTTGACTTCACCGGAGAACCGGGCGCAGGCCGGACATTTAAAATCTCCAAATTCCACCAGTTTTACTGGCGCATCCGCCGCTCCAAGCCTTGGGAGCTTATCGTACGGAAAGGATACCGGACTCGCGGGACTCCCGGGGCTGCCCGTATTTTTGGAAGCTAGTACAAACATCGCGGCAAAAAGAACCACTACGAGCAGTATCCCAACCGTTAATAGGATGACCGTCTTCTTCTTTTGCCGTTGCAGCTGGGCCTTGCGTCTTTCCTGGATCGAGGCCGAGGAGGCCCGGGTGCTTTGTTTCGGTTTGCTCAAGATTAAAGTTCCTTTCTGTCCTGCCGGACCGGAGTAAGGGAATGATGGTTATTAGCAGAAAAATTATATAATCTTTGAACCGGCTTTGGCAAACGGGGCGCCTTCCCTCTTAAACGCTTTCATTCAGCATGCAAAAAAAGAACGCCTCTAAAGCCGCTTGCTTTAGGGGCGCTCTGGGACAACTATTAGTGCTGCCTTTCCATTTTGGAGCGAATAAAAGTCATTTTTCCTTTCAGGCTCCCGCTTCTTCGGCCAGTGGCTGAACCTTCAGGAGCTTAATGCGCGAGATTCGCTTGTTCTCGGTTTCCTCGATGATGAACAGATGATTCTCGAACTCCACAAATTGCCCTTTATGCGGAGGATTGACTTCAAGTCTGGAATACACCCAGCCGCCGATCGTGTCGTAATCCTCCGTCTCCAGATGCATATCAAACCGATTGTTCACTTCTTCAATTAGCAGCAGGCCGTCGAGCGAGTACTCCTCCTCGCCCACTTTCTCGATGCCCGCGCGCTCCTGATCGAATTCGTCCTGGATTTCGCCGACGATCTCTTCCATGATGTCCTCAAGAGTGACCATACCCGACGTGCCTCCATACTCATCGATCAAAATGGCGATTTGCGTCTTCGCTTTTTGCATCGTTTTGAGCAGGGCGCTGATCTGAATCGATTCCGGTACCGTAAGTATCGGCCGAATCAACTCATGCAGGTTCACCGCGTTCTCCCGGATCAAGTCCTTCATATGAATGAAACCGATGATATGATCCTTATCGCTCTCGCATACCGGATACCGCGTCCGCATGCCTTCAAAAGCGATTTGCAAATTTTCCTGGACTGGAGAATGTATGCTCAGGCATATCATTTCCGTCCGTGGAATCATGATTTCCCTGGCCGTAGTGTCCGCAAATTCGAAAATATTGTCCACCAGGGCCATTTCGGTATTATCGATCAGTCCGCTCTTGTTACTCTCCTGCATTATAATCCGGATCTCTTCTTCCGTATGCGCCGTTCCCATCTCGGAAACGGGCGCCAGCTTGAACATTCTCAAAAGTCCCTGCGCCAGTCCGTTCACCACCCAAATAAATGGGTACATCAGCTTGTAAAAAGCGCCTATCAGTCCAGCGGTCATCAGCAGCACCGTCTCGGCCTTGTTAACCGCAATCGACTTCGGAGCCAATTCACCAAGCACAATATGAAGAACAGTTATCAATAAAAAGGCAAGGATAACGGAACATACATGCACCGCCGCACGGCTCAGCCCGAATTCGGACATAACCGGCGACAACATCGCCGCGATGACAGGCTCTCCAAGCCAGCCCAGAGCCAGCGAAGCCAGTGTAATGCCAAGCTGGCAGGCCGAAAGGTACGCATCCATACTGCGGATGATTCCCTGAGCCGACAGCGCTCTCTTGCTGCCTTCCTCAGCCAGCGAATCAATCCGGCCTCCGCGCGCCTTGACCATCGCGTACTCTACAGAGACAAAAAATCCGTTTAACAGTACCAAAAGAATAATCAGACCAACTCTCAATAAACCGGGTAAAGGGTCGCTCAAATTATACTCCTACCCGTCGTCAGGTTAGGCCGGCGGGTAGGCCCACCTCCTTCGTTTTATGCAAATATGAACGTCCGACTTGGCAGCCATACCTTTCGCTAGATATTTCCCAATAGACTCAGCTCCTTGTTTATTCCGGGTATAAAGATATTCATTATTATATAAATATATCCGCCATTCCCGCAAGCATTCGCATTTGTTTCAGAAAAAGGAACATAAAAAGGTTCCGGGCTTGCCCGGAACCTTTTGGGGTTTAACGTTAATTCCGGGAAACCGGCGGATTGCCGATGACACCCGGGTATTGGTAGACAAGGGGCTGGTCAAAGGTCGCATAGTCCAGATTGACCATCAGCAGGATCGTGCGCTGGCCGGTCGTCGGATCGCTGATGATGATATGATCCCGGCCCGCGGCTTCCAGGACGCCCTTGAACACTTTGGCGTTCCATTCGCTGTTGTTTTCGTACGTCATGTAGAACGTACCGACCTTGCCCAGGTTAAGCCGCAAAATATTTTCAATATAGGACTGCTCAAAAGCAGGCTGCGGAGCGGAAACGACAGTTCCGCCCGGAGTCATCGGGCTTCCGCTTGTCACCTGTGGGGGGACGCTTGTTCCGGCAGGCATTTGTGCAGACATGCTTCCGTACGAATAAGTAACGGGACGATAAGATGGCATAATCATGAATCATGACCTCCTAAAAATGAATTTCGCTTAGTAAACGGCGGGACAATTTTGCGCAGTAGGTCTAAAAAAGCAGTGCGCTTTGAAGCGTCCGGTGTTCGTCTGGTTAAACCAGGTACCCGGGCAATTGCCAACGGGACGGAAAAACCAGAGCGCATTTGAGGCGGGATGCGTTCTTTCGCCAGCGATGGCGCGTTTGGCAAGCCGAATGTCTCTCTCCCTCGCCCGCTGGTAGAAATACCCTTTGGTGGGTGCTTCAAATCCTCCAGGCCGCTGAAACACCATATCGTTGATGGAGCGGATATTTTTAAAATCCAGACAATTGCCCAGTATCCGGTTCACTCCGACATTGCCCACCATAAGCATGCCTAGATCCCCGTCCTCCTCCGCTTCCGCCCGCATCAGCCGGGCCAGAACCTTCTCGTCTTCCGAATTCGCCTTGATGACGGCCACGCGCTTTCCTCCTTCAATTTGCCAAGTGAGGCAGTCGTTCTGTATTGCACGTTGTATTGTATGTGCGAACGCCCAAGTGGTGACTTTACCTGCGATTTTTTATTGTTCGAAGTTGGAGTCAGGGCTCATAGATCATCTTGCGGGTCATGCCGCCATCAATGACGAGCTGGGCGCCGGTAACAAACCGGTTGTCCGGAGAGGTCAAATATAGACAGGCTTTGGCGATGTCGCCCGGGACACCGACTCTTCCCGCAGGATGCTGGGTATGGTCGATTTCATGCAGCGCGCCGTAATCCCCCGTTTCGATCCATCCCGGCAGGATGCAGTTCACCGTAATGCCGTCCGGGCCAAGTGTGATTGCCATCGCATGGGTCAGCGAAGAAATAGCTCCTTTGGAGGCGGCATACGCTTCGGTATCCGGCTCGGACATCAGGGCGCGGGTGGAGGAAATATTCACGATCGCTCCTCCATCTGGATTGTTCCGCATGACTTTCGCGGCCTCCCGCCCCATCAGAAAGCAGCCCCGGGCGTTCGTGTTCATCACCTTATCCCAATCCGCCGCCGACAGCTCGTAAAATGCCGAGGTATGCGGGCTCGCGATCCCTGCGTTATTAATCAGGATATCCACGGTGTCGAAAGCCTGTACCGTTTGCCGGACCGCGGCTGCAGTATCCGCCTCCTGGCTAACATCGCAGGAGATAAAGACCGCTTGTCCTCCCTCCCGCCGGATGTCCTCCGCGGTCTGTTCGCCCAGCTCCCGGTCCAGCTCCGCAACAACCACTTGTGCGCCCTCGCCCGCATACGCCTTTGCAACCGCCCGGCCGATTCCCCGGCCCGCTCCGGTTACGATGACGGCTTTATTTTTATACATCATGCTCTATTCCTCCATTCTCAAATTAGGTCCGTAAACAAGAAGAAACGCCTGACGGCGACCTTTAAAGTCGCAAGTACGTTTCTCGTAGAAATATAAGGCTATTTATAAACGTGAAACTAATAAATTCTTATATTTAGTAATATATCCCCTGAGTCCGCATAACGGAAACAGAGGATATCCATAAATTATTACAATTTGAACAAAAACGCCTGAACTAGCGCTGCCCTGCCACGGAAAAATGGGGCTCCCGCTTGAACCCCCGGTACCTGGTGCCCTGGTAGGTCAGCCATCCTTGATCACGCTCGGCGCTGATCCCGTATTCGCTCCCGCTCACTTTGAATTCCGCCCGTTCTCCATTCTCGAATTCAAAGGTCAAATAATAGATCATCGTCGTACGGGCGGCGCTTCCTTCTTCCGTAGAGTTCTGTTTAATCTCGCTGCGCCTCGATACAATGCGGGCAGGAACGGTCAGAACGGGCATCCGGTTGTTCCTGCTCCACGCAAGCAGACCCCTGCCGGCCGAAAGGGCGACAATGCCTATCATCAAGGCAAAAAAGATCGGCAATACCGTTCCGGCAAAATCAAACATCCATGATAGGTCCGGCCCCAAACTCATAACTGATTCCCCCTCGCCTCCCGTATTGCGCCCGCTTAGACACCCGGCCAACTCGGGCTTCCTTACAGTATATGCCCGTACTTTTAGAGCATACTTGCCGCTTGAAGCTAAAGACCCCTCGAAAGCGCGATTCGCTTAAGATGAACGAAACAAAAAGACCGCTGTTCCCCCGTTAAACCGGAAAAACCAGCGGCCTAAAGCCTTGTAGAAATCTGTATCTTACGCATGCACCAGGTCCAAAAAGCGTTTTGTTTCATCTTCCTGCTCCGGGATCATTCCGTTCTGGGCCCAACAAGCTTTGCATTGCTCTTCCGTCTCGCACAGGTAAGCATCCTCGCAGTTATAGCACATTTGCAGAAGGTTTCTCGTTACAAAATCCGTTTCAAATGTTTTCATGGTAATCTCTCCTGTTCGCTGTTTGACTTTGTGAAATTTTTAACGTTCTTTCCATGTGTAAAATATATCACAGGAACCATCGCAGATAATGTGATTTTTTTCACATTGAAGAGAAAATTTTAAATAATTTTTTCATTGTTTATTTTTGTTCTGATAGCTGATACGAAATTTGCAGGGAAGTTTGGATACCCTTTGTAAAAAAAGCGCGCGCTCCTCCTCCCTTACGGATTCGAAAACGCACGCTTCGGTTACATAACACGCCAATTAATGCCGCCATTGGTCGTCTGGAGCAAGATCGAACGCTTATCCTTGCTTCTTTCGATCAGCAGCCAACCGACGTCTTTGGAGATAAACTGCAGCTTGACGATCTTCGGATATTCGGACAGTTTGGATATCAAGACGGTACTGGCTGGAAGCGACTTCCAGTCCCTCCCCTGATTGGTTGTCCGGTATAATACATTCCCGTTAATGATCCAGCCGTCATTGCTATTCAGAAAGGTTGGCGGCACATCCTCGTTATCTCCGGTCCTGAGCCCCAGATTAAACTCCGCCCATTTCCAATCGATGCCGCCATTAGTAGTAAAATAGCCGTTGTAGACTTTTCCAGCCGTATTCTTCCTGGTGCCTACAACCGGAATCCAGCCGGTGGCCGGGCCGAAGAATTCCGGCTTTCCCAAAGTTACGTTATCGTAATTGTTAAAAGCACCGGAAGCGGGCAGCGCCTTCACCTCTCTCCAGCTTGATCCGCCGTCAACGGTGCGGTACAGCTTCGGATTCTTTGACCGGTTCAGTGGAATCAGGCCGGTCTCGCCGTCCCGGAACACCACTCCGCCGGCTATGCCCACAACCGGGAGCGCCGGATGGGGAGAGTTCGGCGAATACTGATCATTTTGCATAATGGTCTTCCAGGTTGCGCCACCGTCATCCGTCATATACAGCGCCTTGCTCTCGCGGCTCTCCTCGGTGTCCCAGGTTGCCATCAGCCAACCCTTAAACGGTGAGGAAAAATAAGCCGAAGATATTTTGCTCCCCTGGCTGAGCGGAGAGATTTTCCAGCTCTTCCCCCCGTCCCTGGTGCGCAGCACAATGGTCTCCATCATTCCGAACGTCTGCCGGATAATCCAGCCGTTATCGGAGTCCGTGAAGAAGATATCCCGGCCGTAAACGGGATTCGACGAGAACTGGACGGCGGAAGCGGGAGAAATATTAGTCCACGTCTTCCCGTTATCCCGGGTCAAGTAGAGACGCAGCGCATTTTTGGTCACGCCCCAAGCCAGTCCTTCCGATTCGCTAAACAGGTGAAAGTCGGTCAACCGCGTCTGAATCTGATATTTCGACGCCTTGGACGAGTCGATGTTGCCCGCATCGGGCGTGATCAGAGTAATCGTCTGCCCTTCTTCCGGCTTCTCCGTCGGCTGAGGCTGCGGCGAGGGCTCCGGCGGGGGAGATGAACAGGATGCCAGAATCAGCGCTGCCGGAAGAACGACGAATAATTTTCTCAGATGCTTCAGGCACAGAGCCAGTAAAGGCAAAGCTCTCTCTCCTTTCGATTGTTCACAAGTGTTCTATGGTTTAACGGTTGCTGTCTCCGTTCAGTTGACTGCTGCGATATCCGTACAGCGCGTAAATCGCAAGTCCGGCGACAAGCCAGACAAAGAAGCCGATCCAGGTCTCCTTGCCGAGATTGTACATTAAATAGGCGCAGGCCGCGGCGCTGAGCAACGGAATGACAGGCACCCAAGGAACCGTAAATCCGCGTGTAAGTCCGGGATGAGTACGACGCAGCACGATAACGCCGAGCGAGACGACAACAAAGGCAAACAGCGTTCCGATGCTCGTCAGGTTGGCCAGCCGGTCAAGCGGAATAAATCCCGTCAAAGCCGCAATCACGACTCCTACCATCCACGTGCTTCGGACGGGCGTATGTGTCTTGGAGTTGACACTGGACATGGCCTTTGGCAGCAAGCCGTCGCGGGAAATCGCAAATAGCAGCCGCGCCAGGCCGAACAGCATGACAAGCAGCACAGTGGTCATGCCTGTAATCGCGCCGACAGAAATGAGTCCTGCAATCATGTCTTGTCCGGCGAACCGCAGGGCAAAAGACACCGGATCGCTGACATTCAGGCTCTGGTAAGGAACGATGCCGGTCAGAACGAGCGAAACGGCAATGTACAGAACGGTGCAAATGGCCAGCGAGGAGATAATGCCAATAGGCAAATCCCGCTGGGGCCGCTTGACTTCTTCGGCGGCGGTGGACAGCGCGTCAAATCCGATATAGGCAAAGAATACGGTCGCCGCGCCGTTCATGATCCCGTGAAAGCCAAACGGCATAAACGGCGTCCAGTTCTCGGGCTTTACATAGAATATGCCGGTAAAAATAAACAGCAGCACGACGGCGATCTTGATGACGACCATCACTTCATTGAAGCGGGCCGTCTCCTTCACTCCCCGGGTCAGCAGATAGGAGATGAGCAAAATGATGACCACTGCCGGCAAATTGATAAAAGTTCCCTCGTCTGCATTATACGCTCCCGATAAAGCGGTCGGCAAATGTACGCCGAAGCCTTCAAGCAGTCCCTGAAAGTAACCCGACCACCCGCTGCTTACCGCGGCGGCGGCCACCCCGTATTCCAGCACCAGGTCCCAGCCCAGTATCCAGGCGAGCAGCTCGCCGAAGGCCACATAGCTGTAAGCGTAGGCGCTGCCGGATACAGGTAGTGTCGAGGCGAACTCGGCATAGCAGAGCGCAGACAGAGCACAAGCAAGTGCCGCAATGACAAAAGAAAGTACAAGCGCCGGACCCGCGTGCTCGGCCGCAGCCACGCCGGTCATCACGAAGATGCCGGTGCCGATGATGGCGCCGACGCCAAGCGCCGTCAAATCCAGGGCGCCCAAAGTCTTGTTCAGCTTGCCCTCGCCGCTTACCCGGGAAGCGTCAAGCGTTTTTTTGCGAAGTAGATTCATGCTGCAATTCTCTCCAGTCTAAGTTGTAAGATTTAAGGGGTTGTGGTCAAAAGCTTAATGCCCAGCAGGACGAAAATAATGGCGGTCAGCACAATAAAAAGAAGTCCCAATACTATCATTTGTAATGGCGCGTATCCATAATCGTAATTTCAAGGGTATGGACAATGTTCCCGGCGGCCAGCCCAGCGGCTGTATAGACGCCCGCTCTCCTGCCGTTTGCAGCGCCTTGAGTCACCGCGAAGATAAGATCTGGCCCGGGAATAAGAATAAGCAATACCGTCGCCCCCATGTACATGACAATTGAAGAAACCGTAAACAAAAAGTACCGCACCTCCCCTGATCTCCGTTGTACTACCTGTGATTAATGGGTAATGGATTAAATAACGGGTTCTTGAAAAGACTATCGAATGAAGATATGATGGTTAAGATTGGACATAAAAAATTCACACTATCAAAGAGGAGATGGAACTATGGCCCCCCCCTTCAAACCCAACCGCGTCGTCGTTATCGGCACTGGTGCCGTTGGTACGACCACTGCTTACACATTGCTGCTGCGCCGCCGCATGCCCGAACTCGTATTAATTGATGTCAACCACCAAAAGGCGCTTGGCGAAGCGCTCGACATGAACCACGGGATGCCTTTTGTCGGCGGTGTAAAGCTGTGGGCCGGAACCTACGAAGACTGCCGCGACGCGGACATTATCATCGTAACCGCGGGGGCTTCACAGAAGCCAGGCGAGACGCGCATCGACCTTCTGCGCAAAAATATTTCGATTTTCCGGGATATTATCCAAAAGATTACGAAATATAATTCCCACGCCATTTTGTTGATCGCAACCAACCCGGTTGATATTCTTGCTTACGCTACTCTGGAAATTAGCGGATTTGATCGCCGGCGCGTCATCGGGTCGGGCACCGTCCTCGATAGCGCCCGTTTCCGCTACTTGATCGGGAAGAACAAAGAGATCGATCCCCGCAGCATTCACGGTTCGATCATCGGCGAGCACGGAGATTCCGAGGTTCCCGTATGGAGCCTCGCCAACATCAGCGGCGGCATCGATTTGGGTTTGACGACGAGGCCCGCAAGGAAATTTACGAGAACACGAAAAACGCCGCCTATGAAATCATTAACGCCAAAGGGGCGACCTCCTATGCAATCGCACTGGCGCTCGACCGGATTGTGGAGGCCATCCTCAGCAATGAAGGCGCCGTCCTGAACGTATCGACGCTGCTGAACAACTATAACGGCGTATCGGATGTCTTCCTCGGCGCACCGTGCGTTGTGGACCGTTCCGGTGTCCGTGAGGTGCTGAATCTCCCGCTGAGCGACGAGGAGCGGAATTTATTCCAGCAGTCTGCCGAGAAGCTTAAGGCCGAAATCGCGAAGCTGGAGCTGTAAGACAAGCCTTGTTCGTCTGAATTTGGACATGCAACAGATAAGAAGCCGCTGCGCGCTTTAACAGCCGGCGGCTTCATTAAATTGTGTTCGACTTCCCTATTGACTCTCTATTCTACTCCGGGTTCTCCGTCTTCCTCCGACCACTTCTTCTCCAGCAGGCGGTCCGCCAGCCGGTCAAATGGCTCCGGCTGCAGCAGCTCCACAGGCGAAAATCCTTTATCAAAAGTAAACGAAGAGCCTTCGATCACAAGCGCATAACGGTCGCCGAGCGAGGCGATATGGATTTTGTCGCCGAAATCCGCGAGAAATCCTTTGACATAGGTGTCCCCGATTTTGAATTTCAGCTCGATTTCCGGCTTGATGTCGATAATCCTCGCCGCCGCTTCAATGACTTCCTCAGGCTCCCATTTGTTCTGGATGTCCCGCTTCTCGCTTGCGGCCCAAAGCTCCAGATCGCGCTCGGTCTGCTGGCGTTCCTCATGGGACTCGTCGGGCCATTTTGTCTCCACGTAGCTCTGCACATACTCCATGACATGGTCGTTCACAATCTCGGGAATCGACTGCTCGTACGTCACGAACTTCAGAAAATCCTCAAAATACCGGGCGTGCGAAGACTGATGGATCTTGAGCTCCCACTCCTCCACCATGCCTTCCTCGAGCATATAAGGATATTGAATCGACTTCATGTTGCGGGCGCTGATCGCCATTTCCACTTCGCTGATCAAACTGCGCTCATCGGAAATCCGGGCAATCTTGGGCTCAAAATCGCATTTCATAATGAACACGAACGGATCATCCCCGTGGGTATGGAGAACGGCCTGGGAAACAATAAGCGCTCCCCCGCGTACCGCACTCGTATCAAGGTAGCTTCGGACCAGATCATCCCCGAAATTGTGAAAGGATTCCACGTCATCGGCCGCGCGCAGCCGCGTCAGCTGATTAAAGTTCGGATTGCTGTCAAGGTCGTACCCCGGCTCCACCAGAAACCGTCCGATCTTGGTCGGGGCCTGTTCCGTGTTTGGATTCTTCTCCACCTTGCGCTTTGCGGTCCGCGTAAACTCCCCGTCGAGGAATTTCTTGATCTCGCTGTGTTCATACTCTTCTTCATCCAGAGTCTGGTAATGCTTGTACGATTTCGCGCCTTGCCCTTCTTTTCCTTCGACCTGTATCACATAAAAGGACAGAAACCGGACGTTGAATTTCATCTGCTTACCTCATTTATCAATGTTAGATTTTAAAGCTGGAGCTGCAGGCGGGACATGGCTTCTTCTTTTTCCCTGTCCGTAATATGGGTGTACACCGTCGTTGTCTGAATCGAGGAATGGCCAAGCAGCTCTTGTACGGTCCGCAAATCCGCGCCCTTCCTGAGCAGCATCGTAGCAAAAGAATGCCGAAGCTTGTGGCTGGAATAAGCACGCCTGCGAACAGCCGGAATCCCGCTCTGGAACCGCTGAAAGGTCTCGGCGGCTATCCCTTGGATGGCGCGGATCGAAAGGCGACGGCCTTTTTGCGAAATGAACATCGCGTCTTCCCTGCTTCCCCGCCAAGGCGTCAGCCGTTCCTCAAGCGCTTGCTCCAAATAGGGGGCGATGTCCGCCGGCACCGGAACGTTTCGCCATTTGCGGCCTTTGCCGAAGACGCGCAGGGTGCGCCGCTCTGGATGATAATCCCCCAAACCCAGCGTATGTACCTCTCCGACGCGCAGACCCATATAGGCCATCAGCAAAAAAATCGCCAGATTGCGCTCTCGGTACTTGCCGTCGACATGAGCCAGAAAAAGCCGCATATCGTCCTCGTCCAGGAAGACCGGCTCCCGGTTCTTCTCGGTCTTGGACTTCTTGATGCCTGATGCGGGATTGGCGGTAAGCAGTTCAAGCTCGATCAGTGATTTGAAGAAACAGCTGACCGAAGCGTGCTTGCGGTTCCTCGTCGTGTCGCTGACTCCTCGTTCGCGCATGGAGGTCAGGAAGGAGATGACGTGCAGCTTTTTGACAGTATCCAGTTTCTTGCCGTTTAGACTGTTCAGGAACTGCCGGATATCGGCCAGATACGATTTTTGGGTATACGGGGTATAGCCCGCATCCTTCATCCAGACGTTAAAAGCTTCGAGTTCTTCCTCATACTCCAGTAGAGCTTCGTCCATTCTGGATTTCCTCCTCCCCTTTTACCGACCTCTTATTATAGCAAATCACAACTTAGCCGGGAACACCTTGGCGCTGCCACCCCGCCGCATGTTTTTGCACCATTTCCATAAAAGCTTCGAGCGCAGGAGACTTCCATTTTTTCCGGTGATACGCAACCTGGGTCGCCACCCGCTGGGATTCATCATCCCAGATCAGCCGCGCAAGCGTTCCTTCCGAGAGTTCTTTTTGCACCGTAACCAGCGGTAAAAAAGATATGCCCAGACCGGCCATCACGCACTGCTTGATCGCTTCAATGCTCCAGAATTCCAGCTTCGGGTCCGGATACACGCCATGCGCATTCAAATGCTGCTCAAACAATATCCGGTACGAACAGCCCGTCTCCGTATGCAGAATCGTCTCCTCTTTCAGATCGGACGGCTCGACTGCGGATAGGCGAACCAGCCGGTGATTCACCGGCGCCACGAGCGCCATCTCCTCCTGCACCAGCGTTTCGATATGCAGATCCCGGTCCTCCTGCTCGGGCTGCAGCAGAAAGGCCAAATCGACCTCGCCCGAGCGGATCATTTCCCGCAAATCCCAGCAGAAACCGGGTTTTAAGATCATCTCCACCTGGGGATACTTTTCCCGGTATTCACGGATGATTCCGGGCAGCCGGAAAGCCGCAAGGGATTCGGGCCCGCCGATCTTGAGCGATCCACCGATGCCGCTTTGCGAGCGCAGCGCGTTCTCGGCCATGGCGTGCATTTTGGAAATCTCCTGGGCATACGGCAGCAGGCGGCGTCCGGCGTCGGTCAGAGTAATTCTTTTGCCGATCCGGTTGAACAGAGGTTGACCCAGCTCGTTCTCCAGAGCCTGAATTTGCGCCGTAATGCTGGACTGGGCGTAATCCAGCTTCTGCGCGGCCCGGGTGAAGCTCCCGGCTTCCACCACGACCAAAAAAGTAAAAAGATGACGGGATTCCATCGACACGCACCCTTCCATCGGAATTTTGAATGGATGTCATCTAAACATTCCGTTTTTCCAATAGGACCATTATCTGATACTCTTTAAAAAAAGACAAGAAAGAAACAAGAAAGGCTGGATGATTGTAATGAAGGAATCCAATTCGCTGCAAAACCATATCGGGATGCCGCAGGCGATCGCTCTATATATCGGCGCGGTGCTCGGATCGGGGATCCTGATCGTCCCCGGACTGGCAGCGGAAATGGCGGGGCCTGCTTCGCTGCTCGCTTGGGGATTCATGACGCTGCTGATTCTGCCGATGGCGCTCTCGATGGGGCTGCTCTCCGCGAAATTCCCCAACGCCGGCGGCGTATCCCATTTCGTAACGCTTGCTTTCGGAGAACGCGCCGGTACGCTGGTCGGCTGGTTCTTCCTGATGTCCGTCCCGATCGGCGCCCCCGTAGCCGCCCTGACCGGAGGGGGCTATATGTCCGCCGCCATGGGCTGGGGCGAACCGGCGCGAATCGCGCTGGCTGCCGCAATTCTTGCTACAGGGCTCGGCATGAACTGGGTCGGCATGCAGCTCGCCGGAAAAGTGCAAATCGCCGTCGTAGTGGCCATCGTTGCCGTGCTCGTCTTTGCTTTTGCCGCCGCGCTGCCCCGAATGGACAGCGCCTCTTTCACGCCGTTTGTTCCGCACGGCTGGATGAACGTTGGCAAGGCAACGGCCATTCTGTTCTGGTGCTTTATCGGCTGGGAAGCGGTGTCCCATCTGTCCGAAGAATTCAAGGACCCGCAGCGCGCAGCAGTTAAAGGGGTTACCATCTCTGCTATCATTGTCGGCGCGCTCTATTTCCTCACGGCGCTGGCCGTGGTCGGCACCGAAAGCTACCTTAAAGGAAGCTCCTCCTCGCTGGTCTGGATGATCACCCGGCCGCTTGGACATTGGGGCGGACTGGTCGCCGGACTTACGGGTCTGTTCATCTGCACCGCCACGATCATCGCCTATGTCGGCGCCGCTTCAAGGGTGGCCTATGCAATGGCCCGCCAGGGGCACGCCCCTCAGTGGATGAGCCGTATGTCCGGCCGGTTCCATACGCCGATCGGCGCGCTGGCCTTCCTGCTGCTGTGCTTTACAACAGTGATGACACTGTACGGCAGCGGCCTTGTGTCGCTGACTACCCTCATCACCTTCCCGAACGCCACCTTTATCCTGACTTATATCGGAGGCTGCGCGGCGGGAATCCGGCTGCTCAAGGGCAGCCGGTTCGGAGTGACCATCAGCTGGATTTCCTTTGCCGCAACGGCAGCTGTGTTCCCGTTCACCGGAATGGCGATTGCCTACCCCGGCATCATCGCTGTTTTTTATTTGACTTTTTCCTATTATAATAATAAGCGGAAGACGGCCATTAAGACCCAGCCTGCGCCGGTGAAACGCCCGGAGCAGCGGAGTGAAGTGTCCTAATAGCACATATCGAAAAACGCCGGCAGAGCATCGGATGAAGCTCTGCCGGCGTTTTTTTAATGTAATGAAGTATCCTGGTTTAACGGGATTTGTACCCTATATAAGCTGAACTTAAGATTTTTCCATCAGATATCAGTCGTAACTACGAGGAATGTTTGGACTTCCGGCCGCTGTTGTCCCCAGATTTCTTGATTTATACCGCTCTCTGCAGATGAAATCCGGAGACAAAGGCGATCGCTATCGCTCCTACAGTTCCAAACTTCCCCTTCGTTACTCCTTGCCCTGATGCCATTTTTCAAGTTCATCTTATATAAGCGGTTGGGCGTCCTTTAGTAAAGCCGTTCTGTATTTCCCGTCTGACTGGCGGAATTGATATTAGTTTACATAATATATTTTATGTTAACCAATTTTGTTCTTTGGATTGATTTTCCATATTTAGCAACTTTCTCGCCACTTCAGGAGTCAAATACATAGAAGAATAACAAGGAGATGATCTGTTGAAAAAAACAACCTATATTCTGAACGCGCTGCTCGCCACATCGCTGCTTACCGCCGGTGATGGTCTTTACGGACATATCGCGGCGGCCGATACCGTACATGGCAATACCTCTACCGTTTCCACTGCTGTCGACTCCGCAACTCCAGCGCTTAAACTGCTTTGGCAGGCACAAACGAACGGAAGCAGACTTTATGAAAAGCAGGCCCCCGTAATAAACGGCCTTGTATACTATGCAGCAAGCGGCAAGCTCATAGCGGCAGATCTAGCGACAGGCAAGGTGAAATGGTCCATCCCGGGAGGACAGTATCCCGAAGTAATAACAGGCAATTCCGTCTTTTACATTACAAGCAGCGGCAATCTGGTGCGTGCGGATGCCCGAAACGGGAAGATAATCTGGAAAGCGAAAGGGATCGGTACCTCGCCTGAGACTGGAGCGCATGCCGGATTTGTAAACGGAGCCTTGATTTATTTTAACGAAAACGGCGGACTCGCCGCCTACAATCCTTCTAACGGCAAGAAAAAATGGGAAAACACAGCATTGCCCATGTACGCCAGCTCCCTGATCGGCCAATATGACGGCGTACTCATCGTGTCCAGTACGATCGATAATTACCGGACGCAATTTTTCGGCCTTGATCCCGCGACCGGCAAACAACGGTGGAGAACCGAGGGCGTTTACTCCTTCCTCGCCCACCGGAACGGACAGCTTATGATGCGCCGGCCGCCGGACCTTTCAACGGTTACCGGCGGAGTGGCGGCTCCCGGTTATTTGGTCACTTGGGTTCAACTGAGTCCCCGGACTGGAAAGGTGACCAAAACGGAGAACTATACTCCTCTTAATGATGTAAGCCGACTCGGCAACAGCTATACCTTAATTAAAGGCCCCTATCTCTATACTGCCGACGGAAATCTCGAGAAGAATGAAGCCTTCCTTCGCCGCTATACTTTAGGGCAAGACAGCAATGCCAAACCTGTCAGCTATGAACAGTATGGAAAATGGTTGGCTGGCCCGGAAAACGGGATGGCTTTCTTTTCACAGGGAACCGAATTGATCGGTGTCAAGCTTGGTAATCTTAGTAAAGTGTCCTACGGCCGCTTTCCCACTCCCGTTGCCCGTGTCCAAGCCATAGGTAGGGGCGTGTTCGTCAGTTTGGATAACGGAGACTTTTACTTGATCGAGGCGGCGACGGGCAAAAGGCTCGGGCGTATCTCAACGAAAGCTACAGAGATTGGTAACGCCTATACGGTCAATGGCACGCTTCTCGTTCAGACGAATAAGGGATTATTCGCCGCCGCACTTCCGAAACCGTTAAAATAACCAAAAAATGGAGCAAATCCGCCCGTCCACTTCTCCATCCGCACGAATAAAAATCGCTTAAATCAAAAACAGCGTATAATATATGTTATACGCTGTTTTTTCGCGGCATAAATGACCGCTTTTTTGATCAATTATGACCTTATGTAATGCGACACAAATCTGGGGACTCCCTATAATTGAAATAATCAATCGGGAAAAGAGGAACTGTCTTGTATACGAAGTATTACGATTTCATGATAGATCGTTTAGAAAAATTGACTCATATTCAATTTTCTGAACAAGAAAAAAAGAATGTAATGGAAACATTTAAACCCATTAAGTTAACTAAAAACGATTTCTTTATAAGGGAGGGTGACTTGCCAAGCAAATTAGCCTTCAATGTTTCGGGATTACTAAGAAGTTATTATATAGATAAAAATGGCAATGACTCGACCAAAAACTTTTTTTTCAAGGGTTCCATACTAGGGTATTCAGCATTAATTTTAAATCAACATGCTAAATACTATATTGAGGCATTAGAAAGTTGTATTTTATTGATAACCGAGTATCCTTCCTTCGAAAAAATAACGAAAGATAACATCACATGGTTAAAAGTTATAAAAGCATTACAAGATGAAACAATAATCTACAAAGAATATCGAGAGTCTAGTTTTATATTAGAAGACGCAACACAACGATACGTTAATCTGATTCGAAAGTACCCGAATATTGAAAAACGTATTAAGCAGAAATACATTGCTTCATTTTTAGGCGTTTCCCCTGTTTCTCTGAGTAGAATAAAAAATAAACTTAGTAATTTACAAATGTAAATGAAAAAGCTCTTCTCTTGTTGTATGCTTTTTGCGCCAATACAGCAGAAGCATAGGAGGAGAAAAATGAACGTATTAAATAATTGTGAAGAATATACCCTAGTTACAGGAGCAAGCAGCGGAATTGGAAAAGAGATTGCCAAAGAGTTTGCCATAAGAGGTCGTAATCTAGTATTAATCGCAAGAAATAAAAACGCTCTAGAGGAGTTAGCTAATCAATTAAACACTAACTATAAGGTTAATGTTCTTTTTGTATCAATCGATTTACTGGAAGAGAATGCTTCCAAATCGATTTACGAATGGTGCAAAGAACGTAATATAAAAATTCAAGCGATTATAAATAACGCTGGCGTAGGTTTATTCGGAGAGTTCCATAATTTAAGCGTAGAGAAACAAATAAGTATGATTGCACTGAACATCAATAGTTTAGTTGGTTTGGTTCATTATTTCATTCCAGAACTTAAGAAGCGTAAGAAGGGCTATATTTTAAATGTAGCAAGTATAGCCGCTCTTTACCCATTACCATACTATAGTGTCTATGGCGCGACAAAAGCATTTGTTTTATCGTTTACAGAAGCATTAAGACATGAGTTAAGACACTCAAATATTACAGTAAGTTGTCTTTGTCCCGGGGACACCGATACGAATTTTTTTAATAACGCAGGGAATACAAATCAAAAAAAATTCTTAATGCCGCCAGAAAATGTTGCTAAAGTTGCAGTTGATTCATTACTTAAAAATAAGTCTGTTATTTATCCGGGAAATATGAAACTAATTTCAAAAATTCCAAGATTCATACTCAAAAAAATAATTGCAAGACGAGTGTCAAAATATGAATTGTGACATGATTTGTGTCGCGAGACAGCTTATTCATTTTTTTCACAAAGCCCCCGGCACCGCAACTTGTTCGTCCAATCTCAGCTCCATCAGCTGCCCGGCATGGGTCAAACCGGCGCCAAAGCCGTACAAAAGAACCCGATCCCCATTTTTAACTTTTCCTTCGCGAATGCCGAGGTCGAGAGATAATGGGATGGTAGCAGCTGAAGTATTTCCGAAGTGAACCAAGCTGTACAGCGTCTTGTCCATCGGGTGTTCTATTTTTTCACAGATCGGCTCGATGATCCGCAGGTTGGCGCTATGAGGAATGAACCAGTCCACTTCGTCTATGGTCATGTCCGTTTTAGTTAAAAGCTCTTTGATCCCGCCAGGAATCTTCCGGACCACCCACCGGTACACCTCCCGGCCATTTTGCACAAGGCTTCTTGTATCGACCAATTCGATGTCCTTTACTTTATTCGCTAAATTAGCCCGGTAGACATGGTGCGCCCCGCTCCCTTCACTTTCGAGGTGATACCCCATGAAGCTTTGAAAGTGGTCATCCTGTTCGACCAGCACGGCGCCGGCTCCATCGCCAAATAGCACGCAAGTGGTCCGATCGGTGTAATCCGTGATTTTGGACATGGTGTCCGCGCCGATGACGAGTATTTTCTTGTGAAGTCCGGATGAAATCAAACTGTGCGCAACATGCAGCGCATAGACAAATCCCGAGCATGCCGCGCTTAGATCCATCGCTCCCGTCTGGGCGATATGTAACCGGTCCTGAACAAGGCTGGCAACCGAGGGGAACGTAAAATCCGGCGTACTCGTCGCAACGATAACCATATCTACGTCTTCTACGTTTTTATTAAATCGCTGAATCAGATTGTTTACTGCAGCAACGCACAATTCACTGGTGAATTCATCCGGACGGCTAATTCTGCGCTCCTGAATTCCGGTTCTTTGAATAATCCATTCATTATTCGTGTCGACCATCCGCTCCAGATCAGAATTGGTTAATCTTGTGCCTGGCACGTAACTTCCTATTGCGGTTATTCTTGCTCCTGCCATCCGGATCACCTCATATTGGATTATAAGCTGATATTAGTACCTGGTACTAATTATAGTGTAAGTTGCTGGAAAACGCAATCATTCTTCAAAGCCGCCCTGCCGAACCGCCTGCCGCCCGCCCGCATAGAATAACAGCGAGATCAAGTATTTGGGCAGAGGTGGAATCGAACATGGCTAAAAACAAGCGCGGCAAAGCGCTGTGGCGGATGCCTTCCCGGGCAAGAGGCACATGTCCTCTGTGCGGCAGCACACGGATCAAACTGTTATACACCGCAGTAGGAGCTCAAGGCGAAAAGCTGACGGTATGCAAAAAGTGTCAGGGCAAAAAAGCCGGATAAGCAGGCGATTTTATCGTCCCACTCCTTCCTTTACCCTGCCTTCGACGCTATAAACAGGTAAAGACCACTTCCTCGCGAAGCGGTCTTTTTTGTGCTGGAATAAGGAGCGTAAGCTGCCGCAGCAGGATTACAAACGCAGGCCAAATCTTTTTAACTCGATAAAAATCCCTTCCAGCTGTCTTCCCTTCTCAGTAATTGTATATTCTACGCGCGGAGGCACTTCCGGATAAACCTTGCGTTCCACTACACCGTTCTCTTCCAGCTCTTTAAGACGGAGCGACAGGGTCTTCGGACTGATGCCGTCCATCGATTTGAGCAGATCACTGAAGCGAAGCGTCCCTTCGATTAGCAGGTCCCGGATAATTAAAAACGTCCATTTTGTCCCGATCACGTCCAGCGTCTTGGCAATGGGACATGACTCGCCGGGCGCTCCTTTCGTTAGAACGACGGGTTCATTCTCGCTCATCGAAAACATCCTCCATAAAAATATTTTACTTGGTAAACCCAATCATATCACAAAAATATATTTTCGGAAACTATATGAATTTAATATCACTACTTCCCTTAATGAACTTACTGCTTATATAATATCCATGTGTTAAACCTTATATATAAAGGAGTCGGAGAAATGAAAAATATTCTGATCATCAACGGCCATGAACAATACGGCGGCGCGGAAGGTAAATTGAACCAGACCCTGGTGGATCGGATGGTAAGTATTTTAAGTGAAAAGAACAACGTGCAAACCACGATTATTCAGAACGGGTACAACAACGAAGAAGAGCATCGGAAGTTTTTGTGGGCCGACGTGGTCATCTACCAAACGCCCATCTACTGGTTCAGTATTCCCGGGCTGTTCAAAACGTATATGGATGAAGTGTATGAGTATGGCATCTTTTTCAAGGGCGGAGACCGGTACGGAGAAGGCGGCTTGTTAACCGGTAAAAAATATATGTTCTCCACCACCTGGAACGCTCCCGAGCAGGCATTTGGCGATCCGCAGCAGTTCTTTAAAGGGGAAAAGCTGGACGAGGCAATCGAACATCTGCATCGTGTTCAGGAATTTCTCGGCATGGAGGCATTAAAAAGCTTTGCCTGCTACGATGTCATCAAGAATCCGAAGCTGGATCAATATCTGTCCGAACTGGAAGCCCATCTGCACGAAGTGCTGGGTGCTTAATCGACTGAGCAACGCTCTAGAAAAACACTAAGTACGACTATGAGGAGGATATGTTATGCTGCAAAATCAGAAAGTTGTCATTATCGGAGGAAGCTCCGGAATTGGTCTGGAGGCGGCCAAACAAGTCATAGCACTTGGAGGGGAAGTCATTATTGCCAGCCGGTCGGAAGAGAAACTGCAGAACGCGAAAGAACAACTGGGCGCGAAAGCGTCGGCCCATACGCTGGATACGACGGACGAACAGCAGGTGAAGTCCTTTTTTGAAACGATCGGCACGTTCGATCATCTGGTCATCAGCGCCGCAGTAACTTCCGGAGGGTCTTTCCTCCACACGGAAACCGCCCAAGCCCGCGAGTTGTTCGAGAGCAAATTCTGGGGCCAATACTATGCGGCAAAATACGGTGCGCCAAACATATCACCGAACGGTTCCATTACCTTGTTCTCCGGTGTTGTCGCCTACAAATCGATGATCGGCTCGTCCGTACTGGGCGCAGTTAACGCTGCGGTTTCTAATTTGGGGCAGACGCTGGCCTTGGAGCTCGCTCCCATTCGGGTGAATATTTTGTCGCCGGGTATCATCGATACGCCTTCGAGAAGTAAAATGCCGGAAGACGCGCGAAATGACTTTTATACATCGGTGGCGGGCAAACTGCCGGTACAACGGGTGGGTAAAGCGGAAGATACCGCGCAAGGCGTGCTGTACCTGATCCAAAACGGCTTTGTGACCGGAACCGTTCTTCACGTCGACGGCGGACATCGTATTATTTAAGGCAATCGGCGCACATACTTGGGAACTTGGAAAGCCGTCCTTCCTCCTTCGGGAGAGAAGACGGCTTTTATTCATTCCGCATACCATTCCTTAAGCTCCGAAAGTTTTCTCCGCACAAAAGTCCGAAGCTCCTCTGGAGCAATCACCTCGGCATAACCGACAAATCCCAACACATCCCGGCAGGCCGCCTCATACCCGTACATATTCACTGTCAGCAGAACCGTATCCTTTTCCAAGGCTTCGTGCAAAATATCCAGCTTGTCCCGCAAATTGACGCCCGGCTCTTTCACTTTGAGAACGACCGGGTACTGCTCATCCTCTCGTCTCGACAGCTTAAAAGACTCATTCCGCTCTTTCCAATAAGCCTCCAGCGAGAAATCGGCAGGAATCCCGAACGTTTCCTCTTCCTCTCGGGCTTCAGCGATCCGCTCGCATTTGAAGATCCGCACTTCCTCCGCCATCTCGCAGTAAGCGGCCAGGTACCACTCCCCCTGCTTCACCACCAGCCCATAAGGACGTACACTTCGGAGCGATGTTTCGCCCCCCGGCTTCATGTAATGAATCGTCAGCTTATGCGACTTCCAAAGCGCGGCCCTGATCTTTTCCAGGCAGGGAACCGCCGGTCGCTCGCTCCACCAGGGCGTATCATCGAAAAAAAACCGGGATTTTGCCTTATGCAGATCCGGTTTGTAGGCGTCCGGAAGCGTTTTTTCCAGCTTCAGCAGCGCATTCTTGAGCTTATGTCCCGACTCGGTTCCCGCGCCGGAGTAAATGCCGAGCCCCGTGAGATACAGGTGAACGACATCGTCGCTATGCAGGCTGTTCAGACCAACGGTGTAGCCTTCCATCAGTGAAAGGCCGCCGGAAGGTCCCGGAGTGCTGACAATCGGAACGCCGGCTTCGGCGAGCGTATCCACATCGCGATAAATCGAACGGACGGAGGTTTCGAGCGCTTCCGCGAGCTCTTTGGCTTTTATTTTTCCTCTGGACTCCATCAGCAGTAAAATCGCAACCAGCCGGTGCAGTCTCATCGCTTGACCTCCTTTAGCGGACCATAGAATTTTTTCATAGGGTGATTTCCATATCGTTGCCACTTAGCTGTCAACAATACAAGTATATCATAGAGCAAGAACGATTGAAGGAGATGGAATTCATGAATATTGGCGTACTCGGGACGGGATTTGGGGCATATCATGCCCGCCTGCTGAAAAATATGGACCTGTGCGGACGCGTGGTCGTGTTCGGAAGAGATAAAAACAAGCTGGCTGAATTGGAAAGTGAGTTGAAGGTAGAGATTACCCGGGATTTGGATGGACTTTTGCGCGATCTGGATATAGATGTCATCGATTTGTGTCTACCCTCCCCGCTTCATGCCGAAGTTGCGGTCATGGCGCTTGAGCATGGAAAGCATGTGTTCTGCGAAACGCCCGTATGCTGCTCCATGGAAGAAGCTGCGGCGATGCTGGATGCGGAAAGGCGAACCAGCAAAAGGGTACTCGTTAACCGGTTTATCCATTTTGACCCGGCCTTTACATATCTTCGGGAGTCCTGCCTGAAAGGCACGTACGGCAAGCTGTTGTCACTCACTTTAAAAAGGGAGACGCCCCCGCTCTGGGGTGATCTGGGCCTCGGCTCCCTCCCTATCCAGTTCATGATTCACGAATTGGACTTTATCGAAGGGTTAATGGATTCGCCGGAGCTTCGATCCGCTTGGGGGACGGAATATAGGGATGCGCGGCAGTCGCTGGTTCGGGCGGTATTCAGGCAAGAAGGCACGATTGCGGAAGTTGTCTCTTCCTCTGGAATGCCTGACGGATATCCCTTTACTGTCGGCTATGAAGCTTATTTTGAATCCGGCAAGCTGGTTTTTCTTGAACAGGATTCTGGAGACCAGTCCGATGCCGCTTTGATGGAACACACCGCCTCCGGCGCGCAGCGTCTCGTTTTGGAGGAGATCAATCCGTATGCCGCCACCTTGGAACACGCGCTGTTAAGCTTCCAACACGGTACGAATTCGCTTCTTTCATTGGACCGGGCGGCCCGTTCTCTTGGAACCGCGCTTGAAATCCGGCGGCAAATCTCCCAAGAATAGCTTGTGCTTTCCCAGAGTTTAGGATATCCTGTTAAAGACAACTTCATAGACACGGGAGCTCGGAAATAGCCGGGCTGAGAGGATGGCCCTATGCCATCGACCGTAAAACCTGATCTGGGTAATGCCAGCGGAGGAAACGTCACAGGCTTTGTATGTTCAAAGACCGCTTCTTCGGATGCGGTCTTTTTTGCGTACCTGGCCTCCTCCGGCGCTTCACACCATTATGAGGAGGAATTGAAATGACAAGTCAAAGTCAGAAAGTGTATGTGAAAGGTTCGCGGGAGGACATTCGGGTTCCCATGCGCGAGATTACGCTGAGCGATACGACCGGGGTTGACGGCAGCGCAACTCCTAATCCCCCAGTACGGGTATATGACGCCAGCGGCCCTTATTCCGATACACTGATGTGTACGGATATCCGGAAAGGACTCCCCCCGCTCCGTCATAGCTGGATATTGGAACGCGGGGATGTCGAGGAATATGAGGGCCGGGACGTAAAGCCGGAAGATAACGGATTGCGGAATTTGGAGCAGGACCCTAACGCGGAAGTCTTTCCGGGATTAAAACGGCAGCCGCTGCGCGCCAAGAGCGGAGCCAATGTTACACAGATGCACTATGCCCGCAAAGGCATCATCACACCGGAGATGGAGTTTATTGCTATCCGCGAAAATGTTGATCCGGAGTTTGTCCGCAGCGAAGTCGCGAGCGGCCGAGCGATCATCCCCAGCAACATCAATCACCCGGAAAGCGAGCCAATGATCATCGGCCGGAACTTTTTGGTGAAAATAAACGCCAATATCGGAAACTCCGCGGTCTCCTCCTCGATCGACGAAGAAGTGGAGAAAATGCGCTGGGCGACCCATTGGGGCTCGGATACGATTATGGATCTTTCGACTGGCCGTCATATTCATACGACCCGGGAATGGATTGTCCGCAACTCCCCAGTGCCTGTAGGAACGGTGCCGCTGTATCAGGCGCTGGAAAAGGTCGGCGGCAAGGCGCATGAGCTGAGCTGGGAAATCTATCGCGATACGCTGATTGAACAGGCCGAGCAGGGCGTCGACTATTTCACGATCCATGCGGGCGTGCTGCTGCGCTATGTCCCTTTGACAGCCAAACGCTAACGGGCATCGTATCCCGCGGCGGCTCGATCATGGCGGCCTGGTGCCTCGCCCATCATCAGGAGAACTTCCTGTATACTCATTTTGAGGAAATCTGTGAAATCATGAAGACGTACGACATCGCGTTCTCCCTGGGAGACGGCCTGCGGCCGGGTTCCATCGCCGATGCAAACGACGAAGCGCAGTTCGCTGAGCTTGAAACTCTGGGTGAGCTGACCGAGATTGCCTGGAAGCATGATGTGCAGGTGATGATTGAAGGCCCGGGGCATGTTCCGATGCACAAAATCAAGGAGAATGTCGACCGCCAAATGGAAGTGTGCAAGGAAGCGCCCTTCTACACGCTTGGTCCGCTTACGACGGATATCGCGCCGGGCTACGATCATATTACTTCCGCCATCGGCGCGGCGATGATCGGCTGGTTCGGCACGGCCATGCTCTGCTACGTGACGCCTAAGGAGCATCTGGGCCTCCCGAACAAGGACGATGTGCGCGAAGGCGTCATCGCCTACAAGATCGCGGCGCACGCGGCCGATCTGGCCAAAGGGCATCCTGGGGCACAGGAACGGGACGACGCGCTGTCCAAAGCCCGGTTCGAGTTCCGCTGGAAGGACCAGTTTCAGCTGTCACTTGATCCGGAGCGGGCTACGGAATACCATGACGAGACCTTGCCTGCAGAAGGCGCGAAGACGGCGCATTTCTGCTCGATGTGCGGCCCGAAATTTTGCAGCATGAGAATCACGCAGGACATCCGGGAATATGCCAAGCAGAATAATCTGGAGGATGCCGAAGCGATTGAACGCGGAATGAAGGAGAAATCGCAGCAGTTTGCGGAAGCGGAGCACGGGTTGTATCTTTAATTTTTAAGGTTATGAAGCGGCAGTCTAAAGAAGTCTTAGGCTGCCGCTGTTTATTGAGTATCCTTCTCTTGTTTGCTTAGTCTTTGTTCAATTTCCGTATTTCTTTTTCCAATCCTCTGACCACTCGTAAAAAGTCATTCCTGTTACTTCCTCTAACGTTTGACCATAGTAATTGGATATTATTGCTGCTGCGCTTTGTAAACTTCCAGGAACGAGGACTCTTCCCCAAGAGCTGCAAGCGCGACAACCGGATTCCAATAATCCTTGTAGTGAACGATCTTGTTTTCCTTCGTTTCAATCACGGAAATATAACTTTGCAGATAAGGCTTACCGGTTATTATGGCCTGCCCTTCTTCGATTCCAAATTCAATAATTATCACATTGGGGTTCAGAGTCAGATGGAAAGTCGGTTCTTTAAATTTGGAGAGCTCAATCTTGTTGGGAATTTCCTTTACATATTTATAAAGGGCAGATTTCCCTTCTAATTTCAGGGTATATCCTTTGGGCGCGAATGGAAATTCGAAGATGACATTCTCATCAAACAATTCGATAAATTTATCCATGTCCTTTTCTATCATAGAATTTTTAAATTTCTCGAAAATTTCCTGTGCTTCCCGGAGTCTCGCTTCGTAATTAACAGCCTGATTCGCCACCTTTACCACCTCTTATTAGAATTTTAGTAACAGAGAGCTAACAGATTTAGGCTTTAAATAAAGAATATATTTTCCAGACTGAACAGTCAAGATGCTTCATGACAAAAATCCTTTGTTAATTCCTCATTACCTGGATGATATACACAGGCTTCATTTTAAACTGCTATGATATTTATACCTGCTGTCGTATTGTTCAACCAGCTTCAAATATACGTTCGAACTTTCCTGTACCCACCACAAGGAGCTACCGGACAATTCTTTCTTGAATTGTCCCGGGGAACCCGTAAAGAGCTGACGGTCCTCGATTCTTGTATTTCCCGTAATTACGCTGCCCGCTGCGATGACATTTTCGTTTTGAATGACGGCCCCGTCGAGAACAACCGCATTCATGCCGATGACGTTGTTGTTACCGATTGTACAGTTATGCAGGATAGAGCCATGCCCGATCGTATTGTTGTCCCCGATAAACGTTCCTGAGTCCGTCATATGAACGACACAGTTGTCCTGTATGCTGTTATTTTTCCCGATCCGGATCGACCCTGCGTCCCCCCGGAGAACCGCTCCGAACCAAATGCTGCTGCCCTCCTCTATGACGACGTCGCCGATAATGGTTGCAGTGGGCGCAATAAAGACTCCGTCGGCAATCTTCGGATATATTCCATTAAACTCATAAATATTCATTCGTTTCGATTCTCCTATCGTAAATATTCGGAAACGGCAAGACGCTCTTACTCAATAGCGGCTAGGTATGGACGAAACCCCCAACATGCTCCTTGCTTGCTCCGGTGTTGCGATTTCACGGTTAAGCTCTCTTGAGATGAGGGCAATTTTGGCGACGGCCTCAGCATTGTTCTTCAGCTTCTGACCGCGCTTTAGATAAATATTGTCTTCCAAACCTACGCGCACATGTCCTCCGAGCAGAATGCTTTGCGTCGTCATCGCCCATTGGTATTTTCCGATGCCGGCGACGGTAAAATGCGCTCCGGCCGGTAGCTCGCGGGCCATATGAATCAGGTTTTCAGGCGTAGGGTAAGTAGCGGTCTGATAACCCATCACAAATTGAAACAAGTATGGCGTCTTGATTAATCCTTCGGATATCAGTTTTTGAGCCACCCAATATTGACCGGAATTATACATCTCCATCTCGGGTATGATGCCTTTCTCGAGCATGCCCGCTGCCAGCTGTTCAATGAAGCCGTACGTAAAAGGGATGCAGATGTCGTATTCCTGGGAGGGACGGGGATGGTCCAGAGCTTCTTCTCTGGCCTTGATCACAAAACGCGACATATCCGGTCCCATGTTTAGTGATGCCATCTCCGGCAGCGCATCCAGACTGCGAAGCCTGTCCTCCATGGTCGATGTCGGTCCGCCTCCAGTTGTATTGTTGATTATGATATCCGGACATCGTTCCCGAATTAACGCATTGATCCGATACATAACTTCGGGGTCCATTGTGGTGTCTCCGAGATTGTTTGGATCCCTCCCGTGAACATGGACAACGGACGCCCCTTCATTGTAGGCCTCATAAACCGAATCGGCAATCTCTTCGGGTGTTTCCGGAATTCCCCGATGAGACTCTTTTCCTTGAACGCCTCCGTTGCAGCAGCAGGTAATAATCAAAGGCTCCATCGATGTGACCCGTTCCATCCACTCATAAGAATCGGTATAATTCCAACTCATCTATAAACCTCCCTGTTTGTTTACCTCTACAACATTTTCAATGCTTATCTTCTTGCAAAGAACTAGACTCGTACCGGCCTTCTGCTCAAGGTATGATGACTGTTTTGCAGAAATGCGCTCCGTGATTGCTTCAATTTCATTATCCGTTCTTCAGCGAGCCTGTCTGCAGCCGCATAGGTAGGTATGCCGTCACGCTTCGAGATTTCAAAAATGCGTTCGATCGTAAGATGAATCTCTGCAATTTTGTTATACGCGCGTTCCCGGTTATAGCCGTATAACTCGTCCGCTATATTAATAACTCCCCCGGCGTTGATGACATAATCAGGCGCATAAACAAGTCCGAGTTCATGAATCAGATCGCCGTGCCTTGCTTCCTTTAATTGATTGTTTGCAGAACCGGCGATGACTTTTGCTTTTAAGCGCGGGATCGTCTCGTCGTTGATCGTCGCACCGAGCGCACAAGGCGCGTAAATATCGCAGTTGACATCATAAATATCGTCCGGGTCTACGGCAATGGCATCGAATTGTTCTATTGCCCGCCGAACAGCCTCTTGTTGAATATCGGTGACAATCAATTTTGCTCCTTCCGTATGGAGATGTGAATATAAATGGGTAGCCACGTTTCCTGCCCCCTGGACGGCGACCACTTTCCCTTCCAGCGAATCGCTGCCAAAGGCTTCTTTTGCCGCCGCTTTCATCCCTTGATAAACCCCGTAAGCCGTTGCCGGGGAAGGATTGCCTGATGAGCCGTATGTGGGGGAGATCCCCGCTACAAAGTCGGTTTCTTGGTAAACGATGTCCATATCCTGAACCGTTGTCCCGACATCTTCAGCCGTGATATACCGTCCGTTTAACCCCTGGATAAAACGTCCGAAAGCGCGAAACATTTCCTCATTTTTATCTTTTTTCGGATCACCGATGATAACCGTTTTCCCTCCTCCAAGATTAAGACCCGATACGGCATTCTTATACGTCATGCCTTTGGCGAGGCGCAGGACGTCTTCAATAGCCGCTTCTTCAGAACCATAATTCCACATGCGAGTGCCGCCGAGAGCAGGTCCAAGCGATGTATCGTGAATGGCAATAATTGCTTTCAGCCCCGATTGCTTATCCTGGCAGAACAGCAGCTCCTCATAATCGTCTCGTTCCATGGCTTGAAATAATTTCATCTCATTCTTCCTCCATCTTTCTCTGTCTTCGTCTTGTGCCACAACAGGAGGCTTAGGAGAGCTCCCGCTTCAATAAAAAGCGCAAATAAAAATACGGATGTTTCAATACCTATCTGCTCAGCGGAATATCCCAGCAATATGACGGGAAATGCAATCCCTGTATAACTAAATAGATAAAATAAAGAAATAATGTCGCCCCGTATATCGTCCGCTACCTCTGTGCTAATTGACACAAGACTTCCCGCATATAAAGGACCGTGCCCCAATCCCACACAAATGGCTGAAGTAATCAGCAAAACGATCGACATATGTTGAAGAGTCGCCGCAACTCCCATAAGTCCCAGTGACAACAGTAAAATCCCAACCGCCATCATTTTCATAACGGACAATCTCTTAAACAAAAACTGGCTGAACGTTGATAGAGCAAAGATCGATGCAATCATCCCGCCGGAAAGAATAAAATTGAATTTGCCGGCCCATTCATTCAAATAGGAAGGAATGACGGAAAGAAACAAGCTGACGACTCCCCAGGCTATAAACGAGGTCGCTGCAGCCGTATAAGCGTGCAGCCGGATCGTTTTCGGAATGTTCAGCCCATGAAACCGAACGCGATGCGCTTTCCGGTAGCTCACCTTAACTGTCGACATTCCGATCATGCCGAGAATGACCAGGCCGCCATAAACGATATAGGGCAGTTTTGTCGGCATTGGCGCAAATTGTGCCAATATACCAGCCATAAATGGTCCTAATGAGCTTCCTGCCGTTACCGCAAAAGCAGTGACAAGAGACGATGTTTGCCAATTGCGATTCCGTTCCAGTTCATTTAGGGTGGATGAGGAAACGCAGATAAATGTTCCGACCGCCAGTCCCTGTAAAATTCTTGCCATAATTAGAATGGGTATGTCGTTTGCCAGAGTTGAACATACCGCTCCGGATAATGCAGCCATCAAACCAAATATCAATATTTTTCGTTTGCCGAACCGTTCAGCCAATTGTAAGAAGATAAAGAGCCCGGGAATGACAGAGAACACATAGGCGGCAAATAAAAGCGTGATCATCCCCGAAGTCAATTGCCACTCTGTTCGATAAATGGAATATAACGGGGAAGCGACATTAATACCAAAAATGGTAATAAACAAGCTGTAGGCGACGATCCAAAACGACCTCGTTTGCGCTCCTGTCTTTGCCATACCCACTTGAAGAACATCGCTCAAATTCGCCATTTGGCTGATCACCATTTCTAACTTATCATCTTCAATGGAGACTTCAATTTGAATGCGGGAAATTCCGGGACTACCTCCATGACCGATCGTTATTTTGTCGATATTGGTTTCAAAGAGGGTAAACAACTGCGAAACACACGCCAATACGCCTGGACGGTTATATACCAAAACCGAAATGTTCCGTACTACCACACTCTCCCACCCATCGTTGACCTAATATAGCTTAATAACCCGACATACAGACTTAACAGAATTTCCCTACCAAGATAGCCAGCATGCCCTTGATATATGGCGGTAACTCCTCATCTCATTTTTATCTCAAATATTGCTTGAAAAGGATGCAGCAATTTCGAGAAAGGTACGGGTACGGATTCGTACCCGCATGTTTGATCGTCCTTCAGCTTTCAGTACTTGATTATTGGGTAACCGGAACCGATGCGGTTTGATTGGCAGGAGCGAAGTATTCTTTCATGTCAATAACATAGTTTTCATATTTCGATAACGTTACCGTGCTGCCCGGCGTGACGACAATATTGGTTGTCGGCTCTTCAATAATTGCCGGGCCTACAATTTTATTGCCGGCTTGCAGCAGCGTCCCGTCATAGACCTGGACATCGACCAGCCCACCCATTTCTCTAAAATACGCTTTCCGCGTAGCTTTCAGAGATGAGCGATTCGGTGTTTCTGAGGAAAGAGACTGTACTTGAAGGTTGATCTCCGGCGTGATTCCTCTCGCGATAACCTTCCAAACGACAAATTCAACCGCTTGCCCCTTTTCCATGGAACCAAGCGTAAATTCATGCTTCGAGTGGAAGTCGTCAATCAATGCCTCCAAATCCTGAACGTTCTGAATTGCATTGCTCCGGAGCGGAACCGTCAGCTCGCGTTCCTGGAATAAGTATCGGGCTTCTACCGCAAATTCAAATACCTGATTTTCTTTGGATACACCGACGGTATCCAGGAATGCCCTAGCGTCTGCGGCCAGCTTGTTTAAGACGGACTTTACTTTTTCATAATCAAATCCAGTGGAGGCGGTCAAATGGCTGCGGTTAAATTCGCGCACGACATCGGCCACTACTCCGCCGAATGCGCTCAACGTGGACGCGGTTTTCGGCACAATGACCTCTTGGCATCCAAGCTGGGATACGATGGGAATAATATGCATACCGACTGCGCCGCCGCCTGCGACAACCGCATACTCTTTCGGGTCGATCCCTTCAAACACGGTCATATCCCGAACCGCCTCCGTCATCAAATGATTGGCGGTATTATAGATGGTGTAAGCCGCATCCATGAGGCTTAGATTTAGCGGTTCAGCGACCGATTTCATAATCGCTTTTTCGGCCAGCTCTTTGCTCACTTTCATATTTCCGCCCAGGAAATAGTTCTCGTCCAAATAGCCGAGGACAAGATTCGCATCCGTTACCGTCGCTCTTTCCCCGCCCCGCATATAGCAGGCAGGACCTGGAACGGAGCCGGCGCCTTCAGGACCGACGCGGATTAATCCGCCATCATCAACCCAAGCGATACTGCCTCCTCCTGCGCCGATCGTTTTCACATCGACCTTCGGAATGCTTAACCGCTCGTTCTGAATGACGTTGTCATTGGATATCGTAATGATGCCGTCGGTAACCCGGCTGACGTCAAAGCTGGTGCCGCCCATATCGCACGTAATGACATGATCTTTACTCAGTTCTTTCTTGGCGTAAAATCTTCCCGATACCGGAGCGAGCGCCGGACCGGAGTCTAAGCTGTAGATAGGGCTGGCAATCATTTCTTGCGGAGAGGTTACACCGCCGGAGCAAGTCAGCAGCGACAATTCGTTTCGATAGCCAATTTCCCGCAGACGGTCTTCAAATGTACTGACATAGTGCGTTATCAGCGGCTTAAGCGAAGCATCGATAACCGTGCTGACTGTTCTGCGATATTCCCGTATGCGGGGATTGACGACATGGCTTAACGCATACGTTTTACCCGGCCACTCTTCTTCAATGATTTCACCGATTCGCAGCTCATGAGCCGGATTGACGAACGACCACATTAAGGAAACCGCGACCACTTCGACGTCATATTGTTTGAATTTCCTTATCGCCTCTCTCACTTCATCTTCATTGAGAGGAATGTCGATTCCCCCTTCCGCATTGATTCGTTCCGTCACCGGGAGCGTCAAATAGCGTGGAATATACGGTTCCGGATAATCCAAATACCAATCGAAGGGGTTTTCTTTGCCGGCTTCACGGAATAACAGCACGTCCCGGAATCCTGTCGTACAGATGAGACCCACCTTGGCTACCTTGCGTTCGATAAGCGCATTGGTGCTTGTAGTGGTACCATGCCCGAAATACTCGCACGATTCCATCAATTGTTGGAGCGATTTACCATAAAAATCTGCCGCTATAGTAAGTCCGTTAATGATCCCATCCACCCGATTTTCCGGAGTAGTTAAAGCTTTAAAGATGTTGACACTTCCGCTTTCGTCCACGACGACTAGATCTGTAAACGTACCGCCGATATCGGTACAAATTCGGATACCCATTAGATGCTACCTCCCTTATTGTTCTGCCTTTTGTCTTAATTTCTCTGTCGCCTTCCAATCGACTGCATACATCTCCGTTGTCGTATCAATGACAACGCCATAGGCTTCTCTCGCTTTTTGAACGGAGACCCATCCTTCTCTTACGCGATGGCGTACCCGCTCCGGGTCGCGCTCTAACGGATTGCCGAAGCCGCCGCCAGAGCTTATCTCCGAAACCAATGCTTCGCCCGGCGCCAGTTCGATTCCATGAAACATCGGCAGATCTTCCTGCGAAGTTTTGTCTTCCTCGAGCCGGTACATGGCCGCATTGGCTGCTGACCCGTTATGTCCGCCTTGCGCTCCGCGTGGAGGATTGTATTTGCCGTCGCAAACATACATAAACGTCACCTTGTCGGTACGCGGTACCATAACTACCTTCGTTGCAGGTGCACCGTCCCACTTCCCAGCCCCGCCTGAGTCCTTGATCAACTCTTGCATCACGTACTGGATCGGATATTTCTGTTCAATAACCTCGAGCGAATTCCATTCCATCATGCCGCCATTACAAATACAGTAGGCGATATACCCGTCATGACCGTGCACCCCCATGCCGCCCGTATGACCTGAAATTAGCTGGGTTACATAAGGTCTTCCATAACGGGAGTCAAAGCCGGAAATAACGGAAAGCGACGGTGGCTGGGCAAACGCGCCTTCGGCCATGCCAAGCGATTCGCTCACCTCATTGAACGCGCATTGCACCGCTAGCACCGCTCTATCATGAATATTGGTCGTGGCCAGCGAAGAGGAATACGGCAGTTTGGCCTTCCCTACGACACTGTTTTCGCGCATTTTCACGATGATACGACTGAATGTTCCTTCACATAGCGGAAGATCGGAAGGCATGTAATTGAGAACCCCGGTCCGTCCCGCCGACAGCACTGTCGCTTCGCACAGATTCAATCCTGCCGCTACCGGGTCTGCGTTATCCCTAAAGTCGACCTCGACATAGCCTTCTTCCGGATCGATCGTCAATTTTACTTTTACATTTACGCCATCGGGCAGTAATCCCGGGATTGGATCGTGTTTCGATTCGTTAATCCACGTTCCTGCCGGAAGCTTTTTAATTTCCTCGATCATTCTGCGGCTTCCATACTCTTTCCATTCTTGAAAAAAAGCCTTGATCGTTTCTTTTCCGTATTTAGCGATCAGTTTCGATAATTCCCGCTCGCCAATTCTTGCAGCGCCAATCATCGCCAGGTAGTCTCCGTACCAGACATCCGAAACGCGGATTCTCATTTTGGCCATCCGGATGATATCGTCCACATCTTCATAGTTTTTCTGGATTTTGACACACGGAAAGCAGAGCGCTCCTTCCTCATAGATATCTTTTGCCATCGCGTGATACGTAGTGGGCACGCTGTTTCCAATGTCGGCCTGATGTCCCCTCACCGTACAAAGAAACATGAGTTCGCCTTCATGGAATACGGGAACGATAATCGTATAATCGCCCATATGCGTATTCCCGTGATAAGGCGAGTTATTAAGAAGGGCGTCCCCCGGAGCAAGAGATTCCGGACTGTGAAACTCAAAAATCGATTTGGCCGTCAAGCTCATATTGGCAACGTGGACCGGAAACCCGTTTGGCAGCGCTATAACGTCGCCGATGCCATCACAGATTGCGGTAGAAAAGTCCCTCGCGCTGCTCATGACGCTTGAACGTGCGCTTCTTTGAAGCGTATACGACATTTGTTTGGAAATGCTGTTGACTTTACTTGAGAGTATCGCCAATAAATCCGGAGCGATCGTAACTTGATTGTCCACATTACTCACCTGCTTATTAAAATTTTATAATATGTTGACTATTCCGACTTCTTTGGAATCAAGATGACGGCTAGTACGGCCAAGACCGCAACGATGGCAAAGGTATAGAAGCTCCATGCCAATGGAACATTTTGGGTTAAGAGCAGTCCTCCTAGCACCGGACCCGTTGCTGCTCCGATTCTCCCAATACCAATCGTAAATCCGGTTGCGGTCGCCCGATTTTCGGAAGAAAAATACGAGCTGACGAGCCCAATGGTAATTCCTGTCGTTGCAACCACCCCAATCCCTGCAATTCCGATTAAACTATAAAGTATAAACATGCTTTCTATTTTAAAGCTCAGCAAGAAAATGCTTATAGCAGTTAGCGAATAGGCGACGCCAAGGACCCATTTTGAACCAATACGATCGGCAATTTTCCCTCCAATCAGAGAACCTGCAACCCCGGTTAAGTTAAAAACCAACATGAATACAAGACTAGATGTAAGCGGGTATCCGGCTTGCTGCATTAATTTAGGCAGCCATGTATTTAAACCGTATGCCATTACAAAAGTGAGGAAGTAAATCATGGATGCAATGATGATGATGCCTATATATTTCTTGGATAGCAAAGATCTAAAAGCTTGTAATTTCTCCGCCTCTTGAGAGGTATTCTTTCTTTTGCTTTCTTCAAAAGTATCCAGAGAAAGGTTAAACCGATTAGCGATCGCTGCTGCCTCATCTCTTCTATCCTTCGCCAACAGAAAGCTAATCGACTCTGGTAGAAACTTGATAATGAAAGGAATAACCAGCACGGGAGCGATGCCGATCCAGAACAAAATGCGCCATCCCAAATTATCCAGAAAAAACAAGGCGGTTAATACAGCAGCAATGACTCCGAAGGTAATCCCGGTATTTGTAACGACAAAATTGAATGAACGCCGATGTACTGGCGAGTATTCGATTGAAAGCGTCGCTACGCTTGGAATGATGCCTCCGATTCCGAGGCCGACAATGACGCGGGAAAATGCGAACATTTCGGGGGTAGTTGCAGAAGCGGAGATACCCATCGCAATGGAAAAAAGCGCAAGCGAAAAAATTAACGTTTTTTTTCGTCCAATGATATCTGTGATTGCGCCTACGACAATTGAACCTGCCAGTAATCCAAACAGAGAATAACTTGCGATCGCACCGGCCTCTATCGCGGTTAAAGACCATTTCTTCATTAATATTGGAAGTACGGGTCCATAGATTCCGAGATCGTAACCTTCAAAAAAAATGCAGAACCAGCAAAGTCCAATGACCAGACCCGTGATTGATTTCGTACGTTTAACAGCAGAAGTCTTCACGGTTACAGAGGATTGATAACTCGTTTGGCTCTCATGAACCGTTCCCGTATTATTATCCATTCTCCAGCCTCCTCATATCGATTTCCGATAAAATTCTAACCATAGAGATCTCCCCTCAACGCAAAAAGTTTTTTCTAACATCTTCTCTATTTGAACTCTTGCAAAATCATAACCGCTCCAGAAGATGAGCGTGACGATCGATTTTCCAAGAGATTGAACTTTATCGAAAAACCATATTGTCATATTCTGCTGCTTTTCATTTTGAATTCAACCTACACTCCGACCGACTGTTTCCGTGATGAAATTTCGGGTGGTTCGGCTCCGCGCCACCAAGCAGGTAGTGCCGATCCTTCGGTCACTCCTCCATCGGTATGCACGTAATAACGATTATCGGTATTTGCTGCAAATCCGCCGTTCAATGCCCGCTCGGTCCATTCCGCGCCATAACGGAAAATTTCCGCTGCAACGCCGCCAAGCGGATGGAACTCGTTCTCGTAGATGCGAATTTCCTTGGGAGCCTCGATCAGTTCATAAAGAGCAAGCACATCTTCAACAGGGATAAGCTCGTCAAATTCGCCGTTCCCGATCAAAACCGGGCAAGTGACCTTCGAAATGAGATCCCAAATGCTGTATTGAGCCGCAATTTCTTTATCAAATTTCTCTTCATCCGTGTAGCCAGTCATATACATGAAATTAGTCTTGAAACTGGGTTGAGCTTTGCTGAAAGACTTCTCCAAATCGCCGGGGCCGGTCATGAAAGTTGCCAGTGCTTGCAGGCGTTTATCGTGTGCAGCTCCCCGCAATCCCCAGTAAGCTCCCATACTGACTCCGAACAAACCGATTCGATTTTTGTCGACCTGCGGAAGCTCCTCAAGAAAGTCGATATATCGGCTGATAGCACGCTGATAGTTGGTTAGTGTAACCTTAAGTCCGTTTGAAACCGTTTCGCCTTGGCCAGGCCCCTCGATGGACAAGGCAACCATACCGCGCGACGTATAATAGCGTTGGGCGATCTGGATATAATCCTCTTTGATCATATCCATACCGGGACCAAGAATGACCGCGGGAGCGTTCGAAACATTCCCTTCGGGCAGATACAAAATGCCAAAGATTTTTTCACCTTCAAAATCAAGCTCCACCCGTTGGATGGTTTGATTGCTCAATCTTGAAATCGTGGCGACGCAATCGTTACACCGTTGGCGAAATAATGTTTTTCTTGGATCATCGTTGAAAAAAGAATATTGCGCTCTTCCCCACATCACTGCTGCCCGTTGATACAAATCTTTAGCGGTTGCCGGGAACCCTTCATTTTCATAATGTTCCGCGCGTTCTTCGGCTTGCGACGCTATAGTCGACCATGCTTTTGGGAGCATGACACCGCTCTTTACTAATTCAAACACCTTATCAAAATCCCTGTGATTGTGACCTAACTCTTCAAGGGTTGCTTTTCCTTCCGGATGAAGGGCATCAAAGCCACCGAGAGAGAGCGCGATGTCCAAAATCCAACTTTGTGATTGTGCTCGTTGCGTCATGTTCAACCTCCGTATTGTTTTTATATAAGTACTTATTAAGTAAGTACTTATATATAAATTAGCACACGTAAGATATGCTGTCAATAACGGTTATGAAAACATACAGAAAACCTATAGTTCGGATGATCAATGTGATTAAATGTAACATGGAATAATTTTAAATGAGGATTATGTGATGTAAAGAAACGATCGACAAAAAGCAGCTGAAATCAAGCCTGCTAACGGGATTGGGGGTTCGTTTTTTTGAACACATTGGAGAAGTTATTGAGATACTGCGGGGAAAATGAAAAAACCTGAATCCTTATATCTCCCATGGAATCAGGTTGAGTGTTTTAAAGCTGATCGATAATTTTGCTCATTCTTCTAATAATTTCAGACGCCGTATTAATTTCCTCAGGAGTAAACACGGTTAATTCCTCTTCTTGCATTTTTTTAATCTTTGCATCTCTTTCCTGGAAAACCTCCAGTCCTTTAGGCGTTATACTAACCGTTACGGTTCGGCGATCAGCGGTTGAACGTATGCGTTCAACGTAACCATTTTTCTCCAAGCCATCTACCAACTGAGTAACGGCAGAAGACCTGTTCTCCGTATGCAGGGATAATTCTTTAATGGATAAATTTCCGTTGTCCGTCAACGACTTCAACGCTCTCGCATGAGGCGTAGATAAAGCTCCGGGAATTTGAGTTGCCCGCCCCCGTAGTCTACCGTCCACAGTTAATAAAGTGTATATGGCTCTGTTCAATTGGTTAATGGCCTCCAGACGTTCTGATGAATCATTCATTTTATTTCTCCTCAACTTACAATTTTTATTCCTAAATAAATATGATACATATAAATTTCATAAAATCAATCAACCCTTCATGACGTCATTTTGACATTATCAAACGTAATAAATTAAAAAAAATGACGCCAATCCGAAGGGAAATCAAGCGCCTTTGAAACCCTATTCTTCTACTACTTGCTGCACAAACTGCTTATAAAGAACTTCAAAAGCCACTCCTAAGAGTGACTTTAAAGTCAGATTATTATTTATTTCTAATACAGTTAGAGCTCATTATCGTCGCGATGAACCGCTATCCCTTTTCTGCTCATTTTACAAGCATATTCTTGCCGCTAAACAATTATTGACGTATGTTCATTTCAAATACTTTCGACAAAAACATACGTCAATACATTTAGAAGGTCTACATTTTATTGGTTATCGGTCCCCTACTCGATTCCGTGATTATCGGCTCAATGCATAGTAGATACTTGCTTCACCCGAGCCGAACAGTGGATCCTGACCCGTCTTCCCGAGATCTTTAGCGCTTTGCTTGATGAGCGATTGCACCTGGGCCGGCGTATACTCCGGATGGGCTGCCTTGATGACGCCAGCAATGCCCGCTACCTTTGGAGCTGCCATCGATGTTCCGTGCAGAAGCGCATAGCTTGTAAGGTTCGAAGTGAAGTAAGGCTCCAGGTAAGTCGGCCATGTGCTGAGCGTACGGTAGTGGAAATCCCTCTCGTCAAGATTGCGGCTTGCATCGTAGTCCGGGCCGTTGTCACCGCCAGGAGCAGCCACGTCGATCGTGCTGCCGTAGTTGGAATAGAAAGCGATTTTCTCTGTGGACCATTTATTTGATGAAGACACGTTGATAACGCCCGGCAGCGTGCCCGGCACTTCTTTCACGGCGCTTTTAAAGTTAAGGCCCAGGTAGCCGTAGGTTTGGTTCATATAGTCGACCACGGCGCCCGAGTCGTTCAGGTTCAGTTCCTCGTTGCCGGCTGCTGCGACAACCGTCACGTTGCTGCTCACGGCATACTGCAGCGCTCGCTTCCAGAGGATCATATCCGCCACATCGCTGTACTTGAGACCTTCATAGGTATACCTGGAAATACCGTCATAGCCCCCGATCGACATGTTAATGACGTCGACCTTGTCCTTAGACGCCTGGACGATTGCTGCTGCGATCCATGAGGTCGGGGCTCCGCCTTCGGCCGCAAATACGCGGTACGACCGGATGCCGAGGCCGGGACCTACTCCCTTGACCTTGCCGTTTGCAGCTATGGAGCCTGCCACATGGGTGCCGTGACCTTCGCGGTCCTTGATGTCGTACGGATCGCCTTTCTCACTGGCGTCGACCCCTGCCGGAACAAAGTTCATGCCCCCAAGGAAATTCGCCTTCAGGTCAGGGTGTTCCGCGTCAATTCCCGTATCGATTACGCCGACAACCGCTTTGTGCGTAACGGTTCCGTCGGCGTTCGTCGTGCCGCCCGTTTCCAGCTTGTAGGAGGCCCCATTGTTCGTAATCCGCTGAATGTCCCACTGATAGGGCCAGTACGTTTCGGCGTCCTGCGGAATATCGGTCACCGGCTGACCGTCAGCGGCCGCGATGTCTTCATCGAGCTTGTACACCATTTCCCGATTGGCAGCCCGTATCCCTGAATTACCGCTAAGAATCGAAAGAAAGTCCTGCCGGTCGGATTCCGCTTCGAGGCCGCCCAATTCCGGAATGGCTCGCAGCACTCTGCCACCTGCTTTTGTGACAATCGATTCATAGTCTGCCGGAAGTGAAGATTGAAACGCGATCACATATTTTTGTTTCTGAGCCGCCTGGTTGGCAGGCTTGGAATACCCTGTTCCGGCAAACACGCTTGTGGTTATTAGCAGCGAACCTAAGACAGCAGCGACCTTTGTTCTCAAATTCTTTTCCTCCCTGTGATAGTGTATAAACCGCATGTTGGCAGCTTTCACAGTAGTATATCAGCATGGGGATAATTAGCTTGTCCGAATTTGTCGATGGTAAGGCGGCCTTTTGTCGTATTTTTCCAAAGTTGGTGCAGGACTTAAAGCAGGGGGCGCTTAGGCCCGACGAAAGAGGTGATAAATATAATGGTTCCTGGGGTTTGGTAAAATCAATCCTGATGTTCTGCCGACTATAAACACTAAGATAATTTAAAAAATGGTAACAAAAATCTAATGCAAGCAGGAGTTTATAATTCGAATTCGAATATTTTTAATTAGAACATTTAAAGGGGGCGGTTTTTATGCAAATAAAAATAGTCAGTGGGTTGTACGGTTTTTATTTTAAAGTAAAGGAGTTTTGTTATTGAACCAAGCATTAGTGATTATTGATGCACAACAAGAGCTGATTGAAGGTAAAGATGGTGAGCCAGGGGTATTTAATAAAGCCAGCCTTCTGGGCAATATCAATGCAGTTATAGACCAAGCTTCGGAAATGGGGCATTTCGTTGTATTCATGCGGGATCTGGATGTTGCCGAGGGCAAAGGCGAGGGCTTCGAAATTCATCAGTCAATCAAAGTACCCGCCGACGCAATAGTTTTTGATAAAAAAGCGACCAATTCCTTTTATGCCACCCCATTACTGGAGGCGCTCAAAGCTAAACAAGTCGAACATCTGATCATTATGGGATGCAAAACAGAGCACTGCATTGATACGGCTGTAAGAGCCGCTACCGTTCAAGGTTTTGATGTGACCCTTGTGGAAGATGGACATTCAACAACGAATAACGCTATCTTATCGGCCGAACAAATAATTAAACATCATAACCGAATCCTGCACGGTCACTATAATGTGGACCATTTTTCCGTCGTGAGAAAGGCCGAAGAGGATTTATTCCAGCCGCCCCATGATATTTACAGATAAAAATAAGGTGACCGGTCATGAGCGAGATTGAATAATAAAAAAACCAGGAGATTGAATTCTCCTGGTAATTTGTATTATTTACATTAGTCATTTGAAAAAATACACGCCTTGCTACCATAACGCAAACTATACCTATTTTAGGGGCTTGCTTATTTCGCCATAGCTTTACGGGCTTTCATTGTGCTTAACCATACAGCAAGCAAGATAACCAGTCCTTTAATCAACATTTGATTATACGAGGAAACATTCAGCAAATTTAAACCGTTGTTAAGAAATGCGATGATTAATACTCCCATTATGGTGCCTGTGATTTTACCTTCTCCACCGAAAAGATTCGTTCCTCCAAGCACGACGGCTGCAATGGCATCCAACTCGGAACCTGTACCGGAATTTGGAGAACCTGTGGAAAGTCGGGATGCCAGAAGAACTCCGGCCAGTGCAGTCACCGCTCCGCTTAACACATAAACGCCTATTTTGACTAAACGAACGTTAATACCGCATAATCTGGCTGTCTCTTCGTTGTCACCAATAGCGTAAACATATCTTCCGAATCTGGTGTGCGTTAATAAAATGTGTCCAAGCACGACAACTACAACCATAATGATGATAGGAATGGGAATGCTGCCTAAATAACCGCGGCCCAAAAACCGAAATTGCGGGTTATTAATAACAATAGGCGTACCTTTCGTATAAACGAATGCCACTCCGGATAAAATCGTCAGCATGGCAAGCGTAACGATGAACGGTGGAATTTTCTGCAGCGAGATCGCACTTCCGATACCTAAACCGATAATACCCCCAACCATGACTGTAATTAAGACTGCCAACGGGACAGGAACTCCCGACGCGATCATACCCGCAACAACAACCCCGCTGACCGCGATTTGCGATCCGACACTTAAATCAATTCCCCCCGTAATAATAACGAAAGTCATAGCAACAGCCATAATCATCAGAACGGCGGATTGTCTAAATACATTCAACAAGTTATCGACTGACAAAAAATCACCGGATAATATGGACATTAAAACAAATAGCAAAATAAGACCAATGACAGCACTTCCTTTATCAAGAAGGAAAGCGGACAATTTTCTTGTAAAATTTGGCTTTTGCAGCATTCTCGCTTGACCGGATAGTTCATTATTTTTCATGCACAACACCTCCAAAAGCTAATTTGAGAATATTATCCGCATTAATATTTTCTTTATCTAAGGTTCCGCTTATCTGTCCTTCACACATCACAAGGGTACGATCACACATACCTTCAATTTCAGGAATTTCTGATGAAATCATGATAATGGCAACCCCCTGTTCAGCCAAACGGCTAATTTCAGCGAAAATTTCGGACTTAGCACCGACATCTACGCCTCTGCAGGGCTCGTCCAGAATCAATATTTGCGGTCTCTGCGAAATCCATCTTGCCAAGATCGTCTTTTGCTGGTTCCCCCCGCTTAGCGTGGCGATTTTTTGTTCAATGCTGGCTGTTTTTATTCTCAATTTCTTTTTATAATCCTCTACAACATTTCTTTCCTTCTTTTTATTTACAAGCAGCTTCTTTTCAAACCTTTTCAAATTCAATAACGTGACATTTTCCCTTACGCTCATTTTCAACGTTAATCCGGTTTCTTTCCGGTTTTCCGTTACAAAACCAATGCCTAACCGGATAGCATCCCGGGGCTTTACTATTTTTCGAGGTATTCCGTGAATAATAATTTGTCCATCGTCTTTTTTGAGTAACCCAAATATCGATTTAGCGATTTCTGTTCTTCCGGAACCGACCAATCCGGCAATCCCTAATATCTCGCCTTTTCTCACTTCAAAATTTATATTTTTCAAAACGTTTTCTACGTTTAAATTGCATACTTCCAAGATCGTTTCTCCGATAGGAACCGCGATTTTATTAAAGTAATCCGTCATTTTTCGATTTACCATTAATTCAACAAGACGATCCGTATTTTCGATTTCATTTGTTTTCAATGTTTTGACATGCTGTCCGTCGCGCAGCACGGTAATTGTATCGCTAATGCGAAAAATTTCTTCCATACGGTGAGATATATATAAGATACTTACTGACTTTTCCTTTAGTTCGGTTATTAATTGAAGCAAAATCTCGATTTCCCGTTCCGATAACGAGGAGGTTGGCTCATCCATGATTAAGATCCGGGCTTGCTGCGAAACGGCTCTGGCAATCTCAACCATTTGTTTTTGCGCAATGCTTATCTCTTTTACCAGCATTTTTGGATCTAATTTAATATTTAGCAACTGTAGAAGATCCGCAGCTTCTGTGTACATTCGGTTCCAATCAATGAGTCCCCATTTCGTTCTTGGCTGATTTCCCAAAAAGATATTCTCGGCGACAGATAAATGGTTGGCAACGGTTAATTCCTGATAAATACAATGGATCCCTAAACTTTTGGATAGCTTTGGTTCCATATTTTCGACTTTATTTCCTTCAAAATAGATCTCGCCGTTATCTTTGGAATAAGCGCCTGTCAAAATTTTGATCAGCGTTGATTTCCCCGCTCCGTTCTCCCCTACAATGGCGTGGCAGCTTCCAGGCGATACGCTGAGTGAAACGTTAGATAAAGCAGGAACGCCGTTAAATTTCTTCTCAATATTCTTAAGTTCCAGAATGGGTTGGTTCAAGGGAGTTCCCCCTTTATTAGTTTATAAAGGGGAGTTTCCTCCCCCCAACAGTTCAGTCTAGTCTTTAAAATATTCGCCCACATTATTTTTGTCCATCAGGATTACCGGTACGTCGATTTGTTTCTCAACCGTCTCGCCTTTAGCTGCTTCCAATGCAGCTTTGACTGCCAATTCACCGATGAGCTCAGGTTGTTGTTGAATCATGCCCAAGATATAACCGTCTTTAATTCCAGTTGCGGCTTCTTTGGTTACATCAAAGCCCAAAATCTTTGTATTCTGGTTATTTGCCGATTCCAAAGCCGCTAAAGCACCTAGAACGCTTCCTTCGGCTGTAGCGAAGATATAATTCATATCAGAATTAGCTTGAAGCATATTTTCCACAATGGCCAATGATTCTTCTCTTTGATATCCTGGTTGTTCGTTCAAGAAGGTTACACCTTTAACATCCTTCAAGGCATCTTTAAATCCGCGCAAACGTTCTTGCTGTACAAAGGATTGGGGAGCCGTAATGACTCCAATTTTTGCCGGCTTCCCGCTCGACTCGATGGTTTTTTTGAAATAAAGGCCCAACTGCTCACCTGCCTTATAGTTTTCAGTACCAATAAACGTATCGACTTGATCCGATTTAACGACCGCATCCGCAGTAATAACGGGTATGCCTTTTGCTTTTGCTTCTTCGACCGCCGGAACTACAGCCGAATTATCCACAGCCATAAGGATCAGAGCATCGACCTTTTTTTCAGAGAAATCCTCAATGGCTGCAACCTGTTTACCGATGTCCAAATTGGGATCGTTCGTTAACACCTCTGCACCGTTCTCTTTGGCGATTTTGTCAATCCCGTTGTTAATATCGATGTAGAACTGATGTCTTAAAGTAGCCTGCGCGACTCCGATCGTAATCTTTTCCTTGCCCGATTCTCCTGCCCCGGCTTCACTTGGACCTTCGCCTGATTCATTGGTGCTGCAAGCCGTTAAACCCAACATACAAAGCAGTAATACCATTGTTGTTAATTTGGTTGCCTTTGAATACTTTCTTTTCATTTGAAAGTCCTCCTCTTAGGTATTTTTTTATTGTGAATCTATGCCGCACCAAGAAACGATAAAGTTGGCGTAGACTTCAATACACTTTAAGTACTCGGAAACGGAAACATACTCATCAACGGTATGGGCTTGTTTAGCGTCACCGCAGCCCACAATAATCGTCGGCGTTGAACCGAACTGGGATAATAAACGGGCATCGCAGCCGGCCGGCATTCCTTCAATTATGGCTTCTTTGTTGAAGAGGGAATGAATAATATTGCTCATTTCTTCAACAACAGGATGATTCACGTCCGTTTCAAAAGGAAAGCCTTCCTGATAAACGGTAATTTCCGGCGGATGTTCCGCCAGCCACGGATCGGCTTGCGCAGTATTCATAATCGCACGCTGCACCTGTTCGTTCACTATATTTCTCGTTTCCTCGAAGCTCTGACCAGACTTGGGATGATAATGAAGGCATGTCTTCATCGTGCATGAACCGGGAACAACCGAACCCGCGATTCCTCCTTCAATTACACCCAAATTAATGGTAGGAGGCGGCAGCAACGGATGTCTTTCCGTCATCAGCCAATAATGCTCCAGTTCCTGCAGACTCTTATAAATTTTCATGGCTTTGTCAATTGCATTGACCCCGTTCCATAACTGGCTGGAATGGATACTCAAACCGGATACTTTGATCTCATGAAACATGAAACCCATATGGGCCGGTTGAATATTCAAATGGGTTGGTTCCCCTACAATGGCTGCATCCGCCTTATACCCTCGCTCCACACAAGCCAATGTACCGTTGCCACCGCCCTCTTCATCGACGACACTTTGGAGAATCAGATCGCCTTTCAATTTGATATCGCAGGATTTAATAACTTCCAGGGCCATAATCATAGCGCTTAATGAAGCCTTCATATCCGTTGATCCCAGACCGTACAGCTTGTCTCCCTCAATCATTCCGGAAAAAGGATCCTTGCTCCAGGCCTGCCGATCGCCAAATGGCATCGTGTCAATATGACCATTCAGAATGAGTGACCTGCCGCCTCCTATCCCTTTCATGACTCCGACTATATTGTTGCGGCCTTCATTGTTGTGCCCTAAATTAGCTCCGGGGTACTTTCTGATCTTGTCGTCCTCAACCGGAAATTCATCAATACTCAAGCCGAGCCGGCTCAGTCGGGCTTTCACAATTTCTTGTCCGGCTTGCTCTTTCCCGCCATCCACTCCATGACCAATGACCTGCGTATCGGTTTGCACCAATTGCGATAGAAATTCGATATACTGATTGCCGCAGCTCGATATTTTCTCTGAAATTTTTTCTAATATTTTCTCTGCCATTCTCGTCTTGTTGTTCATCATTTCACCCGTCATCTTAAGGCTTTAAATAATTCAAAATATTAACCCACAACTGCTGGTAATGTTCCCAATTCATAAATTCCAAAGAGCCCCAGTGTGGAGCGCAATCGCTGGCGAATGCGGCGGTTTTTCCTTTTTTGTATTGTCCTACGACCAGAAACGGATCCTGACCGTAGCTTACAAGCTCTTCGGCATCCGGTTTTGTTGTCAAACGGTTATATCCCAGAAAGGTCGGCCATGAACCTAATCCGTCTACGACCGAATGGCTTTGTACCACTTCCGGGCGGAAGCCCTGCGGTGTCTCCACGCGGTCATCGAAATCCGAGAGTTCTACCGGGAGCACCTCTGCTAGCGGAGAGTTTTTATAGTTGGCCTTTGCTTCTATCCCGGTAAAGGACAGGTACCCGCCAATCATTAACAATCCGCCGCCTTCTTCTACATATTGGCGAATCAATTCCAGACTGTTTGGTGCGATTTCCATTTGATAGAACGTTTGGTTTGGAAGCAAAAAGGTATTGGCTCCGACATCGCTTATGACAATAACGTCATACTTCTTCAGTACATCCAGCTTGTTGGGAAAGCGTACTTGCACTTCGTGCCCAGGCATATAATCAACTTCGATATCCGCATTTCTTATGCATTCCAACAGAAATGTCGCTCCTTCTTCATACTTCGTTGAAGTAAAGCTGTCATAGCCTTTTGTATGAATCATATGAATAACCCAGGACTCTCCCAAAAATAAAACTTTCATTGCTTTCACCTCATAATCCATTTTTTATTTTAATGATGAATTCCCGCTAATCTGGTGATCGATTGATACAAAACTTCCGTTCCCCATGCTAAATCTTCTTTGCTTGTCCATTCATCCGGGTGATGGCTGATTCCATCCTTACTCCGGACGAAAATCATGCCAACCTCGGTGATTTCCGCCATTACCATCGCATCGTGAGCAGCGCCGCTGATCAATTTTTGGACCGGAAGTCCGGCTGCAGCAACCGAATCCTGGACAACGGCGATCACATTCTCCGAACACGGCGTCGGCTTCAACCGGTGAGGCACCTCAATTTCATATTCAATGCCTCGCTCGCTGCAATTCCGCTTGATAAACGCCCTGATTTCATCTTCGACCCGATTCCGTACTTCCTCAACCGGATGTCTGATGTCCAATGCCAATTCCACTCTGCCGGGTATAATGTTGACGCCTCCGGGCAAAGCATTGATTTTACCCACTGTCCCTACGGTCCCTGGGTTTTCTATAGCCAGTTGTTCAAGCTTGCAAATGATTTCGGCCGCAGCAACAAGCGGGTCTTTTCTCATGTCCATAGGAGTTGTCCCTGCATGCCCTGCCTTACCGTTCAAAGTAAGCTGCAGCCAAACCGGAGCGGCTATTCCTGTTACGATCCCTACAGGGATATCTTTACTTTCCAAAATTTTTCCTTGTTCGATATGTAGCTCTAAATAAGCTTTAATGCTCCCCGGCGTTCTTCTGGCTTGTTCTAAATTTTCAGGATCCAGTCCGGATGCTTTCATGGCTTCTGCGATCGAGATCTGATGATCATCCTTGTGCTTATATAAGTCTTCGGCGTTCAATTTTCCAACGATAGCCCGGCTCCCAATCATGCCTGTGTGGAACCTCGCTCCTTCTTCATCGGTAAATACCGCTACTTCAAGAGGATGATCAGGAGTAAGCCCTTTTTCTCTCATCGTTTGCACAACTTCAATTGCGGCTAAAACACCTGCTGGCCCATCAAAGTTTCCGCCGCCCAATACACTATCGATATGAGAGCCGAACATAACAACCGGAGCGCTTGGAGCTGTTCCTTCCCATCTCCCGAACAAATTACCGATTGGATCTTCATATACAGTCAGTCCTGCTTCTTTCATCCTTTGGGTTACATATTCTTTTGCTCTTTTTTCTTCTTCGGTAAAAGACAGCCTGGTTACTCCGCCATGTTCACTCTTCCCGATTTCACTTAAATCCAAAATACTTTTCCATACTCGTTCCTTGTTTATCGCGATCATTTTTTCACCCCTCTTTGAGTTGATCCTCTTTGAATCAAAGTAACGTCCAATTCATGAAGGTGAATATTGTCGTCTGCTTCTACCGGTGATTCACCAATCTTTTTCATGAGCAATTCTACCGCCAGGGTTCCCATTCCATAGATCGACTGGGCAACTGTAGTAATCTCAGGTTCCATAATTTCAGTTAAATTAATGTTATCAAAACCACAAATCGCCACGTCTTCTGGTACTTTTTTCCCCATTTTCAATAGTCCCTTTAGTGCGCCTATCGCCATTAAATCATTTCCGGCAAAGATACCATCGATGTCAGGATGCCGCTCAAGCAATGTTTTAACCGCTTCAATTCCACTTTCAATCTTAAAGTTGCCCTGAACCGTAAGACTGGAGGAATACCATTCTTGCGATTTTACCGCTTGTTCGTATCCCCGGAGCCTGTCTAAGCTTGGTTTATATTCCAATGGTCCGTAGATATGTGCGATCTTTTTGCAACCAATCTCAAATAGATGTCTGACAGCTAACTTAGCGCCTTTTATATTTTTCGATGTGACGATAACACTCGATTCATTCCTTGGCGTTTGATCTATTGTAACCAAAGGAATTTTACTGTTTTTCAAGTAGTGTCTTCGGTAGGCCGATGTATCGGAAGCAATAATAATACCGTCTACATACCTGTCTTTGAGGATATCAAAATACGCTTTTTCCTTACTTTCTTCATTGTCCGAATTGCATAAATTCAGTGTATATCCATAATGTTTGGCTGCATCCTCTACAGCTCTTGCCAACTCAGAGAAAAATGGATTCGTTATATCCGGCAAAACCAATGCAATGGTGTTGGTTTTCTTACGGGCTAGTCCTCTGGCAACCGCATTAGGCGAATAATTCAGCTGATTAATCGCATTGATTACTTTAATCTCTGTTTCAGGAGTTACATATCCGTTTTTGTTAATCACTCTCGAAATCGTTGCAACTGATACACCTGATAGCTTCGCTACATCCCGAATTGTTGCCATGGAATTATCTCCCCCCTATATGTAACCGGTTAGATGGCAGACAATAAAATATTTACCTGCTTTCAAATAAATACTAATTTTTATGTAACCGGTTAGATCAAAGTTAAAAAAATTGAGCTAACCGGTTACATATGTCTGATGGAGCTTTAATTATCATGTATGTTATCATATCTCAATTTTTAATGTCAATAATTTTAATTATAGATGTTAGAATTCCTTACATAAAGGAAGCAAAAACCAGCTAATGTTTGTCAAGCATCCAGTCTTGGAGAATTTAAAAATTGCTGGTATAGTTATTTTTGAGCACAGCAAAAAAAACCTCCATTGGCGTGGAGAGTTGCTGGATTAATATGGGATTATACCTGGTAAGGCTGGCCTTTTCTTAGGATCGCGTATATGTGATGAAGCAGCTTGTTGGCGCAAGCAATCACCGCGACCTTGTAGGGCTTGCCTTCTTTCTTTTTCTTGTCGTAATAAGGTCTGAGTTTAGAGCAGTCGCCTCGCCTGAGACTACATTGTACAGCTAAATACAAGGCCCTTCTCAGACGTTTGGAGCCTCGCTTGGTAATTCGGTTGCTGGAAGCGGTGAATTTCCCTGAATTAAATACCCCAGGGTCCAGCCCTGCATAAGCCACCAACTGTTTCGGGCTTTCAAACTGCCGAATGTCTCCCAATTCCGCTACAAGCGTAGCTGCCAGTTTTTCTCCAATCCCGGGAATCGTTCTCAGCAGTTCTGTTTCCGGCATTCCCATCGAAAGCTCCTGCATCTGCTTCTCTAAGCGCTTTAACTGCTCTTGCAAGGAATGAAGTAGGGAAAGCATCCCCTCTAGAATGTAGACTTGAGATGAACTCACTTTGACCTGGTGCCATTCACTCAAGGCCTCCTCCACACGCTGAGCCTTTTCTTCCACCCACCACTTGGCATGTGACTGTCCTGCCGTCTTCTCCATCGTCTCGTACACCCGGTCTTCCTGACCCCGCAAACAACACTCCAGCACTCGCAGTGCCGTTTCCGAGTATAGATTATAAAATATTCCCTCGAACGCAGGGAACACCTGATCCAGCAGGGCCCGAGTATTGAGCTTCGCCTGTACATATAAACCCGTCACAAATTCATGCTGTCTGGTTACATGCTGAAGCTCGGTATAAACGTCTTCCGGAGTCCGGTGAGGCAGGATTTCACCCCGGTAATACATCTCGGCCAGATGCCAGGCATCCGCCGCATCCGTCTTGACTTTCCGGAGCTTGGTTCCTCTCGCTCTTTTGGACTGCAAGGGATTTACGATACAATGCCGGATTCCCTGCTGTACCAAAAAGTTCACTAGTCCCCGGTGGTAATGTCCCGTCGCCTCCAGAATAACCACGGGCTCTTGGCTGGTCTGTTCCTGCAGTTGCTCTACGCATGCTTTCAACCGTCCAAACCCTTTCGCTTCATGAACCATGACTTCGGTTTCCCCCCACGCTTCATTCCGCCCTGTAAAGGCTTGAAATACACTACTTCCCTTCGAAACATCCAGTCCAATAACCGGTTCCATAATTTCCTCCACTCTTTCAGTATTCGCCGGCACTCCCACGATGGTTCCAAACCCATAGCTTCGCTTGTGATGCGGGGTCCATTGCCCCTACCAGCTCAAACATGGTCATTGGAGGCAGTGGGAGAACAGTTTTTGCTCCGGGGTATATTCCCCTAAAAGACCCTCGTTCTCCCGGCTACCGCCATCTTAAAACAACTACAAAATTAGGCCAACCAGAAGTTTCTGGCTGACCTAATAATACGAAAAAGGCCCGTAGCAGCAAAGCTTCACCGCTCCAGACCCTCCAGGGTGGTACATCACGTTATCAAAATGCTATGACAAAATAACTTTATACCTTCACCCACAACCTGGAAATATCCAGAAACCCAAAAGAGCCAGTATGCAGGCCAAGCAGGCTCTGGCTGAGCTTTGCTCGCTTATTCAGGTGACAGCCGTGGAGAATCCAGAAGTTGTCCCGGGCAAGCTGTTCCGCTTGGAGCAGACACGAGACCCGTTCCGGTTTGGTAAGCTGAAAAATCCTCTCCGTTTCCCGGTCCAGAAGCTCCGTCTGCGCCGGATTGAACAGATAATGGAGGTAATTCCGCCGATTTTTATAAAAGTTCATCATCCCCCACTCCCAGTCGTCTTCCAGCACCTCTTCCCCGATAAGCAGATCGGCATTGTGCAAAATTTCCTCCGCAGACCTGCCGGGATGGAGTGGATAAAGCACGAGATGGAGACCGATGGCGTGGCACCGTTTTTCCAGCCATTCGGCCTCCTCGCTTTCCTCCTTCTTGGGCGGATAGGCCAGCTGTATCGGCTCCCCGGCATACCCCGCTTGGCGCAGAAGCTCCTCGGCCTCCTTGAGCGGCCTCTCTTGTACTTGACGCTCGCTGCTGATCCAGGGCAATAAGCTGTCCGCAGGCGTATAGCGGCTGCCCCTCAGTTCACGAATCAAGGCGACCCGGTCATACGCAATACGCAGAGCCTCGCGAATCTCTTTTCGGTGATGAACCCCTTCACGCCGTAAATTGAATACGATATACCGGCAGCCGAGCGCAGGGTAATCGATGCTGCTGTTGTATTGATTCCAGGCCATCAATTCATCGTTTTCGGGGCCGGAAAGCTCATAATGGCGGACGCTGCTCGCCCGGTCCGGCAGGAACCAGATCTCCACTCTATCCAGCAGCGGCCGTATGCCGTAATAGCTGTCGAATGCGGTAAGTGTCAATACATCTTTGTTCAGATTGGTGATACGAAAAGGACCGGTACCGGTAGGGATTCCCGAAAAAACAACGTCGCTGGGCAGAATAGACATGTACAAGCTACCGATCAGATGCAGAAAGAACAGATTCGGTCGGCTCAGGCAAAAAGAAATCGTATAATCTCCCTTCGTCTTCACCTCGGCAATGTCCCGGTACTGCCACAAGGCATGACTGTCCACCTGAAACAGCCTTTCCAACGTGTATTTCACATCATCCGCCGTCATGGTCTTCCCATGATGAAAGCGGACCCCTTTCCGCAAATAAAAGGTCCAGCGGGTATACTGGTCGCTGTGCTCCCACGTATGGGCCAGCCCCGGAAGGAACCCTTTGCTGGCGGCATCATAGCTCACCAGTGTATTGCAGACTTGCCCTATTATGTATGCTTCAAATGCCGTAAACACAAAAGCCGGGTCCAGCCTCTCCAAATGGCGGTTCCGCATCATACGCAGCACATCCTGCCCCGTAGAAGCTTCCGGTTCACTGTGAAAGCCCATCTGCCGATTAAGCTCGGTCCAGAGCCTTTCTCTCAGGAGACTGCTCACCTCGGGCGCTCCGATCAGCTCGATCGCTTCCTTGATTTTCCCTTGAACTAGCAGTTCCTGGAACGTATCTTCCTGTATTTCTTCCATACTCCGCAGAAAAGCCAGCGAAGAAGTATGACCTCTTCCCCTCCCCGGCTTCCACGAAATCAGCGCTTTCTCCTCCAGCCGCCGCAGAATGAACTTCACGTTGCGCGGTGTGCAGCAGAGCAGACCAGACAATTGCTCAATGGTTACGCGAATCGGTTCTTCTGGTCTTTCGGAAGGCTGCAGAGCGGCTGCCAGCCGCATAAAATGGACGTCGCTTATTTCCACCGGCCTCACTCCTTTAAAGGTGAAAACATCTTATGTAAGATTTCACTTTTCCTTCCCCTTTATAATATTACAATTATATCTATATCTGATCTCGGATGACAATACTATAGCTTTGAAGGAGAACCCGATGAAACAAACATTACGCCACATTCATCCACTGGCATGGACCATTATCGTCGGCACCATGTTCGGCCGGCTGGTAACCTCAATGAGCATCCCATTTTTGTCTATCTATCTGACCAAAGTGCTGGGCGCAACCCCGACACAGACCGGTATTACGATTGCCGTAAGCTCGCTCGCCGGCGTTTCGGTATCGTTCTATGGCGGCTACATATCGGATATTATCGGGCGAAAAAAGGTTATGCTCGTATCCATTTTCAGCTGGGCCGTGGTGTTCGTCGGCTTCGCCATGGCCGGCCATTTGTGGGTGTTTTTGGTTGTCAACATGTTTAACGGGCTGTGCCGCGCCGTCTTCGAGCCAACCTCGCGGGCGCTGCTGTCGGATATCACGCCAAGCGAACATAAGCTGCTTGTCTTCAATCTGCGTTACGCCGCTATTAATCTCGGTGTTGTGTTCGGCCCGATCATTGGCCTTCAGCTCGGTTCGGCACAGTCGACCTCCCCGTTCCTGATCGCCGCTACCGTGTATATCGCCTACGGGCTTATGCTCGTCCTGCAGTTCGCCGTTCACGGCAAGAATCTCTCGGCGCCATCCAGGGCCCAGGCGCCTCAGCTGCGCGAAGCGCTGTCCGTGACAGGACGGGACCGTGTGTTTCTGCCGATCCTGATCGGCACCATCTTTTGCGTGCTTGGCTACGGGCATTTCGGTTCGACGCTGGCGCAGTATTTGGCGCTTAATCCCCATTTTGCAAACGGCGGAAAAGCCTTTTCGTACATGCTGTCGCTTAACGCAATCACTGTACTTGTTGTCCAATTTCCCGTTGTGCGGACATTCCGCCACATGCCGCCGGTCATACCGCTCATTCTCGGCAATGTGTGCGTCTCGGCATCGATGATTCTGTTCGGGGTGGCCGGCGGCCTGCCTCTGCTGATGTTTGGCGTTGTGCTGTTTACAATCGGTGAAGTGCTGCTGTTCACGATGATGGATATGCTGATTGACCGGGTCGCCAAGCCGGAATGGAAAGGAACCTACTTCGGCACGATCGGCTTCAACGGCATTGGCAGCGTCTTGGCGCCGATTCAAGGCGGCCTGCTGCTTGACCAAATGGGTTCGGAGCATGGACTTTCCCTGTTCATCCCGCTGGCGCTATCGACCGCGCTCGGTCTGCCTTTCCTTCTGACCGCACACCGCCGCCTGTCGGCACGGGAACGCTCCATCAGCATCCAGTGTATCGAAGGCAAGGAAAAGGCGGTTTGACCAACGGGCGATATTAAGTTAAATCATCAACCAACAGGATCGGTTATTAGGGGTGCTTCGGCACCCTTTTTCCGTTTGGATTGTATTGTTGGAGTGCTAGGATGATTTGATTAGAGTGGTGATGCAAGGGAGAGAATGATTGTTGATTTGTTATTGTGAATTTTTCATATGTTGAAATATAGGAATTAGGAAGATGCGTGGAACGAAATTCCTTCTAAATTGTTATTTATTTTCAGTAAAGTGTTAAAGGGGCCTCTCGCTCGTTTTTAGTTTACATAATATTTATTATGTAAACTAAAGCTGCAACTCCTGCTTACCTCCTTCCTGCTTAGCACCGGGGTCCCTATTATGAATTTTTCATATCCTTAAACATTGCAACAAGAAAAAGCCGTCCTTTGGGACGGCAAGCATTGGTACAAACTATTCGGCTGTTAACGCGTTTTGACGCGGCGTCTCTCTTCTGCTGACAACCTGCATTACATCAAGCTATCAAAATGGCAGAATGCGGCTGCGGCCTTTTGTTAAAGTATGAATGGCCGTGTAACAGACACGGATCAGACGACGGGCTGACCGTCCTTCACCATACTGTTCTTATTCAAAATATTATCTTCCAGCACAGCGAATTTGTCGCCATATTCCTGAATGATATGTCTTTCTCCCCAAGCGCAAAGAGAATCGAGGATCGACTTCAGGCTCCAGCCATACTCGCTCAGCTCATATTCCACTTTCGGAGGGATCTGATTGTAGCAGATCCGGTTAACGATCCCGTCCTCTTCCAGCTCCCGGAGCTGTTGGGTCAGCATCTTTTGCGTAATGGCAGGCATCAGTCGCTTCAGGTCACTTGTCCGCTTCTTGCCATGAGTCAAATGACACAGAATGACGCATTTCCACTTGCCTCCGATAATTTCAAGGGTAGCTTCCACCGGAATATTGTATTTCTTTTGAGTCATGCTCATCCGCCTCCAGTAAGGTTCGGTTATTTTATGGGCACCAAAAAGTACGTATGGTACTCAGAAGGTACTACGGTACTTGAAAGTATGTGCTATTCAATAATGATGGTTAGTTACATAATAACATATACCAGACCGTAATTGCCATATGGGAGTGACGGACATCTCCTTTCCTTCTCGGAGAAATTATGCTCGATTTTAACGCCGGTAATACGCTACGCCGCACATTCGGACTGTTGTCACCGGCGCAATCGTGCTCAGCCAGGAGCCTCGTATTAGGAAAAATAAAAGATAATGCTCCTATTATGAGATAATGCTCCTATTATGAATTTTTCATATGTTGAAAGTTTTTCTTATTTGTCTTCTTGACGTTTGGTTCGTCCCATTTATGGGCAAACCCTCGAAGGATTCCAAATCGTTTGCAAACGGTTGGAAACTATTGCTTACGGTCTTAGTTAACATAATATTTATTACGTGAACTTAATTTTGTTTTACTGTCAGCATTATAAGTGTTAGGCTAACCCTAAAAAATGAAACAGCGACAGACAAGGACGAAAAAATAAAGACCTAGACTGTCGCTGTTTCATTGAACTATCGTTTCCCTTTAGTTCAAAAAACTTCATTTTAGGTATACTTTAAAAAGTCACATTTCGGGTTTCAGTTCAAATGTTTCTGAATTTCCATTCCAATCTACCTGCATCTTCACCAAAGAATTTTTGTCTGCAATGGCGCCATTACCTCCTGTGGAACCTAGATTATAAATCCCAGCTTGCGATTCGGTTCTTGACAAAGTACCATGTCCATCTGCTCCACCTTCTGTATCATACTCATATCTTAATTCACCAGTCGGTTTAGATTCCTTGGCAATATACTTTAAAAACAGTCGCGCAGTATGATTTTCATCATTTTTGTATTTGTAGACGATATACATCGCGGCCCAATGGTCGGTATGCCCCTTATATTCATTGATAAATTCTATGTTATCTGCATTTGCCAAACCTTCGATATTATTTTTCTCTATACCTGAATAAACATTGTTGTTCTCTTTACAGCCAGTTAGTACAAGAAACATAGCTAACAAAAGAAATCCGATACGTTTGTTCATGCCTCTCGTTAACCTCGCCACAGCCCAAATTAGCTTCTGTTGCCAGATACTTGGCTTTGTTACTTCTTTGAGTCGATAACTATACATTGCAATTCTGTTCATTACCCACCTCCCAGTTCATGGAAATATACTACCATAAAATGGGACCTAACAAAACTGCCCGTTAGAATTTCTGTAGAATGAATAATTTGGTCTTTGCACAAGCATCTTGTAGTCGGCGTAGATATCGCTCAGGAAGCTCATGTTTCTCGCGCGGTCAGCTATCGGGGAATTGCACTGGGATTGCCACTTGAGTTCGGCAGCCACGGAGGGCTTTCAACAGTTTAGCCGGTGGATTCAAGATCTGCTAAAGTCTTACAATCTTAACAAAATCATCGTTGGCATGGAACCTACCGGCCATTACTGGTTAAGCCTAGCTCGCTGGCTTTCAGACAAAGGAATTGAGGCTGTTCTCGTGAATCCCCACCTCGTCAAAAAGAACAAGGAAAACCGAGACAATCCCCCATCGAAAAGTGACCGGAAAGACGCACTCGTCATCGCAGATATGATTAAATAGAGCTACTATTCTCCTGTGCGGTTCAACCCAGAAGCCTACGAGGAACTGCGGATTCTCATGGCCAACTGTTTCCTCTCCCGAAGGAAAATAGCCGGTTAACGACCGAGCAAGTCATTGCCGGCTGGAAACAATATGTGAAGCGCCATGCGGGTTTACAGCGTACTGAGCTGTTTATATCGCTCGCTAAACGCAGCGTTGGTGTTAATCAGGCATTGCACGCCTATAAACTGCACATAGATCAATTGCTCGAAGAATACGACTTGGCCCAGCGCCAGCTTGAGCAAATTGAGGATGAACTCCAGTTCTTGAGCGCATCCCTTATGTCAAAAAGCTGCTTGCCATTCGAGTTGTAAATATAACCAGTCTAGCCGGTGTGTTAGGAGAGGCTGGCGATCTTAGTGGTTACGTACACGGAAATGCCTTGCTTCGTCATGCGGGTCTAAACGTGTCTGAGGCCAGTTCCGGGAAATGGCGTGGGAAAATGGCGCTCAGCAAGCGCGGTCGCCCTCGTCTCCGGCGTTTTCTCTTTCTCATGACGATGTGTATGGTTATGACCAATCCGAATGTAAGAGCCCTGCACCACTACAATGTAGACGTGAAAAAGCTCAAGAAAATGAAATCTATTATGAAATTATGTGGTAAAGTGGCCCGAATGCTTGTTAGCCTGGCCAAGAACAACGAAGCTATAGTTCAGTTAAAGTATTTCCGCAAGCCGCTAGGGCGCGTTATTTCACCAGTTGATGCATTCGCAGGATGGACAAGAAGCACGGAGTATCGGGAGGCAATAAACAAAAGGGCTCGGACCCGTTCCGACATGGGAGTGAAAATCGCTAGGGGCGACATGGAGACATGCAGGATATGGAACAAATTGGGTGATATACTCTCACCTTTATTCTTGCATGCCCTTACAGGTGTTCCAAGCCACCGCCTCCTCTGTTCCCTTCTTATTTGACACTTAGCTAAAGGTGAAATCCTGCGAATTCATGAGCCTGAATGAGAAAACTAAATCATATTGAGGGAGCTTAAGCCTTCTGTGTTATAATCAGCTTGAATTTCTGACGACTACCACCTTCTGGACCATTTGGAATTAAGTCCTCTTGAGGCACAAATCCAAACTTCTGATATAACTTTCTTGCAGGTCGTCCATCTGGAATATCATCACCAAATGTAGTAACTGATACTTCTGCTGGGACTTCAACAAGTTTCAATATATGTCGCAGTAGTTCCGTTGCTATACCTTTGTTTCTTGCTCGGGATGAAACCACTAACCATCCAATCTTGTAGCTTGGGGCACCTGCTGACGAAAATAAAACTCCGCCCAGTAAGCGTGATCCTGGCAATCCATCGTTTTCCCTCACACAAAATGCGCTACATTGATTAATATTTTTCACTATAGCCTGAATAAATTTTGGATCACTTACCATTGGACCAAAGAGGTTTTCGACTTCAGAAGCTAATTCCAACCATTCGTTCAGATCATCCTTTGTAGCGTTCACAACTTTCATTACAAGAGCTCCTTTAGATTGTTAAAGAGATGATTCGCATTTTTAATACCATTGCAGCACCCTTTATAATACCACATACTGGAACTATACTGCCCGTAAGCTTAATGGATCACATTTGTAGCATTAATGCCACCTGCCACATATTCCGTTAATCTCCCTTTACTTCATATTCGTTCGGAATTAATTCATACAAGGCACGAACATCACAACCGATGGAATCGGCGATCGATATGGCAATTTTGAGTGGCATCACTCTTTTGTCTTCAATAAAGTCGTAAACTCGTTCGGGTTTAAAAAGCAAGTCTTTTGCCAGCCATTCCGCTGACTTTCCGGATTCCATCAATCGTTCATTCAGCAAGCAACGTCCAAGTTCAAATTTCAAGAAGCGATGACCTCCCGCGTAAGAAAATATTTATTTATCCTTAAGCGTTGTCCATTGCCAGCATGAGTATACTTTATAAAGGGAGCCATAACGATGAAATTCCCCATGCGTCTGCCCAATTTGTTGGGTGAGTTCCGTCGAAGCGCTATCGTTTCCCGTTAATTCAATCTTCCCCCTTTTCATAAAAGTTGTTTGTAAAGCTTTCTGCCGTTGAAATCATGTTTAACTCCTAGTCACTTTGCATAAATCTAACCCCCACCGAGTTCAATCGTTTTCGTGGCGACACGGTCGTGAAATTCCCGATCATGCTCCACGAACACAATGGTCGGCGCGTACTCAAGCAGCAGCTCTTCAATCTGCATCCGGGAAATCACGTCGACAAAGTTGAGCGGTTCGTCCCAAATATGCAGATGAGCCTCTTCGCATAGGCTTCTCGCGATCAGAACCTTCTTCTTCTGCCCGCCGCTAAACGCCGACATATCCTTCTCAAACTGGATGCGCGCGAAATCAAGTTTACGCAACAGGGCCTTAAATAAGCTTTCGTCGATTCCGTGCTCTGCTGCATAATCGGAAAGTGATCCTCGCAGATGAGAGGTACTCTGGGATACATAGGAAACGCGAAGCTGCGGCTCCAGCCGAAACGTGCCTGTATAGTGAAGCGCCTCGCCGTTGAGCAGGCGAAGCAAGCTAGACTTGCCCGAACCGTTTGGACCTGAAATTGCGATCCGATCCCCTTGTTCGATCGTCAAACGAACGTTCTCGCAAACCGGTCTTTCCCCGTAGTAAATCGTGACGTGATCCAGCACGACCAGTTCGGATTTGGGATATGCGAGCTGAGAAATCACAAGGCTTTCTGACTGTTCGATATTTCGGAGCAGTTTCGACTTCTCCTCTACAGCGGCGGTTTGCCGCTGCTCGATGGATTTCGCGCGTTTCATCATTTTTGCTGCTTTGTGACCGACGTATCCCTTGTCCAGCTTGGAGCCGGAGTTTCGTGTGCCGTTTTTCGATTTTTCGATCTCGTGAGACCAGCCGCTCGTGCGTTTGACAGAAGTCGATAAACGCTGTATGTCTTTGTACAACTTTTCGTTTTGTGCCAATTCGAACGTGTCCTGGCGAGTTTTGTTCGTCCACCAGCTGGAGAAGCTGCCTTTTTGGATTTCGATATTCGTTTTGTTGATCGATAGAATATGATCGACGCAGCGGTCGAGAAATGCCCGATCGTGTGAAACAAGAATAAAACCGCGTTTCGTATTCAGATAATCGCCAACAAGCTTTCGTGCGTGAAAGTCGAGATGATTGGTCGGCTCATCAATGAGCAGAAATCGATTGTCCTGGATGAACAGCACGGCCAGCAGTACCTTCGTCTGCTCGCCTTGGGACAGCGATTCGAATGGCCGGTACAACACGTCTTCCGAAACCTTAAGCAGGTTCAGTTCGCGCATCAACTTCCAGCGCTCATAGCCTGGCACGATCTCTTCGATGACGTCGACGGTCAAATATTCCGGATGTTCGACGGGAAACGGAAAATAATCAAAAGCAACCGGTGCGGAGATCGTGCCGCTGTATTCGTATTTCCCCTGCAGCAGGTTAAGGAACGTCGTTTTCCCTCGACCGTTTCGCCCTGTAAACCCCAGCTTCCAGTCTGTATCGATTTGAAAATGAACATTTTCGAATATAAGGTCATAGCTACCTGGATAGGCAAAAGTAAGATTGGATACCTGTATCGCGGGCATGGCGATCATCCTTTCGTATGGAAATAAAAAGAGCCGCAAGAAAGGTGCTTTCTTGCGGCTCTGATCCATACGAGGAAATCCGGCCCCATTCCAAGGGGCCGGATGACTGTCCGGATAGGGAGCGCAAACAAAATGCAGACCTTTCTTGCAGAGACGAAATAAACCAACCACAGCCGATAGCTGAGTCCGTTCTTTTCGTGATCTCGCAGCAAGAAAGTTCTACATGTATTCGTTCAACTCCCGTCATCAAAATTACGTACAGTTTATCACAATCGTAATTTAACTACAACCTGCGCCGTCCCGTTTAAGCTGAAGCCTTGCGAAGCTCCGCCATGCTCCTTCGCTTGATTCCTGTTATTTCACTATCCTGCCCGTTAGAGCTTAATGAAGCGTCATCAGCCTATTACTTTATTTTCTTCTGACATTTACATCAGCATTTTTGCCGCAAACCGGTCGATTTTTTCCAGGGACAAGCCCTTTCCCTTCTTGCTTTTGCCTTTTACCGCCCGAAAAATAAGCCTCTCCGGCAGCGACAGCTTGCTGTAATCCAGTTCATCTCCGAAGACGTCCGCAGCGGCCGCCCGGGTCCGCAAAACGTCCGGAAACGCTCCCTCCAGTTCCTTACGCGCTTTCTCTTCCGGTTCGGCTGCGCAGATGAACAGACCAATTTTTTTGGAGGCGAGCCGGGACTGCTCTTTGTTGATAAATTCGGTCATCTGCTTCTGAATTCCGCCATAATAGATCGATCCGCCCAAAATAACCGTTTCATACTCCGATAGCTCAGGAACCGAATCCGTCATCAGATTTACCGCGTCCGTCCCTTGCCCCATCCGGGCTTGCAGCAAGCCCGCCGCCTTAGTCGTGCAGCCGTGCCTCGTCGTGAACAAAATCAACGTCTTCATTTTTCTCCCCCGCTTTGCCAGAATAAACATCCATTATGCCGGTTGCCGCGTATGTTTCAACAGCAGCACAAAGTTGTACAAAGCCCACATTGTAAAGCACGGAAACAGAACAAGTTCCGCCAGGGATACGTTCACGCCTTCATACAGCATCATGCCCAGCATGGCGGAGATCGCCGTAAGGAGCGATATTCCTTTTACAATCATTACGGACGCCAGCAAAAATCCGATTGTCCGCCTGCGAAGAACCAGTATGCCTGCTGCTATGCTCAGCGGAACAACGACACCGAGGTCCATCGCCTGGATAACCAGAGTGCTGTAATGCTCAAGGCCCACCGGCGCGCCGCTAACGGGATCGGGACGCAGGATTTTGCCAAGCCACAGCATGAAGATTGAACTGCCGATAAACAGCAAGAAAATGCCGATTCTCCTGACAGGAAGCGTGTCTTTGAACAGGCGGTCCCGATCTTTTTGCAGAGCATTCAAGGTGAAGATAAAGGCAAACAAGCTCGCCGAGAAAAGAATCGTGTACATGAGAAACAGCGGATTATACATGGATAAAAAAGTGTAAGACGCGTACGTATACAAAAAATAGCCGAGCGTTCCCGTAAGCAGCAAATGTCCGTTTCTTCTTCCCTTAAGGGCCATCCAAAGCGAAACGCACAGCAGCGGCACGCCAAGCACCAAGGTAACCAAATCCTGGCCTATTGCCTGCGCAGCCATCGATACCGATTCGTTCTTATACAATCCTTGGCCGTACAGGGTTACGGACTCGCCGCGAACCGACCTAAAAGCATGTTCACCCGGACCTCCCCCGGTCAGCAGCCCGGCTCCCGCAGCGATCGCCGCAAGCAGAATAATCAGGACCGACAACAGGGTAACCCCTTTCATGTTCTTCATCCCGCATCTTCCTTCTGTCATTGGCTTGATCCTCCGGGCAAGTCCTTAGCGGCAGCCAGCATCAGTGCAATATATGTGTCGATCAGCTTCTCCTTTTGTTCGGCCGGTATCTCCTTCTCCACCGTCAGTCTAAGTATGAGGCCAAACGCGGCGCTCCAGATAATCTGGGCGGTCCGTTCGATCTCGCTGTCCTCTTTATCCCGCATGTTCTCAAAATCCCGCAAAATCCCGCACAGCATGCCGATCGCGGCCCTCTGCTCCGAGGCTCCGCGAAACAGCACCGCGGTCTGGGACAGCACGGAAGGAGATTCATTCAGCATAATGTTCCGGTAACGGGAACCGTCCGCAAGCGAGGTCTCAATGAAATGGCGCATCGTCTGCTCAAATACACGTTCGGGGCGTGTCTCTTTGGCGCCTTCTGCTCTCAGATCCGAGACAAACTGCTGATAATCTTGCTGAAGGAGCTGCTCGACAATCGCTTCTTTGCCCGAAAAATAGTGATAAATAATGCCGGGCGAATATTCGATCCGCTCTGCAATCTTCCGAATAGACAGGCGCTCCAATCCTTCTTCAGACGCAATTTGGCCCGCCGCATCCAAAATGGCCTTCCGCCTTTCATCCCGCTCCCGTTCCTGCCGCTCATGCCTTTTCATTATGGCCGTAACTCCCTTCAACCCCAACTTTGAACACTGTTCAATGTATTAAACACTGTTGATTATAGAGTCCGTTCCAACTATTGTCAATGAGCTTTTGCCCATAAAAACAGACGGAATATCATGCAGCTGCAATAAAAAAAGCAACCCGGTTCTGCCGGATTGCCTTTGCCTGACTATTAAAATCCGAAAATGCTCATGCCGCCATCCACGATCAGCGTCTGGCCCGTCATGTAATGAGCCGCGTCGGAGGCCAGAAAAACGACCGGACCGACCAGTTCCTCCAAGTTGCCGATTCGCCCGAGAGGCGTACGGTCCAGAATCCGCTTTAAGTACTGCTCGTCCGCCAGCACCTTTTCGGTGAGCGGGGTGCGGAAATACCAGGGCCCTACCGCGTTGACGCGGATGCCGTACTGGGCCCATTCCAGCGCGAGATTTTTGGTCATTTGGATCATGGCCGCTTTGGTTGCCCCGTAGACTACGCCTGTCCGCAGCGCCGTATGGCCGCCAACCGACGAAATGTTGATGATGCTTCCGCCGCCCTGCTCTTTCATCAGTCCCGCCGCCAGCTGCGAGCCGATGAACGCTGATTTCAGATTGGTGGCCATAATCGCCTCCCACTCCACATCGGTCACTTCAAGCGCGGGTGTACGGATATTCATGCCCGCATTATTGACGAGCAGATCCAGCCCGCCCAGGTCGGCCGCGGCCCGTCCGAAGGCTTCCTCCATCTGTTCGCGCTGGGTAACGTCCGCCGGGTAACAGTAGCTTTTGGCGGAAGTATGCTCCGAAATCAGCGCCGCGGTTTCCTCCAGATCGGTAATCGTCCGGGAGAGCAGCGCCACATCGCAGCCGGCCTCGGCCAGCCCGATGGCCAGCGCGCGGCCGATGCCCTTTCCGGCTCCGGTAACAAGCGCTTTTTTGCCATCCAGTCTGAAAGAAGGTAAATACATGATGATCCGCTCCTGTCTATGTTATTTATTGACCTTGCCGGCGTTCAGCGTGCTGAAATACTGGCTTGGATTGCCCTGCTGCGGATTGAACTTTTCCTTAAACGAGCCCTTCGTGTATTCACCGATTACCCGGTGCCAGAAGCTGCGGGCAGGCTCGTTGGCCCGGATCTGGGAAACTTTCCAGTCGCCGGGGAACATGTCGAACAGCCGGTGAGCCGCCCACTTTCCGACGCCGGAGCGGCGATATTTTTGCATCACAAAAAACTCCGTCATATAATACTGTCCTTCGCTGCTCCGCAGAAGCCTGTCAACGAGCGCAAATCCGGCCGGACGGTTGTCACAGGTGATCAGATAGGGATATTTATTGTGGCCGCTGTTCCAGTAAGCTTCAAGACCCGGATAGGCGGGAAACGCGCCGTCACGATCCACATCGAGATCCAGGTAACGGGTGAAGTCGTATAGATAGAACTGCATGAGTCTGCTGATAATCTGCTTCCGCTCGGCGGGCACCAGCTCAAGTCCAAGTTCCAAAGGGGTCACCTCTGCTTGTCTCTTTTTTCTATTCCTTCACATGATATAACTTTGAACCTCCCGTTAGCAAGGCGGAGCGAGGAAAGTAAATCCAGTCCGAACATGTTAAAATAGAGCATACACAGAACAATCTCTGAAAATAGGTGAACTCATGAGCTTACAGAAGATTAGCGACCGAAAAAAGCTGGAGCTGAAGCTGCCGCAGATGCCCTGGTTCGTTCAGCAGTTCATCGATTACAAGCTGCCGGACCTTTCTCCTTCCACCCTGCTGGAGTACGTGCGGGATTATGAATCGTTTTTCGGTTGGCTGCGCGCGGAAGGGCTGTCACAGGCCGACACCAACGCCGGGGTTACGCTGCTGGAGCTGGAGACCTTGCATATGGACAGCGTTACCAGCTACCGGCTGTACTTGACTACACGGACGGAGGACACGAATTCCAAAATTACCGTTTCCCGCAAGCTGTCCGCCCTCCGCTCCCTGTTCCATTACCTCAGCCAAATTGCCGAGGACGAGAATTTCTATCCCTTGCTGAAGCGCAACGTTATGGCCAAGGTGGAGATCAAAAGAATCCATAAGCCAAAAGATACCGCGGCCAAGCTGAAAGGCAAAATACTCGAAGAGGATGAACTCCTCGAATTCGTCGGCTATATCCTGGAGGGCTACGGGCGGGACGTGGAAGGCAATAAGCAGGCCCATTATGCGTTTATGCTGAACCGGGAGCGGGATGCCTGCATCGCCAGCCTCATCCTGAACTCGGGGCTCCGCGTATCGGAAATCGTCAATCTGAACGTCGATGACCTTGATCTCGGCAATAAGCTGCTGTATGTTTACCGCAAAGGCCAGAACGACGAGACGTTCAAGACTCCGGTTTATTTTCGGGAACAGGCCAAGGATGAATTGCAGCAGTATCTGAGCCTGCGTCATTCCCGGTACAACACGCCCAAGAAGGAAAAAGCCCTGTTCGTGGCTAAACCCAACGGCAGCCCGGAAAGCAAACGGATGACGAAACGCGCCATACAGGTGATGATTATCAAGTACGCCAAGCGGTTCGGCAAGCCTTACTTAACCGTCCATAAGCTGCGGCACTCCTTCGCAACCGACTATTATTTGCAGAATGATATTTACAAGACCAAAGAGCAGCTCGGCCACGCCTCCACCGAGACAACCGAGGTGTACGCACACCTGACCGACAAGACGATGTCCGAAGCGATCGAGCGGCGGCTGGAGTCTTGAGTGGCGCAGCAGCTTTGCATTGGTTGATTGATGGCATGCTTGTTAGGTACATTTCTGTTTCCCGCTCTGCTTAGGCAATCGGCGTAAACATTTTGTTCCGGCCCAGATAAAACCTGATACAAGGTGATCTGTCCTTTTGACAGATACAAAATCCTTAATAATGTCTTTTAAATAGTGGACACTCCGGCAAAACCGGCATATGTGCGATGTTGCGTCTTTCAAGCCGAATTTCTTCAACATATAGAGTTAATCAGCTTACCATTGTCCATATATTGAAAAACCCATCCGGGGGGGTTACTTTGTGCAATGTCCACCTTTTAAAAGACATCCCTATTAAAATGTCCTCGCAGAGAGGACATTTTTTTGTTGCCTGGTTCAGTGTTATCTTGTGGCGGCAAAGAAGTGGCTGCTTATTGTTGTGAATTTTTCATATGTTGAAATGTTGAAAAAAGGACCGTTCCCGCCACAAATAGTCGGCGATTTCATCCGTATCGTTTATTCCAAAACGACGCTGCCCCAAGGGCAAACGTTCCGGTAAGGCCTCAGCCCCATCGCCCCAAATCGCAACCGCCGCCACTTCCGTTAATCTTTCGGCCAGCTCCAGACCCGCTTCATCCCGCACAAGCACGAGCTTGGGATACTTCTCCTCCTTGAAGCCTTCCACAAGCACATAATCGTACCGGCTAAAAGTCTCGATCAAATCCTCCAGCTCCCTGCCGCGGGATTCGAGAATAAAAGACTGCTCCGCCCCGGTGATGGCGACTGCTTCGGCGCCCGCTTTCCGCTGCTTCCACGTATCTGTTCCCGGACGGTCTGCCTCAAATTCATGGGCATCGTGCTTAATGACGGCAACGCTGCAGCCTTTGGCCCGAAGCCGCGGAATCAATTCGCAAATCAGCGTTGTTTTGCCGCTATTCTTGTAGCCGACGAACTGGCAAACCGCCGGCCGATGGGATGCCCACCCTCTACCATACTGGCCGCCGGGAGCGTCCGCGTTCGTGCCAGACCCTGTCCAAGCCGCCACCGCTGACGCCCCCCTGAACCGGCTGCCATAACGGCGGAATACCCGGGCGGAATCCGATCTCCTGCCCATGAACCGCCGGCTCATGGCAGAATCATCGCCCGAACCTTCGAACCGGCGGGCAGCCCGCGTTCTTCGGGCGGCACGATGATCAGGCAATCGCTGTCCTTAATCGTAACCATCACGGACGACTCGTCGATTCCCGCGGGAAAGGCATAAACGCTGCCGTCGTGCACCTCAAGGCGGGCACGCACAAAGCGGGTATAGTTGTTCACCTTGGGATAGTCCTTGCCCAGCACAACCGTCCATTCCGGCAAGAAAGGCTCGGACGCGCCCTGCATGGAAACGATGGCCGGACGCGCGAACAGTTGGAAGCCGACAAAGCAGGCGCCCGGATTGCCGGAGAGCGCAAGCAGCAGCTTGCCTCCGCGAACCGCAGCCGTCGTTACGCTGCCGGGGCGCATCGCGACTTTGTTGAACAGCATGTCGCCCGCTTCTTCGCGCACAAGGTCTCCCATGATATCGTAATCGCCGACCGATACTCCGCCGGTCGTGATGACGAGGTCGTAATTCTCCAGAGCAGCCTGCACTTTGCTTCTGGCAAGTTCAATCTCATCGGCGATTGCACCTAGCATCACCGGCACTCCGCCCGCCTCCCTCACCAGCGCTTCAAGCATTGGGGAGTTACTGTTGCGGATCTTGCCGGGCTGAAGCGGCTCTTTCACATCCAGCAGCTCGCTCCCCGTGGCGAAGATGCCCACCTTGGGCCTGCGGACGACCGGCACGGCATGCACACCGAACGCCGCCAGCACGGCGATATCCCCCGCCGCGATTTGGTGCCCGGCTGCAAGAACATGCTCGCCCTGCTTGAGCTCATGGCCAATCGGCGTTATATTGCGTCCCCCTGGTATCGGCTTACGGACACCAACATAGGGAATGCCGTCTAGCTCACGCGTTTCCGTCACCTCAAGCATCAAGACGGCGTCGGCACCTTCGGGCACCTGGGCGCCGGTCATTATCCGCGCCGCCGTCCCGGATACGATCCTCTCCGAAGGCACCGCGCCGCAGGGAATGTTGTCGACGACTTTCAGCCACACCGACTCTCCTTCCCGGCAGTTCTCTGTATCCGCGGCTACCACGGCATACCCGTCCATTCCCGAGCGTCTGAACGCCGGAAATGGATGCGGCGCCGTTACGGACTCAGCCAAATAACGGCCCATCGACTGCTCTAGCGGCACGGTCTCGCTCTCCATCGCCGCAGCGTATTTCAAGATTCTTACTTGCGCTTCCCCAACCTGAATCGCCTTTCGCCCAAATTTACTGTCCGATGCTTCCTGTATTGTCATCGATTATTCCTCCTTTACCTGCTTGTCTATATATGTAACGATCACCCTTACAAAATTCCAGCTAACTCTGGCCTTCCGGCTTCGGAATAATGGCAGACATTTCTCCTGCTATTTTCTGGCACGTTTTATTGTAGCATACCGCAGACAGACATACCCAATTTCCCTAGCGTCAGCGCGGTTACCGATTATACAAGAAGAAACGCCTGACGTCGTCTTTCAAGACGCAAGTGCGTTTCTCGTAGAAATACAAGGTCTTTTATAAGCGTGAAACTTATAAATTCTTGTATTTTGAAAAAAGCAGGCAAGCCACTGCGGCCCCCTGCTTAACCTTACTATGGAATTCATCCCTTCACCTTATGAGGCCCGGATCACTCTCACATCGCCGGGAATGATCTTCTCGCCCTCATACAGCATAAAACGTCCGTTCTGCCATTCAATGCGCAGTGGCAGGCCGTCATCGGACTGATACTGCCAGACATGCTGGTCGCCCGCGTTCATAAACGGCGTTTGCCCGGCAACGGATACATGGCCTTCATACTCTTCTTCCAAATAGAACACATTATCATCAAGTTCCATCGTGGCGGGAATCTCCGCCAGGCTATCCAGACGGCCGTCAATCGCCTTGTACAATACATATCTCAGTTCTTCCCTCTGCTCGATATGCAAATAGGCGAGCGCCGCGCCGTCGCGAAGAGTAAGGAGCGCCGCGTTCCGTCCGAAGTTGCTTACGCGGCCCGTCACCTCATAGGTGACCAGAGACACCTCGCAAATATCCCCGGGCGCAAGCTGCAGTATGCTCTTCTCCTTCCGGGGCGGTTCGTCCTTGGCGAACAAATTGCCGATACGCTTCCAAATGCCCATCCTTGATCCTCCCTGTCTTTAACTCGTCCGTGCAAAACGAAGGAGAAACGGCGCCGCCGTCTCTCCTTCCGCCTGCATATCCCGGTCTGCTAAACATGTGCGGGAGTAGCGTTATTGCTTCTCGTACTGCTTCAGCAAAGCGGCCAGCTCGTCTTCGATCGCCTGATCCTTGCCCAGCTTCTCAAACTCGTCATCCAGCGATTTGTTGCTGCCAGCCAGCTCGTTGCTCGCTTCCGCCTGAGCTTCGGCCTGAAGCATCTTCTCTTCCATCCGTTTCAGTCCGGCTGCCGCCGTATCGGAGCTGAAGCCGCTCATCGCCTTGTTGATTTCAGTCTGTGCCTTCGCCGCGTTGTAGCGGGCAACCAGCGTCTCGCGCTTGCTCTTCATCTGATTCAGCTGCTTGCGCATCTCTTCCAGCTTGCCGCGGAGATTGTCCGCGGAAGCCTTGTTCTGATCGTAGCTGGCCTTGTATTCCGTCAGCTTGCCTTCGGCCGTCTTCTTCTCTTCCAGCGCGCGGCGGGCCAGGTCAACGTTACCGGCCTGCGCAGCGGTGTGGGCTTGCTGGGTGCGCTTGTTCACCAGCGCTTCCTGTTCCTCGTACAACTGCTTGAATTTCTTCTCGATGGCGATCTGGGCGGCCACCGCTTTCTCTGCGTCCTCCAGATCCTCGGTCATGTCCCGGATATATTGGTCGGTCATCTTGATCGGGTCCTCGGCTTTATCAATGATTGCATTGATATTGGACATTGTTAAATCACGCAATCTTTTAAAAATCGACATGGTTCATTCCTCCAAAAGATGGTTTTTATCCTGATGATATGTTGTACGCAGCAATGCGGCGGCGCGTTTCATTTTTTGCCGGCCAAATATTCCTCCACCTTGCGCTCTACAATCTCCACCACCTGCGCGATTTGCGCCTTGGACAGATCATCGTAATGAATTCCCATGACAACCGTAACCGTTCTTTGCAGCGCTTCGGCAACTTTGATGGCGACCGATTCACTGATCGTATGCTCCTTATGCCCGGGAACGGCCGAAGTCGCCGCTGCGGGACCGTTCTCTCCTATGTAGGCGGTGCTCGCGGCGCCAATATGCCGGACTCCACCCGTAATCAGCAGCAAAATATCTTGTCCCACCACCGTTTCGGACAACGTGATATCGCCTCGATCAAAGGCTTCCAAAGGCACAAGGATTCCCTCCCTAATATATAAACCTCTTGTTAAATAATGCCCCGGATTTCATCCAAAGACTTGATATTTTCTTCGATCATAAACTGCCGCAGGTCTAGAAGCAAGTCCCGGCCCGCCCGCAAATTCATAAAATTGTAGGTCCCGACCTGAATTACTGTCGCTCCCGCCATAATAAATTCGATAATATCCGTCGCGGACGAGATGCCGCCCATACCGATGATCGGTATATTCACTCTCTTGGCAACCTGGTGCACCATTCTGAGCGCAATCGGTTTAATGGCCGGGCCTGACAGCCCTGCATACAGATTATTGAACACGCTGCGCCGGCGGCGGACGTCGATCTTCATTCCCGAGATCGTATTAATCAGCGACACGGCGTCGGCTCCTTCTTCCTGGCACATCAGAGCCATACTTGCAATATCCTCCGCGTTCGGGGACAGCTTGACAGACAAAGGCAGGCTTGTCGCCTGCCGGACAGCCCGCACCAGCTCGCGCGCGTCGCATGTCCGGATGCCGAAGGCAATCCCGCCCTCTTTTACGTTCGGACAGGAAATGTTCAGCTCGATCATGTCGACCGCTTTGCGGCCGCCTGCGCTGCGCCGGTCGGCGTCCTGCTGAATCAGTTCCGCTCCCGTGACGTAATCCTCGAACGTGTTCCCTCCGAGATTGACGATCCGGGCAGTGTCCAGCGTCTCCCAGTACGCACATTCTTTTTCCAAAAACGAAGGAATCCCAGGATTCTCCAGACCCACACTGTTGAGCATTCCTGATGGTGTCTCATAGACCCGCGTTCCCTGATTGCCCGCTTTGGGATTGAGCGTCAGCCCTTTGCCGGAAATGCCCCCAAGCTCGTTCACATCATAGTATTTCGCATATTCCTTGCCGAACCCGAAGGTGCCGGACGCCATGACGATCGGATTCTTAAATGCGACACCGGCAATATTGGCGCTCAAATCAAGCTGTGTATTCAAAGCCATCGGCTCATCGTTTCTAATCATGGAACACTACCTCCTCGGCCAAAAATACCGGACCGTCCGCACAGGCCTTCCGTTGACCGTCCTTGCAGGATACGCTGCACACGAGACAGGCTCCGATGCCGCAGGCCATGCGGTTCTCAAGCGACAAATACACATTGACCGGGCTTCCCGCGGTTGCCGCGGCGATGCCTTTGAGCTGGGCCGCTTTCAGCATCGGATGCGGTCCGCACACGAAGATATGGTCATACTCCGAAAAATCAACATTGTCCAGAATAAGGCCGCCAACATCAACCGTCAGCTTAGCGGCGTAGGGGCGGAACTCTTCCGTCCGGTAAGGCTCGCGGCTGAAGCCGAGATATACGTCGCTGCCCGGAATCTCCCGCGCACAGTACAGCAGCGGCGCGATGCCAATGCCGCCTCCAATCAGCGCAACCCGTCCGGTGACGGCGGGAAAGCCGCTGCCGAACGGCCCCTCGAGCCCAATCGAATCTCCTGGAGTCAGCTGCGCGAACAGCTCGGTTCCCTCACCCACAACGTGATATAGAAAATCGATGCTTTCTTCATTAACCTGATGTATGCTCAGCGGTCTGGACAGCACCGGATACGCCCCCCATGCCCGCAGCATGTAGAATTGTCCCATTTCCCCGCCATATCCTCCGCCCACCCGGAGATGGTAGACATTATCCGCCAGCCGCTCATTACTTATAACCGTCCCCACGATATCAAGCTCCTTCAAATTTTATCTTATTAAACATGCCTGAGAAGAAGTTTAAAATCTGTGATATTCTTCACACTTTTTATGTTTATTTATTCAAATTCTAATCTTCCGTACTTCAAGTATACACGTAAAGGAAGCTGCTCGAAATATCGGGAGAAATAACCTTCTCCGCATGTTTTTCCCCCGATTGAGGAATAACAACATAATGACGCCGTTAGATGAAAGGAGCGCAAAAGATGTTTCATATCCGTTTTGCCAAATGGATTGCTTTGGGCCTCATTTGTATATTCATCAGCTGTGTTCTGGGCTGTTCACCTGTTTCAGATAACCATCAGACGAAGACAACTGCTGCGGAGCTTCCAAAAAGCGAAGCCGTTAACAACAAGGCTTGCCCGGTCACATCGACAGCAAGCTCTTCTCCTGCTTGCGCTGCTGGAAAAACAGAGAGCGCTCCGGCAGGGAGCATTCTCAGCGAAGACCGTAAGTCCGCCGCCGTACCCGCCGCCGCGCCGATGTCCCTCGGCCAGTTGATCCGAAAGTATCCCGATGTGATCAAGACGAACGGGCCAAGGATCAAAACGATCGCCCTTACGTTTGACGATGTCCCCGACCCGAGATTCACACCGCAAATTTTGGATATTCTCCGGAGATACCGGGTGAAAGCCACTTTTTTTATAGTAGGAAACCGGGCGGCGAAGCATCCCTTCCTCGTCAAACGCATCGTCAGAGAAGGCCACAGTGTCGGCAACCACTCCTACAACCATCCCCAATTCAGCAAGCTGGGCATCCAGAAGTTCAGATCCCAAATCATACGAACGGAAAATATTATTAACAGGATTGCGGGATTCCGCCCGAGGCTGATCCGTCCTCCCTATGGCGACATAAACGAACAGCAGCTGAAGTGGGCGGAGGTGCATGGATACAAACTGGTTAATTGGAACGTTGATTCACAGGACTGGAAAGGACTGTCCAAGGAACAGGTGAAGCGCAATATTTTGTCTCATGCCGGGAGAGGCTCCATCATTCTTCAGCATGGCGGGGGAGGCGTAGGCAGCAATTTGAGAGGCACCATCGAGGCGCTTCCCGAAATCATCCAGGCGCTGCGTCTAAAAGGATACACCTTTGTTACCGTTCCGGAGATGCTCAAGGTGCCGGAGAAGAAGTAGAAGTCCCACATCCAACCCTGCATGCTGCAAAAAAAAGAAACGAACCAGACTTAAGCCTGGCTTCGTTTCATAAGACAACTACTTAATGACGTACAACTGCACATTTTGAAACCCGAATTCGGAGACAAAGCTCTGGCTTCCGGGAATAAAAATGTCGATCCGCTTGCCCTGAATCGCGCTCCCTTTATCGGAGGCGGTTGCGACAAATGCCTCTTTGGGAAGTCCAGGATGGGAATATCCCGTTACCAGCACCTTTGTTCCAAGCGGAATGACATCCGGATCGACGGCAATGGTGCCCAGCTTCAGCGGATTGCCAAAATAATCGACAGCCCCCCATTTCCCGTTCTCGCTTGCGGCCGAGGAATAGGCCGTTGCTTTCACCTGCAGCGTTTTCTCATAGCTGAACGTTTTACCCCAGGCTTCCACCGTCTTGGGGCTTGATGATGCAGCCAGCAGCGCCGGCTGTTCCGGGCTCAAAGCCTTCAACTTCGCAGAAGCGGCAGGGTTGTCCTTCACAGGAACAACCAGCCTTAAGCCGGGAAACACATTAAGCGGGTTCACTTTAGGGTTCGCTTTCACTAATTCGCTGATCCCTACGCCATATTTTTTGGCTACTGTATAGAACGTAGTTTTATCTCCGGCAATGTGAATGGTTTGGGCATGCGCCGGCGCGGCCACTAACAGGGCTCCAAGGCTCAAAATGACGGCGGCGGACTTAAACGGTGACAGTCTGAATTTCATTGCGGCCTCCTTCTCTTGCGACTATACGTATTCTCGGGTTATGTATTTTCCTAATGAAGTATGTAAAAATTTCTCTAAGCTGCTACCCGACAGTTTTGAATATATCACAACTTTGTAACCTTTTCATTTGTAATTGTTACCATTCTGAAATTATTTACAGCCCGATACAAGGAGAAGCCTCACTATAGGTTACATATTATTTATTATGTAAACCATATTCCGATGACAAACTTGTTATTTTACACTGGCAGACATGGAATATTTTACACTGCGTTAACAATTGTAGCTGTCGAAAAAGGTAAAATAAAAAAGATATGATAGAATAATTAAGAGATACCGCTAGAATCGACCCATAGGTTATAAATTTGGAGGAGTCATGAACGAAGAGCATAAGAAAAACAACCACACCAATCCATCCGCCTATCTGAACCGGGATCTCAGCTGGATCGAGTTTAACCGCCGCGTCCTTCAGGAGGCTCAGGATCCGGACAATCCTCTGCTCGAACGGGCTAAATTTCTTGGCATCGTCACAAGCAACCTGGATGAATTCATCAGTGTGCGGGTAGCGGGCATTCAGGATCAGATTCGCGCGGGCTATACGAAAAAAGATTTTACCGGTTACACGCCCTCCGGCCTTCATAAACGTCTTTACAAGCGCGTCGGAAAGATCGTCTACGATCAGTACCGCACCTTCAGGGACATCTCCCGGAGTCTGAACAAGGAAGGCATCATTCTGGTCGACTACGAGGATTTGACACATGCCCAGGAAGCCGCGGTGGAGGAGTATTACCGTGACATCATCTTCCCGATTCTGACGCCGATGGCGGTGGATCAGAGCCGTCCCTTCCCGCTTGTGCACAGTCTGTTCATTTACCTTGCGGTCGTTCTGAAGAAAGAAAATGCCGATGAGGACGAGTTCTATTTTGCCATTCTGCAAATCCCATCCAATCTGCCCCGCTGCATTCCGCTGCCGCACCGCGCCAACAGCAAACGCCGGCAGTTCGTTTATATCGAGGATGTCATTCGGGCCCACATCGGAACGCTGTTCAGCGGCTATCATCCGGTTGCGGTAAATGAGTTCCGCCTTACGCGCAACTCCGACCTTTCGATTGACGAAGAAGGCGCCGAGGATCTGCTCGAGGAGATTGAGAAAGAGCTGCGCAAACGCCGCCGGGGCGTGCCTGCAAGGCTGGAGGTCCAGAAGGGCATTCATCCGTATGCTCTGGAACAGCTGCTGGCCGAGTTTGAAATCGGGCATTTTGTGTACGAGATCGACGGACCGCTGGACCTTGGATTTTTGCGTCAGTTCTCCGGCAGCCTCAAGGGCTACGGCTACTTGAACTACCCGCCGATCGAACCGGTCTATCCAGCCGAATTCGATGAAACTGAGGATTTCTTCGAGGTGCTTCGGGAGCGCGACGTGCTTGCCTACCATCCTTATGAATCATTCGAATCCATGATCGATTTCATTACCCAGGCATCCGAGGACGATCAGGTTATGGCAATCAAGATGACGCTGTACCGGGTCAGCGGCAACTCACCGCTCATTACCGCACTCGCCCACGCCGCCGAATCGGGCAAGCAGGTGACTGTCGTAGTGGAGCTGAAGGCGAGGTTTGACGAAGAGCGCAATATTGCGTGGGCAAGGAAGCTGGAGCAGGCGGGATGCCATGTTGTGTATGGCCTGGTCGGTCTGAAAACGCATGCCAAAATCACGCTGATTGTCCGCCAGGAGGGCAACGAGCTGCGCCGTTATGTACATATCGGGACAGGGAACTATAACGAGAACACCGCCAAAGTCTATACCGATATCAGCCTGTTCACCTCGAGGGATGATGCGGGGCTGGACGCCTCCGAGCTGTTCAATCAGATCACGGGATATTCCTCCAACCATGACTGGAAATCCTTCGTCGTCGCTCCGGGCCGCATGAGCCATACGCTGAGTAAACTGATCAAGCGGGAGAGCGAGCATGCTGCCGCCGGACGTCCGGCGCGGATTATCGCCAAGATGAACTCCTTGTCCAACCAGCAGGTGATCGACGAGCTGTACGAAGCGGATCAAGCCGGCGTCTCCATTGATCTGATCGTCCGCGGGGTCTGCTGTCTTCGTCCCGGAGTGCCGGGCCTGAGCGAACGGATTACGGTCCGGAGCATCGTCGACCGCTTTCTGGAGCATTCCCGGATCTACTATTTTGAAAACGGCGGCGATCCCGAAGTTTATCTGTCCAGCGCGGACTGGATGACCCGCAACCTGACCCGCCGGGTGGAATTAATGTGTCCGGTCAAGGACAAAACGGCCCGTGAGCAAATCGTGCACATTTTGGAAGTGACGCTTCGGGATAACGTGAAATCGAGCTTCCTTCAGTCCAACGGCAATTATGAACGGCCGAACGACGAAAAGGCTCCTTACCGGAGCCAGTTCGCCGCTATGAATGTTGAGAATTGGAAGTATACTCAAGCTTCACCTTCAGACCCCATGCATTCCTGAACGCTTTGAGGGCATTGTCGATTTCCTCCAGCTTCATCAGGGGCCGTTCGTTGACCCGAAGCTCAATTTCCAGGCTTCCTCCCTTTAGCCGCGGTTTGAGCTGCTGCTGGATTCCGGTCTCCCCGGTGTCCAGCGCCGCGCTTAGCTGGACAAGCGAACCGAGCTTGTGAATCCGCTCTTCGTCGGAAGGCAGAAGAATGTCCTTATGCTCTGCGGACAGCTTCTGCTTCCGGCTTTTTGTGCTGTATGAAGCGATCATAGCGCACAGGACAAGCTGACGGTGAGTCAGACCGCGAATCGGCGAATTCATGAGCCAATAACGGGTGTGCCGCTTGGACTGGTAATAGTTGATATTGGCTCCGAGGCGGTAAAGCATGACCGATACATAGATCAGCATTTCCATCTCTTTCTCTTCGCTTTCGCCGTTGAGCGTCGTAAACAGCTTTTGAGCATGTTTGTGGACTTGGGATAAAAACTCTGCGGAAGCTTCCTGGTTCAGCTGCTGCAAGGTGCCGAGACTGTATTCCAGCGCGCTGGCGCGGACCGGATTCCCGGGTTCAAGCAGATCGTGCAGCATCCCTTCGCGAAGCCCTTCTCCGCTAATAAGCGCATGCCCGGCTCCTACATACTGATACACGGTATGAAAAATAATCAGACCCGATACAATGATGTCTGCCCGGCTTTTGGACAGCCCCTCCAGATTTTTACGCTTGTCGTACGGCATCGCAGGCAGCGTCTCCATAAATCTTTTGACCGTATCCGTGGACAGCGTGTATCCGTGGGAATTAGGAAGCGAGTAACTCTTTCGCTTCTGGTCGATTTTCCCAAGCGTCCGCAGCGTTCCGCCAAGACCGAATAAAGGCAGTCCTTTTCCGGACTTAAGCCATTCACAGCTCTCAAGACGCTCACGAACGAAGGCTTCCAGCCTGTGCACCTGCTCCATGCTCCAGTTGCCACCATGGCCGAACGTCACATTTGTATTGACCGCCCCGAACGGAAAGGAAATGCTGTTTCGGAAGCGCCGGTTCTGAAACTGGGTAATCTCCGTACTGCCGCCGCCGATATCGATGACAAATCCGTCCTCTACATCGAAGGCGTTGATGACGCCGAGAAAGCCGAAATAAGCTTCCTGCTGTCCGCTGATAATCTCAATCGGCAGTGAAGCCGCTTCGGAAAGAAACTCTGCGATCTCTTCGGAGTTGGACGCATTCCGGATGGCCGCAGTCGCCCCGGCGCGAATCCGCTGGGCGCCGAACACTCGGCATACCTGTTTAAATTGAAGAAGCACCGGGACGATGGTCTCCAGCGCATCCCGCTCCAGCCTGTTCTCGGTAGTAATCTTTTCACTTAGCCGGGCAGAGTATTTGCATTCCTTAATAATCCGGTAGCCCCCTTCAGGGGTCGTTTCGTAAATTACAAGTCTGATGGAGTTGGAACCGATATCGATAATACCTGTTCGGCTGAGGTCGTTGTTCATTGTTTGTTCCCCTTTATCTCATTACTGAGCATAATTATACATGTTTAGACAGCATATTTACATTTTAAACGTTGAACGGTTTTCTAAACGTCTCCAAGAAATCGATTGTAATCCGGAAATGGCGAATGAAAAAAGCGGCCCGGAAGCGCTTCTTGCTTCCGGGCCGCTTGATATATGCGATTTTACAACACCTTGCTCAGAAAATCACGGGTTCTGGCATGCTTTGGACTGCCGAATACTTCCGCAGGCGTTCCCTGCTCCACGATTACCCCGCCGTCCATGAACAGAATCCGGTCCCCCACCTCGCGGGCAAAGCCCATCTCATGAGTGACGATGACCATGGTCATGCCCTGCTCGGCCAGCTTCTTCATCACCTCAAGCACTTCGCCGACCATTTCGGGGTCCAGCGCCGAGGTCGGCTCGTCGAACAGCATGACGTGCGGCTGCATGGCCAATGCGCGGGCGATGGCGATCCGCTGCTTTTGTCCGCCCGATAACTGCGACGGATAGGCATCCTTCTTGTCTTCAAGTCCAACGGTGCGCAGCAGATCAGTCGCGACTTTCTCCGCTTCGGCCGAAGACTGCTTCTTGACTTTAACCGGAGCCAGCGTAATGTTCTGCAGCACGGTCTTGTGCGGGAACAGGTTGAACTGCTGGAAGACCATGCCCATTTTTTCACGCGTTACGTTAATATTATGCTTTCGGTCCGTGATGGATTGTCCCTCGAAGGAGATTTCGCCGCCTGTCGGCTGCTCCAGCAGATTCAGGCAGCGCAAAAAGGTGCTTTTTCCCGAACCGCTGGGGCCGATCACAACGACCACTTCGCCTTTTTCAATCGCAAGATCGATGCCTTTCAGAATTTCCAGCTTTCCAAATGCTTTTTGCAAGTTCTTAACGGCGATCACTGGTATTCCATCTCCTTTCCAGTCTGCCAAGCACTTTGGATAATGTAAATGTAAGTATAAAATACATCAGAGCGATAACCAGCAGAGGAGTCAGCCCGTCATAGGTAATCGTGGTAATGGTTCTGGCCTGGAAGAACAGATCCGTCGCTCCAATCATGCCGACAATGGACGATTCTTTGATTATGGTGATGAACTCGTTGCCTATCGCCGGAAGTACGTTCTTCAGCGCCTGCGGAAGAATAATATAGCGCATCGTCATCGCATGCGTCATCCCGAGCGAACGCGATGCTTCCATCTGGCCCCGGTCCACGCCCTGAATACCTGCCCGGAATATTTCGGCAAGATAGGCTGAGCTGTTGATCGTAAGAGTAATTGCCCCCGACTGTAACGCGGTAAACTCAAGACCGATTGAAGTCAGACCGTAGTGAATGATAAACAATTGCACAAGCATTGGCGTTCCGCGCAGAAATTCCACCCAGGCGGCGGCGATCCAGCGAAGCACTCTAAAGCTTGACATCCGCAGCAGGGCAACGACGATCCCGAGCACGAAGCCGCAGATGACGCCGATTATCGCGAGAAGAAGCGTGTATTGCAGTCCTGTCAGAAAAAAGCTGCGGTATTCATACGCCATATTAAGCAAATTCATCCTGCTCTCAAACCTCCTTGTCACAAAAAAATAGAAAACGGCGGATCACCGCCATTTTCTCGATTTTAAGGATAACGCAACATTCCGTATACCTTTAGCCTTACTTGCTCTCCGCCAGTTCGGATGCTTTGGTTACATACTCTTCGATCTTTCCGGCGGAATTCAGTTCGCCAAGCGTCTTGTTGATCTGAGTCAGCAGCTCCGAGTTGCCCTTCTTGACCCCGATAACGTATCCGTCGTCTTCCACTTCCGGTTTGGCATCGGTGATGACCAGCCCCTTCACGTTCTTGACAAAGGACTTGGCTACCGGACCTTCCATAATGGAAGCGTCGACCCGGTTGGACTGAAGCTGAAGCACGATATCGGAAATTTTGGCAAGCGACGTCAGTTTCGCCCCCTCGATTCCTTTCGCGATGTCTTCCTGAATGGAACCGGTCTGGATACCGATCTTCGCACCTTTCAAGGTATCCATCGTATTAAATTTATCCTTGTCGGCTTCGCGGACAACAACGGCCTGTTCGGCTTTATAATAGACATCGGACAGATCCACCGCCTTCGCTCTTTCCGGTGTCGGACTGAGTCCTGAAATGACCATATCCACTCTTCCGCTGGACAGCTCGTTGAGCAGCGAATCGAACGGCAGATCCTTGATCACCAGCTCGGCGCCCATATCTGCAGCGATGTCTTTGGCAATGTCGATGTCAAAACCGACGATGGTATCCTTGCCGTCGATCACCTTGTGGAATTCATACGGCGGAAAGTCCGCGCTTGTCCCCAGCGTCAACGTTTTCTTCGCCGCCGTACCTGTATTGCCTCCGTTAGCATCAGTACCCGTGTTGGCCTTGTCCTGGCCGCAGCCCGAAAGAAGGCTTGCCGCGAGCAGCATCCCCATAGACATTTTGATCCATTTGTTCATTTGTGTATATCTCCCCTGTTCTCTCATCGGGCGTTGCAGCCCATCTGTGTGTCAGATGTGTGTTAGTTGTTTCTTGTCCCGGACCGACTTATTATAATTCAACTCGTATGAATATGCAAAGATTTTTTTGAAGATAAATTGGCAAAATAACAGGACGGCGTTTGTAACCCGTATTCAAGCTGAGCCGGTTGCGAAAACGGATTGATTTTCTGAAAAATCCTGAAATCAATTGGTTCAATCCATTAAATTTAAGGGTATTAACCTTAGGCACCGATTCCGAACCTTATCAGAACCCGATCAAAGATTAGGAGGGCGACTATGCTGTTAGAAGCTTTGTATCATGTACCCCGTGACAAATGGGCATATGCCTATGATAAGGAAACCGTGCATCTGCGCCTGCGGACGAAACGGGATGATGCGGAAGCGATCTGTGTCATGACCGGCGATAAATACGCCTGGGACCGTACGTTTGAAGAAGTCCCCATGAAAAAGGCTGCTTCTGACGAATTATTCGATTATTGGGAAGCCTGCGCGCAGCCGAAATTTAAGCGGTTGTCCTATCTGTTTCGGATCGAATCCAGCGGTGAGACGGTTTATCTGTCGGAAAAAGGCACGATGAATGAAATGCCCCAGCCTCCGGGAGGAAATTTCGAGTTCCAGTATATTCATGAAATCGACCTGTTCAAAGTTCCAGAATGGGCCAAGGATGCGGTGTTCTATCAGATTATGCCGGAGCGCTTCGCCAACGGGGACCCCGCCTTAAGTCCCGAAACAGCGGAGCCTTGGGGAGGCACGCCACAGCGGGAGAACTTCTTCGGAGGCGATATTCAGGGCGTTATGGACCATATCGACTACCTGGCCGATCTTGGCGTCAACGCCATCTATTTCACGCCGCTGTTCGTTTCGCCGTCCAACCATAAATACGACATTATTGATTATAAAAAGGTCGATCCCCATTTCGGGGACAACGCGAAGCTGAAGGCTCTGGTCGACCTCTGCCATGAGAAAGGCATCCGTGTGATGCTTGATGCGGTATTTAACCACTGCAGCAAGGAATTTCCTCCTTTTCAGGATGTCCTGAAGAACGGAAAACAATCCAAATATGCCGATTGGTTCCATATTAATTCTTATCCGGTGCAGGTTGTGGACGGCATTCCAAGCTATGACACCTTCGGTTTTTATGAAAATATGCCCAAATTCAATACCGCCAATCCGGAGGTCAAATCGTATCTACTGGATGTGGCGGAATACTGGATTAAGGAAATCAAGCTGGACGGCTGGCGGCTGGACGTGGCGGACGAGATCGATCACCATTTCTGGCATGATTTCCGGATCGTTGTCAAAAGAGCAAATCCGGAAGCCTTTATTGTCGGCGAGGTATGGAGCGACTCGCTGCCGTGGCTGCTTGGCGACCAGTTCGATTCGGTTATGAATTATCCGTTCTCCGGCACCGTTCTGGATTTTTTCAACGGGGAAATGGACAGCTATACCTTCAGCAATAAAATCGGCTCTCTGCTTATGCGCTACCCCCAGCAGACCAATGAGGTCATCTTCAACCTTCTGTGCAGCCATGATACGCCGCGCCTGCTTAACCGTATGGGAGAAGACAAGCGAAAGCTGAAGCTCACCGTTGCCTTTTTATTCACGTTCATGGGAACGCCATGCATCTTCTATGGGGACGAAATCGGACTGACCGGCGAGGGCGACCCCGATTGCCGAAAATGTATGGAATGGGACCCTGCCAAGCAGGACCAAGAGCTTCTTGATTTCTACAAAAAAATGATTTCGCTGCGGAAGGAGAACCCGGCACTGCGCAGAGGCCAATTTCGCATTATCGACGCTTGCAAGGATGATCCGTGCATCATTTATGAGCGGGTCGATGCGGAAATCCATTTTACGATCTGGATGAACAACTCGCCCGAAGCCCGCAGCTTAAGCCATTCAATGGAAACCGAAGATTGGAAGGATACGTTCACCGGCGAACCGGTGAAGCCAGATAACGGAAAGATGCATGTCACGCTTGAGCCTTATGGATTCCGCATTTTATCCCGCCGCTTGAAACAGGAGACGTCTGTTTCTTCCGGGAAGGATTCCGGCGATGCGGTGAAAGAAGAGTCGGCGACCGTTCATCAATAAACGGCGGGGATCATTCGCAGAATCATTCGCAGGATCATTTACAGGATTAACACAAATAAAAAGGCAGCTTTCCTTAGAGGCGTAAATACGCCGGGAAAGCTGCCTTTTCTGTTGCCCGGAATAGCGAACCGTTCAGACCATTATTGTGCCGGCTCGGCTTGCGCCGTGATTTTATCGTAAATATCGATGTACTGCTGCGCCGAAATATCCCAACTATAATCGCCCTTGAACGCGTTGCGGGTCACGCGCTTCCAATGCTCAGGCTTGTTGTACAAGGAAATTCCGCGGCGAAGGGTGTTCATCATATCATGGGCGTTATAATTCGTGAAGGTAAAGCCGTTGCCTTCGCCTGTCTCCTCGTTGTACGACTGCACGGTATCGTTCAGGCCGCCCGTTTCCCTGACAACTGGAACGCTGCCATACCGAAGAGCCAGCAATTGACTGATTCCGCAAGGTTCGAACTTGGACGGCATCAGGAACAAGTCGCTTGCGGCGTAAATTTTGCGGGAGAGCTCATCGCTGAACTTGATCTGCGAGGACAGCTTGGTCGGATAGCGCCACGCCGCTTCGCGGAACCAGCGCTCGTACACCTCGTCCCCCGTCCCCAGCACGACGAACTGGACATTGTCATAATACAAAATTTCGTCCAGCACCCGGGTCACCAGGTCAAGTCCCTTTGAATCGACAAGGCGGGTGACCATCCCTACGAGGGGAATATGAGGAGCCACGGGGAGACCCAGTTCCTGCTGCAGGCTGATTTTGTTCTCCGTCTTCTTGAGAAGGTTGTTGCGGTATTTTGTGAAAATTTTCGGATCTGTCGCCGGATTGTAGGCCTTGGTGTCAATACCGTTGACTATACCGCTCAAATGATCGGCTCGGGCATTCAGCAGGCCGTCCAGGCCGTAGCCAAAGTGCGGCGTCCGGATCTCTTCGGCGTAGGTCGGACTGACGGTCGTGACATGGTCGCTATAAACGATGCCGCCCTTCATGAAATTCACGTTGCCGTAGTATTCCACCCCGAGGAAATAACTGCCGTCCAGGCCAAGCAGATCGCTGAGCACCTCATACGGAAAGACGCCCTGGTACAGCAGATTATGTATGGTGAATACAGTACGGATATTGCTGTAAAAAGGATTGCTGCGGTAATGCCCATCAAGCAGCATAGGAATGACGGCGGCATGCCAATCATGGCAGTGCAGCACGTCCGGCTGGAAGTCAATGGCCGGCAGCACCTCAAGAACGGCACGGTTGTAAAAAGAGAACCGTTCCGCATCATCGAGATATCCGTAGACCCCGTCGCGGCCGAAATAATACTCATTGTCGATAAAATAAACCGGTACGCCGTCATAGTTCAGCAGTTCGATCCCACAATATTGATTCCGCCAGCCAACGGGAACTTCGATCACCTTGACGGGCTCCATCTTCGCGCGGTATTTCTCAGAAATTCCCCGGTACTTGGGAAGAATGACTCTTACATCGACTCCGGCATCCCGCAGCGCCTTCGGCAGCGCTCCGATTACGTCGGCCAAGCCTCCCGTCTTGATGAACGGGTGACTTTCCGCAGCGGCAAACATCACTTTCATACCTGTTTCCTCCTCTTGTGTGAATGAGTGCTGGATAGAAAAGCTGTCTATTGCTGGATCTCTTCGGTTTTAGGTTTCCGTTTTCGCGGAGCGGCTTTAGCCGGGGCTTCCGCTTTGGAGGGCTTGTCCGCCGTATTATCAGCCTTTTTGGCTTTGGCGCGCGCCGTCTTAGTCTTTCCTTTCGGCAGTTCAGTTACGGGTTCAACGGTAATACTCTCGTCCTCATCCCCTTTTCTCTTCCGTCCACTCTTTTTTAGCACCACCATACTAAGCGGGGCAAGGGTCAGTTCCAGGCTGTTCAGCTGGCCGTGCATCTCCAGTTTTTGCGTCTTCACTGTACCGGTGCTGGCGCCGGAGCCTCCGAATTCCGTTCTTTCCGAATTGAACGCTTCTTCATACGTTCCCCCCTTCGGAACGCCGATGCGGTAATGAGGCCGTTCCACCGGCTGAAAATTGATGACGACAATAAGCAGGTCCCCCGCTTTTTTTCCTTTGCGGATGTATGAAATTACGCTTTGCTCATTGTCGTCCGCGGAGATCCACTGGTAGCCTTCAAAGCTGTGATCCTGCTCCCAGAGTGCTTTTTCCTCCAAATAGAATTTGTTGAGCGCGGCGGTATAGGCGAGCATCTTCCGGTGGCTCTCATAGTCCAGCAGCAGCCAGTCGAGCTGCTCCTGGTCCTTCCACTCAATGAACTGGCCGAATTCCCCGCCCATGAAGAGCAGCTTCTTGCCGGGGCTTGTTATCTGGTAGCCGAGCAGCAGCCGCAGACCCGCAAACTTCTGCTCATAAGAGCCGGGCATCTTGTTAAGCAGCGATCGCTTGCCGTGCACGACCTCGTCATGCGAAAGGGGAAGCGTAAAATTTTCCGAGTAAGCGTAAGCAATGGGAAACGTCAGCAGGTTGTGATGATAGGGACGGGCGCTGAAATCCTTCTCTATGTAGGCAAGCGTATCGTTCATCCAGCCCATGTTCCATTTGTAATTGAAACCAAGCCCTCCATCATGTACAGGAGCGGTCACACCCGGCCAGGCGCTGGATTCCTCCGCCATCATCAGGGCATGCGGGTAGTATTGAAAGACAACGGTGTTCAGCGTCTGCAAAAAGGCAATAGCCTCAAGGTTCTCAAAACCGCCGTTCACATTGCGCCGGTACTGGTGCTCCTGCTTCTCGAAGTCGAGCCGCAGCATACTGGTGACCGCATCTACCCTCATTCCGTCGATGTGATACACATCGTACCAGAAAAGGGCGTTGGAAATAAGGAACGAAACGACCTCGGGCTTGCCGAAATCGAAAGACAGCGTTCCCCAGCCCGGTTTCTCCGCGAGCAGCGGATCGCCGTACTCGAAGCAGGGCGTGCCGTCGAACAGCCGCAGACCAGGGTCGTCCTTGGCAAAATGGGCCGGAACCCAGTCCAAAATGACGCCGATGTTCGCCTGATGCAGGCGGTCAATCAGATACATCAGCTCTTGAGGATGTCCAAACCGGCTCGTTGCTGCGTAATATCCTGTCCCTTGGTATCCCCAGGAAAGATCGTACGGATGCTCTGCCAGCGGCATGAACTCCACATGCGTGTAACCCAACTCGACCAGATAAGGGATCAGCAGGTCGGCGATTTCCGTATAGCTATACAGCTCTCCGCCTTCCTTGTTGTGAATATTCTCCTTCTGCCGCCATGTAGCCAAATGCATTTCATAAATATTCAGCGGCTTGTTATAAGGAGCTTTGTTTTTTCGCCGCCACGCGGCATCGCCCCACTGGTAGCCGTCAATTTCGGTCACGACCGAAGCGGTAGCCGGGCGAACTTCAGCCTGATAACCGTAAGGGTCCGCTTTCAAAAAGCTGGAGCCGTCCGGTCCGACAATTCTATATTTGTAAAATGTTCCCGGGGAAATACCCGGAAAAAAACGAGTCCAAAATGCTGAATCGGGTATCTTATATAACGAGTCTTCCTCACCGCTTCCGTCCCAGCTGTTGTGATCGCAGGCTAATCCTACATATCTTGCTTGGGGGGCCCACACGGTAAACCGAACTCCGGGCACTCCTTCTTCCACGGCGGTATGCGCTCCGAGCATGCGATAGCTGCGGTAATGGGTACCTTCATGAAACAAATAAATATCCTCCGGTGACGGCATGTTTACTGCTGTTGGTTGCTCAGCCAAATGATTACCACCTTTTTTAAGATTAGAGAAGATTCAAGTTTCCGGTTCCAAAGCAGGATGCACCTTATACATTACCCCAATTTCATCGGTTTGAAAACGGTATACAGAACAATGAATAATTACGGCGATGAGGTCGCGTCATTTTTGTGTAATTTTCCTATAAACATTGTAATATATTTCACTCATGGCTGATTTTTTCGTTTCAAACGTCGTTGGTCAGGTTATTTAACAAGCAGTAACAAAACTTATTTGGAGGGGTAATCAAATGAGTAAAAAAGATTGCATCGCCATGCTATTAGCAGGCGGGGAAGGGCGCAGACTAGCTCCTCTTACATCAAGTATGGCCAAACCGGCCGTCCCTTTCGGTGGACATTACAGAATTATTGACTTTCCCCTCAGCAACTGTGTCAACTCCGGTATTGATTCCGTGGGCGTGCTGACCCAGTACGCGGCAGATTCCCTGCATAACCACATCGGAAGAGGAGAGCCTTGGGGCCTCCACACACAGGAAAAGAAAGGTATTACCCTCCTGCCTTCAGGCACTGAAGGAAGAGACAGCTACACAGGCACCGCAGATGCTATTTTTAAAAATATTTCTTACATCGACGCCCTGAATCCTGAACATGTGCTCATCCTGTCGGGAGACCATATTTACCATATGGATTACCGCCAAATGCTGGAGTACCATCAGGATGTAAATGCGGAGGCGACGATTTCCGTTATGGAAGTCCCATGGGAGGAAGCAAGCCGATTCGGCGTCATGAATGTTGACAATGATCTGAAAATCACGGATTTTGTCGAGAAACCAAAGAACCCGCAAAGCAATCTGGCGTCAATGGGCATCTATATGTTCCGCTGGGAGTACCTCAAGACGCACCTGCTTAGAGATGCAGCGAACGAAGCGTCGAGCCATGACTTCGGCAAAGATGTCATTCCGGCCATGCTTCAAAACGACGACGCACTCTTCGCCTACCGTTTCAAGGGCTACTGGCGTGATGTCGGCACCGTCGAAAGCCTGTGGGAAGCCCATATGGATCTGCTTCAAGCAGACAACGGCTGGGATTTCAACCACTCCGGGTGGCCAATGTACAGCAGATCTCATGCGACCAAGCCTTTGTCGGTCAGAGGCAAGGCTCAAGTGTCAGCCGCCGACTGCCTGATCAGCGAGTACGCTTCCGTAGAAGGCACGCTCCAGCGATCGGTTGTCTTCGGAAATGTCGAGATCGGCAGAAACACGCTCATCAAGAACAGCGTCATTATGCCCGGCGCACGAATCGGCAAAAATGCGATCATCGAAAACGCCATAGTCGGCGAAGAGGCGCAGATCAAGGATGGAGCCTTTGTAAAAGGCAGCACCGACATGATTTTCGTCGTCGGACCGCATGAAGTCGTTGCATCCAAACCGGGGATTCGTTCCCAGCCTTCCCGTCTTCTTCAGGAAGTATACGAGAAGACCGGAACCGGCCGACTGCGGGCCGGAGGTCTTTTGTCGTAATCTCTCTTTATAATTAAAAAGGGTTGTTCTGCAGGCGTAAGCCTGTGGAACAACCCTTAATTCATTTCGGCGCTGAAGCAGTACGCGCCGGGCGGCGGACTTAACCGCCAACCCGACCCTGATGAAGGGACCATAAATTATTATAATTGCGGTTTCTTAGCCTTCCATTCCCTGTCCAGCATCGCCATTTCGATCTGATTAACATACCGGTCGCCGAACCGGGCAGCTTCCAGCTGCTCGCCCTCCCTGCGGAATCCCAAGGCTTCATAAGCCCGGACAGCGGGTGTATTAAAATCATAGACGCCGAGCGTCAGCCGATGCAGCTCGAGCCCATCAAAACCGATACGCATCGTTTCGCCCATCATCCGGCGTGCAAAACCCCTTCCCCGAAATTCAGGATCAAGCACGACCCTGCCGATCCGGGCGTGACCGTTATCGCGGTCAATCGCTGCGAGGCTTATATGTCCAATAACGGCGCCCGTCGACACATGCACAGCGCTGTAAATCATCTTGTCGGATTCGGCTGGACGGTTGCTCCCGGCGATATATTTTCTAAGCTCCTCGTCCTCGATCGGAAAATGCAGCGACGGCCCGGCCCACTGCTTGAGAAATTCCGGCGAGACGCTCCACTGTCTCAGACAATCGAAATCCGATTTGTCAAAATACTGCAAACGAATGGCATCGCGGTCTTCCGTACTCTCTATTTTCTCATACAGATTGACAAGTCGTCCTCCGCCCACGTCATTGGTTCCCATATAGCGGAATCCCTGCGTCTGGTAATAGCGGTTCAGCTTCACATTATGCTCGATGGTATCGAGACGCAGCCCTCTGCCGGACATTTTCGCCGCCCAAGCGGCGAATTCGAGCAGCTTGCTGCCAAGCCCCGCTCCCCGAAAAGGCAATCCCACCGCCAGCCTATGCAGATAGGCGAAGCTTTCGTTATTTCGCTTCCCCCAATATTGGGGATCGCTGAACTGCAGCGTGAACATGCCGGCGGCCTCGCCGTCATTCATGGCCACATAAACCTCACGATCTGAAAAGTAATCCAGAATATCCTTTTCCTTGAACTGCTCCGGTCTCCACTGGGTCAGGCCGTTGTCCTGCATCCACTGCGCCGCTTCGCGCAGCAGCCTCAGAATTTCTCCAGCCATACTTGCGTTGGCCCGAACCACCGTCAGGCTCCCCTGCGGAGTATTGATTTCACGCATAACCGGCAAACTCATAGCCTGCCCTCCCCATGCTTATGATGTCCAGCCGCTTCCGGCAGGCTTGCCTGATCCGGCGCTTCTACAACAGGAAGCGGCTCCGCCAGCTGCAAGTACACCGTCACCCGTGTGCCCTTGCCGAGCTCGCTGTCCATTTCCATGGTGCCCCCGTGAAGCTCGACCAGCTGCTGCGAAATGGCAAGTCCGAGCCCGGTGCCTCCGTTAAGGGAGTCCACCTGAAAGAACCGGTCCTTGACCCGGTTCAGGTGCTCCTGGCTAATGCCGATTCCGGAGTCCTGAACGACAATTTCGGCCTCTTTCTCGTCAGCCCGCCGCGCTGACAGCAGAACGCTTGAGCCCTCATGCGAGAACTTCACCGCATTGTCGGTCAAATTGAGGAATACCTGCTTTAACCGGTTGGCATCTCCCCGGACATAAATGCCGTCCTCCGCTTCCAGCTCAAGCCGGATGCTCCGTTTCTCGGCCTTGGCCCAGAGATTCAGAACGATTTCCTTTAGCAGTTCCTTGACATCCACGGTACCGATGGAAAGCTTCATTTCATTCTGATGGAGCTTGGAGAAGTCAAGAATTTCCTCAACCAGACCGATGAGCCGGTCGCTCTCCTTGGAAATGATGCTCATACCAAGCTTTGTTTCCTCCGGGTCGTAGCCGCCGGAAATCAATGTTTCGCTCCAGCCCTTGATGCTGGTCAGCGGCGTTCTTAGCTCATGTGAAATCGAGGAGATGAAATCGTCCTTGATCTGGTTGCTCCGAACAATCTCCTGGGACATATAGTTCAGTGTGGAGGCAAGCTCGCCGATCTCGTAGCGGTAATCCCCCTTGATGCGTATGTTGAATTTCCCCTTGGCCAGTTGGGCTGAAACGGCTGTGATATTATTGAGCGGCTTAATAATCGAGTTGGCCAGCCCGAAGCTAAACGCGGTAACGACCGCCAGCACGGCTACTACAATGCCCGCCGACAGCAGCGTAACGTTGAACAAATCGCTATTCACTCTTTCCACCGAAGTCACATACCGCAGCACGTAAGAATCATGTCCGTGGATTTGCAGCACTTTCGAAACGGCCATTACGCTTTCGTTGGTTCCAGGCTGCCTTCCTACCCAACGGCCGATCCCGCCGCCGACCGCTTCGGGCACGTCACTCGTCGTAATCGTTCGATCAGGCTGAAATCCTGTCGAGCTTGTGATCATGTCACCGTCCAGCGTCAGCACCTGGAGCTCCGTATAGTCCAGCGCAAAGCTGCGCAGCAGCTCCTGGAGCGAAAACGAGGAGTCTTCACTGGTGAGATGATAAAAATATTCCGCCTGGCTGATATGCGTAGAAATTCGGGTATAGATGCTGTCGTAATAATACGTTCTGATTACAATCAGAAAAATGACTTCCACGAGGAGAAGCGCCAAAAAGACTACAAGTATGTAGTGTAATACAATCTGTCTGCGCATCCCCTTTTTAATCATTGTCCCTGCCCTTTCCACTTATAGCCGTGCCCCCATACCGTTTGCAGATACTCGGGCTCTGACGGATTATTTTCGATTTTTTGCCGCAGCCGCCGGATGTTTACGTCAACGATTTTCGGATCGCCCATATACTCTTTCCCCCACACATGGTCGAGGAGTACGTCACGGCTTAGCGGAGTGTTTTCTTTTTCCAGAAAAAACTGCACCAGTGAAAATTCAGTAGGCGTCAGCTCGACGGAGTCACCGTTCCGCTTAAACTGCTTTGAGATGAGATCCAGCGTAAACGGACCCGAATGAAACGACACCTTGGCCGATTGCTCCCGGTGCACATTCACTCTCCGCAGAAGCGACTGGATACGGGCAATCAACTCTGTCGGACTGAAAGGCTTGCTGACGTGATCGTCGGCGCCAACGGACAGCGCATATACTTTATCCTGCTCCTGCACCTTGGCCGTCAGAAAAATAATCCCGATCCGTTCATTCGTCTCGCGGACCCGTCTGCACACCTCGAAGCCGTCGATGCCCGGCACCATCACATCAAGCAGCGCAATATCGATATCCGGCACGGAAGTCAGCTTGCTAAGCGCTTCGTTGCCATCGGCCGCTTCCAGCACTTCAAACCCGTTGCGCTTTAAATTGATGACAATAAAACTGCGAATGGACTCTTCATCCTCCAGAATGAGAACTTTACTCAATTGATACCCTTCCTTTCTGCGGGAGCCGTGTTCGTCCCTTTCTTGATTCCGTCTGCGTTCTGCTCAAGCTTGCCCCGATAGCCGATGATTTTGTCGGCATCCCGGCCCCAAAGATCCCAACCCTCATCCTTCACCCGATCCCATTCTTCGGCTGAGAAAAAGGAGATCTCGGCAACGGTTTCGCCGGTATCGGACATTATGAACTTCAGATACTGGTTTTGTACGGATTTCTTGTCGACCGTAACTCTTCCGTGCCATGCCGGCGGAAAATTAAGGGTGAACCGGTCCGTCGGATCGCGGTACTGCTGAAACGCGAAGTCCAGCCCTTCCTTACCGTCCCATTTGTAATAGGAATAGAACCAGGGGACCGAGTCCGCCTCAAAATTCTCCCAGCCCAACGGTCGTTCCATCAAGCCGATTTCGATTATGCCGTCGCCATCAATATCTCCGCTCGGAATCCGGCTGTCCTTGAACGTTCTGTCGTCACCTGACAGGACCACGCGGAAACGGTTGTTTTCCATAACGATCATATAGCTGTAAGCCGAATGCGAATTGACGGCGGCATCAAGAACGATGCCTTCTTTGCCTTTCGCCACTTTGCCGACGACGATGTTGTAATAGTTATTAATGTATGGATCGAGATTTTCAAGCCGGTCGAGCTCCTTGAAGCCTCCGTTATATTGGTAGGTCGTCAGTGTGGAGGACTCATTTCGCTTGAGCGAGACGACGGTGATATCGTCCATGCCGTCGCCGTTCAAATCGTCGATCACATATTTGGTATAGGACAGCGTCAGCTTCTCTTCAAGCGAAGAGCCTGAATAGCTGTAAACGACCAGGCCTTTCTGCAGCCCTTCATCCCCGCGGGAATACCCGGCGATAATCTCCGGCTTGCCGTCTCCCGTAACGTCCCTGATTTCCACCGATTCCAGCACGGTGCCCGCCCCGTCAAAGGTCAACTTCTTGATCCAGGCGTCGCCCTGCTTCTCCAGAATGAGACCGTGGATCTGTACCGCTTCTCCGGGCGTTTCGTAGAAGACCAGCGTCTCCGGTGTTCCGTCCCCGTTCAGGTCTTCCGTACGGATGGAGCTGTCGTCGTCGTTGGTCGGACGCACAAGCTTCAGAGAGTTGATGGCGGTCATCAGCGTGGCCTTATCCTCGGAAAGCCGCGGTGTCTTCATCCGGGAGACGGGGTCGCTAATAAAGGTGCAGCCCGACAACAGCGAAAGGGCCAATATACCGGCGCCGAGGCGCCATAAAGCAGGTACATTGGAGGCGGAACGCCGCAAACCAATGCGCCGCAGACTTTGTATTATCAACAAGATCACTCATTTCATCTCCTGGATGTACATCCGGCGTTATAATAATCCGGCCCGCTCCTGCGAGGTGAGCCTGCGCCCCGTAACGTCATGCTTGATTATTCCGTTATCCAGCACCCACAGGCGCGTGGCGAAGCGCTCGGCAAGCTCAAGCGGTACCACGGCGATCACCGAAAGGCCGGTCTCCTTGCACAGCTCCCGGAGCGTCTCGATGACGCTCTGCGCCGACTTAGGGTCAAGACCCGTCACCGGCTCGTCGGCAAGAATGACCTTGGCACCGTGAACGAGCGCGCGTGCAATGGCTACGCGCTGACGTTCCCCGCCGCTTAGCTGGCCCAGCTTCATCCTCGACTTGTCCAGCAGGCCAAGGCGTTCCAATTCGTCCATGGCTCCCATGTAATCGTCGGAGCGGACCATTCCCGTCAGTCTGCGCCACAGAGGGGTCTGGGCGGCCTGGCCGATCAGCACGTTCTTTAACGCGGTTCGGTTCCGGTTCAACTCTTCGTTCTGCTCCAGGAACGCCCATTCGCGGCGGATTTTCGTTCTCCCGCCGAGGCCGCCCTGCAGAATGTCGGTCCCGTCCACCCGGAAATTCCCTTTGTCCCACTTCTCGCGCAGCGCCAGACAGCGCAGCAAAGTCGTCTTGCCGCTGCCGCTCACGCCGAGCAGCCCGATCAGTTCTCCGGAATCCATCCGAAAGCCAATGTCCCGCAGCACCGGAGTCTGTTCCGGTCCGACGCGTTTGGCCAAATGCTCCACGATAATCATGAATCCGCCTCTCCTGTTCCCAGATCTATTTCATCATATTATAGTGTACTTGGAAAGCAAGAACAAATGCCTACCATGCGATCACCCGTTCCCTATGATAAACCAAATTTACCGATTTGGCGAGAATAATAACCTAAGGAATTCGAACAGGATATATATAAAACAAGAGAAGTCAGCCGCAGCGGCGGCGGAGAAACTGCCCCCTTACCTGCACAGGTGATTTCTTCCTGGGGTTTCCTGTATAATCAACAATGTAGTGGACAATCCCATTCCAAACAAGGGATAATGATGGGAAGTCATTGATTTTTGGGAGGACTGCATGTTTCATGAATTATGAACTGAAAATTGATGTGTCACCCGTATATGAACTGCTGGACAGTTTCATGCTATATGTAACGCGAAAGTGGATTTCCAATCTGGATATCGGACCCGACTGGGTGCGCGACATTGATGGACGAATCCCGCCTCACAAGAGGGCGGCTCTGCTTCAGGCGGCCGAGTGGCCCTTTGAAGATTACGATATCCTGTACGCCTGGGCATATACCCACGGCCCTGCTGCTAAGGTACAGCTGTTCCTCGACGATATGGAATCCGCAACTGTAGAGGAATGGTTCGAGCTGGCGGCCCCATACCTTCCCGATTTCACGCTGGAGGAGTGCCGGAGGATCAAGGACGGCTACGGACCGCTGCTTCGGCTCTGGCATGAGCAGTACTTCCGCCATGTCGAATCGAAGATGCTGTCGCTACTGATTGAAGACGCCTCCGAGAAAAAGCTGCTGCAAAGCAAGATGGACCCCGGAGCGCTCATTGAGTACGCCTCTGGCGGCGTTGTGGTCGAGGACATTCCCGAGCTGGAAACGATTGTTCTACTTCCGACGGTGCATCACAGGCCGATTAACACGTACTGCTTTTACAAGAAACTGATGCTCGTGCAATACCCCGTTGACGTCCCGGTGGAAAATGAAGACGAGCCCCCTACGCTGCTGCTCCGCATGACCAAAGCGCTGTCCGATCCGGTGCGCCTCCGTCTGCTGCGCTATGTCGCCGATGAGCCGAAGTCACTCTGGGAGATGCAATCCGATCTCGGTCAGTCAGGGGACATTCTGATGCATCATTTAATGATGCTGCGTGTGGCGGGACTGCTGCGCATTCACCTGCGTGAAGAGGATAACGAGCGCTTCAGCATCCGGCCGGACGGCGCTTCGGAACTTCAGATGTTCCTGGAATCGTATATTCGATTATAATACTTCTACAGATATACAGATGCTGGCTTGAAGGGTATCGTTTTTGAGGCCCGGGTACCCGCCTTACAAGCCGAACAAAGGAGTGAGCGACATGACATATTGGACTCAACAGGTGATTTTCGACCTCGATGACACTTTAGTCCACTGCAACAAATATTTTGAACTCATTCTGGGGCAGTATTTCGAGATGATGAGCGACTGGTTTAGTGATGAGGGGCCTACAACGGAGGAACTCCGCCGCAAGCAGGTGGAAATCGATGTCGAGACGGTCAACACGAGCGGACTCGCGAGCGATAATTTTCCGAAGTCGCTAATTGCCACCTACCGTTATTTTTGTGCAAAGTATAATCGGCCAACCGACCCTTTCCAGGAAGGGCAGCTAATGAAGCTAGGACTCAGCGTATACGATCAGGAGATCGAAGCCTATCCCGGCATGGTTGAGACGCTGGACAATCTGAAGCACGACGGTCATGAGCTGTATCTGTATACGGGGGGAGATCACTCCATTCAGCGCCGCAAAATCGAGCAAATGAAGCTGGATATGTACTTTGACGACCGCATCTATATCCGCCGGCACAAGAACGTTGAAGCGCTGGAAAAAATTCTGAGCACCCGCTCCTTCGACCGCAAGCACACCTGGATGATCGGCAATTCTCTGCGCACCGACGTGATCCCGGCGGTTACCGCCGGCGTCAAAAGCATCTATCTGAAGCAGCAAAACGAATGGGTGTACAACATGGTCGAGCTTCAGCGTGATATGCATCAGTCGGTGATTACCATCAATTCGATTCACGAAGTGGTCCCCGTCATCCGCAGAAACGCTCTGCGCCAGAGCACAAGCCACGGCTGAACCAACCTTAAAAAGATTGACGCAAGTGTACATGCAGCGTACGAGGCTTTGACAGCCGCCATTGCGACTAACAGCTTGCGGGCGGGGCAATTGATCCGCGAAATCGGCAAGCAGGCGCTTAATTAAATCAGCCAGTCTCCGTTAACGTGAGACTGGCTGTTTTTTGTTTGGTGAGCTTTAACGGAATTTGTCTAAATGTTCGAGTAGGGTTTTGCCGAAACCCTGGTTAGCCTGCGGTTGCCCGAGTATGAACATTGCATCAATAGGAATTTGATTATTCAGGAAATATCATTATGGAAAAAATGTGGAATATCCTCTCCGTCGGATCCGTCGGAAGGGCGGCGCGTGAACTTAGTCCACAGCTCGGATGAGATGGAATTTCTCCCCCTTATCTCTGCAAAAATGGAAAAAAAGCATGCCTGAGAGGGAATTTTAGAGCTAGTATAAAAAGTGGACACCTCGTTAAGAGAAAAAGATAATAGAGTTATCTAAGGAGGTGTTCACATGAGTGAACCACGGAAACAGTATAACGAAGAGTTCAAGAAACAAACGGTAAAGTACCTGCAGGAGCAAACGAAGTCGGTAGAGGACATCGCTCTGGAGCTGAATATTCCTGTGAAGACCCTGTATGCCTGGAAGGCGAAATACCGCGAGTTTAAGAACGAGCCTATCGCCAGCCTGGATCGAGTCCGCGAACTGGAGCAGCTGCTGAAAGAAAAAGAACGTGAACTTCACGAAAGCCAGCAACGTGCTGCCGATGCGGAGGAGGAACTGGCCATCGTAAAAAAAGCAGTGCACATCTTCAGCAAACCAAAGAACTGAGATTTCAGTTTGTGGAAGATCATCGCTCCGAGTTCCCTTTGGAGAAGATGTGCAAAGCACTAGGTGTCTCCCGGAGCGGCTACTACACCTGGCGCAGCCGAAAACCCAGCGAGCGAGTGCGGCGCAAGGTGCGGCTGTTAAAGCGGATCACGTATCATTTCAACGATTCACAGCAGCGTTATGGTGCGCCCAAGATTGCACATCTTTTGCGCCAGGAAGGCGAAACCGTCACCGAACGTACCGTCGGCCTATACATGCAAGAACTCGGATTCCGTGCCTGTGTCAGCCGTACCTTCAAGGTTCAAACCACCGACTCCAATCATGATTTGCCGATCGCTCCAAACCTCCTGAACCAGCAGTTTCACGTGGAGAAACCCAATAAAGTATGGGTAGCCGACATTACGTATATTCCATGCCGGGAAGGCCGCCTGTATCTAGCCAGTGTGCTGGACTTATGCACCCGTGAGATCGTAGGCTGGCGTCTGAGCGACCGGATGAACACCGATCTCGTCCTGGGCGCCCTAAAGGATGCCCACCTTGCCAAGAGACCTAAAAAAGGACTGATCCACCATTCGGATCGAGGAAGCCAGTACGCGTCCGAAGATTACCGAAAACAGCTCAAGACTTACCGTATGATCACCAGCATGAGCCGCAAAGGAAACTGCTACGATAATGCTTGCATGGAATCTTTCCATAGCATCCTGAAAAAGGAGCTCATTTACTGCAAGCGATTTAGAACGAAACAGCAGGCCTACGATGAGATCTACCGATACATTGAGTTTTTTTATAACCGCAAACGAATCCATGGTGCACTAGGGTACCTGTCACCGATTCGCTTTGCTGCTCGGTTCAATAAGAGAAAAGCAAGCTAAAGGGTGTCCACTTTCTTGACAGAGGTCCATTTCTCCAGCTTAATCAGGCGTATTTAAAGAAAAACAAGAAAATCCGGCCAATAAGCCGGAGATTTTCCCGTTTAGCTTCCGGTATCCGTCCTTTATTGAAAATAAAGGGGACATTTTCCCGTTCAGTCATGCCACTTAAAAAACCGAAAAGAGTAAGAAAGAACCTATTCAGAGCTGTTCAAGGTTCAAGTGAATTCCGTTGCCGTCGCTGGCGCCCTGTCCGTCCTTGGCCAGCTTTGAACATCTTCACGGCGTCACTTTAGCCGCTCTATTCCACTCCCAACTCGCCCGTTTCCGGGCTTCTGAGGATCAGTTTGCCCTCGGCGCCCGAACCGTCCGGCATCACCAGCTTCAGCTTGGCGGTGCGGCCTTTTTCGATCAGCGCCTTGATCTGGGTATCGGTAAGCTGTCGGCCATAACTTTCCTTCCAGATCACGAACCGACAGCCCTCCTTGTAGCGGGAGCAGCCGTACCCCTTGCGGCCCATGAAGATTTGGCCGCCGCAGCCGGGACGCGGACATGCCCCGATGAACTTGGGCGCAGCAGGACGGGAAGCGGCGTCTGCCGGGGCGTAGGAACTGTCCCTCCCCCCGCTCGAACGCCGAGTGCTGCCCTTTCCTTTCCCTCTTGTGCCGGAAGATGGTTCGGAGCTTTCAAAGGACATTTTGTCCGCCCGGGATTGCGCGCGAACCTTATCGACGATCATCGCCGCGAACTTTTTGACATTTTCCATAAATTGCAGATCGGACGCCGTTCCGCGCGAGATTTCGTTCAGTCGGCGCTCCCATTGGCCCGTCATTTCCGGAGAAGTCAGCAGCTCCACGCCGGCTCCCCGGATCAGCTCGATTGCGGTCCGTCCCTTTTGCGTGATCAGAATCTTTTTGCCCTGCATTTCGATGTAGCCGACTTTTTTCAGCCGTTCGATTGTGGCCGCTCTCGTCGCCGGAGTTCCCAGCCCCGAATCCTTCATCGCGTCCCGAAGTTCCTCGTCCTCGATCTGCTTGCCAGCGCTTTCCATGGCTTTCAGTAAAGTCCCTTCCGTAAAAGCCTTCGGCGGCTGCGTCTCCTTCTCCTTCACCACGGCGTCACTGCAATGCACTCCTTCACTGGAAACGATGGAGAAAGGCTCGCTGACCTCCGTCTCTTCGTCCTCTTCTTCCTCTTTTCCTTTGGCTTTGCCGCCTCTTGGCTTGTCCTTCTTCTGATCGCCGTAAATGACCTTCCAGCCGAGGCTCAGCAGCTCTTTGACCGTTGTCTTGAACATTTCTTCCTCAACTTCAGTTATAACGGTATGCATTTTATATTCGGCTGCTGGATAAAACTGTGACAGGAAGCGCCGAACAACGAGATCGTAAAGCTTCTGCTCGTCCGGGCTGAGACTCGTCGCTTTGCGCCCCGTCGGCAGAATGGCATGGTGATCCTCGACCTTCGAAGGATTGCAGACAAATTTATTGCCTTTGTGCACCAAGTTCCGGTTGGCCCCCTTCACCCACTCATCGTAGGCCGTTCCCGTAAGCGAGGACAGCGTCTTGTGCATCTCCGGAATATTCTGCTCGGTCACGTAGTTGGAGTTCGTCCGCGGGTACGAAATCACTTTATGCTTCTCATACAGCGCTTGGGCGGTATCGAGCGTTTTTTTGGCAGAAAAACCAAACTTTCCGTTCGCTTCACGCTGCAGCAGGGTCAGATCGTACAGCCGGTTCGGATATTCTTTCGTGTCCTTTACCTCGTACGAGGCAATTCGTCCAGGCTTTCCTTTGACCTTTGCCGCCAGCGCCTCCGCTTTATCCTTCTCGGTCAGACGGTCACCCTGCCATAACCCTTTATACGAAGTGTCTCCCTGAGCAAAATGGCCCTCCACCTGATAATATTTCAGCGAGGAAAAAGCCTCGATCGTCTTCTGACGCTCGTAAATCAAGGCAAGGACCGGCGTCTGCACCCGGCCGACCGACAACAGCACATTATGTCTCGTCGTAAAGGCTCGCGAGCCGTTCATGCCGATCAGCCAATCGGCCTCGCTGCGGACTCTGGCCGCTTTTGTCAAATTCTCATACTCCGAGCCGTCCTTCAGCTCCTGGAAGCCTTTGCGGATCGTCTCGGGCGTAAGGTCGGAGATCCACAGCCGCTTAACCGGCTGCTTCAGCTTCAAATGCCGCTGGATCAGTGAAAAAATATGCTGCCCCTCCCGCCCGGCATCGCAGGAATTTATCAATAAATCGCTCCGTTTCGCCAGCTCGGCAATCACTTTCAACTGGTCCATCGTCTTCCGGTTCGGCACGAGCTTGAACTGGTCGGGAATGATCGGCAGGTCCCCGATATTCCACCGCTTGTATTTCGGATCGTAAGCATCGGGTTCCGCCAGTTCGATCAGATGCCCGATGGCCCATGTAATAATATACTGCTCCCCTTCGAGGTAGGAACGGTGATTTTTGGCTTTCGGCTCAATTGCGGCGGCGATGTTCCGTCCCATATCCGGTTTTTCCGCAATGATCAGTGTCTTCAAAAACAATCGCTCCTGTCTATCAATCTCTGCTAAATAAAATGAACTTAAGATTTTCCCATTTGGGTTAGTTCGTAACTACGGAAGGTTTGAACTTTCGGCCGCTGTTGTCTCCAGATTTCTTGATGCATATCGCTCTTAGCGGTTGAAATCCGGAGACAGCCTATGCTTTCGAAGCGAGCTTTCCGAAGGAAAGCTTTCGGCCGAACGCTAACGCTCCTGCAGTTCCAAACTTCCCTTCGTTACTTCTTACCCTGAGAGTATTTTTCAAGTTCATTTTATATAGTAAAAAGGTCCAGTAGTCTATTATACATCAAATCCGATTGTTGTTAACATGCTCCGTAATGCGCAAAACAGCCTCTCCCAGCCCCAGCATCTCTTTGGCACCGCTTATCCGGTTCTCGTATTCCACCCGTTCACTCGCCGCTTCCCTGCCGATCACCACAACCTGCGGCGCCCCGATCAGGCCGGAATCTTTAAATTTAACTCCGGGACGCTCTTCCCGGTCATCCAGCAGAACCGAAAGACCTTGTTCTTTCAGCTTAACGTACAGCTTCTCCGCCAGCGCAGACTGGGCTCCGTCCTTCATGGAGACGGCAATCAGGTGGACATCAAAAGGCGCCAGCTCATCCGGCCAGGCGATTCCCCCTTCTCCGGCATTCTGTTCGGCCACCGCTGCCAGCAGCCGGGACACGCCGATGCCGTAGCAGCCCATGATCATCTCCCGCTGAGCGCCGGTAGAATCCAGATAAGTTGCCGAGAGCTTGCTGCTGTACCGGGTTCCCAGCTTGAACACATGCCCGATTTCGATACCCCGGTGCAGCGTCAACTGCCCTTCTCGGCAGCGCGGACACAGGTCCCCTTCGGTCGCATTGCGGAAATCGCCGACTTGGGTTAGCGGAAAATCGCGTCCGGGCCGGACGCCCCGGAAATGAAAGTCCCGTTCTCCAGCACCCGCTATCCCTTCAAGCATGGCCGCGACGGCATGATCGACAAGCAGAGGCAGTTCAAGCCCAACCGGCCCGACGTAACCGCTGATCACTCCAGACGCTGCCTCGACCGCTCCTCCATCTGCCAACTCTATGTCTAAAGTGCCTAAATATTTGCCCACCTTCAGATCGTTGACCTCATGATCTCCCCGTACAAGCACTGCGACACTCTCACCGCCCGCGCGGTAAATCAGCGTCTTGATGATATCCTCCGGCTTAAGGCCGTACACCGAGACAAGCTGATCAATCGTGCCGGTGCCCGGGGTATTGAATTTTTCGAGCGGCGGCAGGTCTTTGGGAGCAGACTGATTATTAGCTGGTTGATTATTAGCAGCGTGCTGATCGCAATTCCTGGGCGGAGTTACCGAAACGGCTGCATCATTCTCGAAAGCTGCAGCCTTCGCGCTACCCACAGCAGTCTCGGCCTGCTCCAGATTGGCCGCATGGCCGCAATGCCCGCAGAGAGCGACCGTATCCTCACCGATGGCGGACAGCGCAATGAACTCATGATTGCCGCCTTCCCCGCCGATCGTTCCCGCATCCGCCTCAACAGCCCTGAAGCGAAGACCGCAGCGCGTGAAGATCCGGTTATACGCTTCGAGCATCGTACGGTATGAACGATCCAGCCCCTCCTCGGACAGGTCGAAGGAATAGGCGTCCTTCATGATGAATTCGCGTCCCCGAAGAAGCCCGAAGCGAGGCCGCTTCTCGTCGCGGAACTTGGTTCCGATCTGATAGACCCGGACAGGCAGCTTCCGGTAAGAGCTTACCTCGCTACTGATCAGCGAAGTGACCGCCTCTTCATGCGTCGGGCCCAGCACAAATTCCCTTCCGTGCCGGTCGGTTAACGTCATCAAATTGTTACCATAGGTCTCAAATCGTCCCGACTCCATCCACAGCTCGGCAGGCTGCAGCGAAGGCAGCATCACTTCCTGAACGCCGTCGCGTTCCATCTCTTCCCGGACGATGCTTTCGATACGGCGCAGAACGCGCCGGCCGAGAGGAAGATAGCTATAAATACCAGCGGCCAGCTGCCGGATATAACCGCCCCTAAGCAGCATTCCATGACCTTCCGAATCCGCTTCAGATGGCCGCTCCCGTAATGTGTTCAGCAAATACTCGCTTTGTCGCATTCCGATTCCCCCTTGACAAAAATAAAGACACATTCGTCAGGGACGAATGTGTCGTGATACCACCCTAGTTCAACCGTCTGTCATCGAAGTCAAACGGTCCTCAAAACGGATAACGGCCGCTAACCGGCAGCGTTTCACGCCCGAAGCACCCGGTCAGAAAGCGGCGCTGCCGCCTGCCTGCCGGAGATCGCTTCAGTCAATGGCCAAGTCCTCCTCACGGACATATAGCCATATGATTCATGCGCTTCTTCGCTGCAGCTACCGAGGCGGGAGGCAGAACAAGCGTCTTTGGAGAACCTCTCAGCCGGTGGATTCTCTTTCTGTTCGAACGCGGGAGATGCTCTGCTTTCCTCGGTCACCGCTGTTGATCTATCGTAACAATTTCAATTAATTTACATTATTTTGACAGCCTCGTCAAGATTGGAGGAATCGAAAGGCCGGTTTCAGTAAACGCCTATGTCGGAATCCTTAAGGCAGAACCGTCGTACCCATCAAGTATTTGTCAACCTCGCGGGCGGCCGCGCGTCCTTCGTTGATCGCCCAGACGACCAGGCTTTGTCCGCGGCGCATGTCGCCGGCAGCGAACACTTTTTCCACGTTGGTATTAAACTGGCCGTAACGCGCCTTCACGTTCGTGCGGCGGTCGGTCTCCAGCTTTAATTCCTGAATCAGATCCTGTTCCGGTCCGTCGAAACCGATGGCAATCAGTGCGAGCTGCGCCGGATAGACCTCTTCGGTGCCGGGAATCGGCTGGTAAATTTTGCGGCCCGTCTCATCGACCGTCCGGTGAATCTTCACCGTGTGCAGTTCCTTGAGGTTGCCGTTCTCGTCGCCGACGAATTTCGTCGTCATGATGGAGAACTCGCGCGGGTCCTCGCCGAATACGGCCTTCGCTTCCTGCTGGGCGTAGTCGAGCGTATACACATTTGGGAACTGCGGCCAAGGGTTCGCAATCGGGTCGCGCTCAAGCGGCGCCTGCTCATGCGTACCGAACTGGGTAATGCTCTTGCAGCCGTGGCGCAGCGCCGTTGCCACACAGTCGGAGCCGGTATCGCCGCCGCCAAGAACGATCACATCCTTGCCTTTAGCCGATACGAAATTGCCGTCTTCAAGACCCGAAGCCAGGTAGCTCTTGATCGTGCCGTTCAAATAATCCATCGCGTACATCACGCCGTTTAGGTCGCTGCCTTCCGCAGTGAATCTGCGCGCTTTGGTTGCGCCGCCGCACAACACTACGGCATCGTACTCGTCAACCAGCTGCTGCGCCGGAATATCCTTGCCGATCTCCGTGTTAACGACAAAGTTCACGCCTTCGGCTGCCAGCAGATCGACCCGGCGCTGCACGACGCGCTTGTCGAGCTTCATCGTCGGAATGCCGTAGGTCAGCAGTCCGCCTACCCGGTCGCTGCGCTCGTATACAGTAACCGTATGGCCCGCTTTATTAAGCTGCGCAGCCGCTGCGAGTCCGGCTGGTCCGGAGCCGACAATCGCGACTCTTTTGCCGGTGCGCTTCTCAGGAGGCTCTGGAACAACCCAGCCCTCTTCGAAGCCTTTGTCAATAATCGACAGCTCGATTGTCTTGATTGTTACCGGTTGTCCGATCAGACCAACCGTACACGAGCCTTCACATGGAGCCGGACAGATGCTGCCGGTAAATTCCGGGAAGTTATTCGTCTTGTGCAGGCGCTCCAGCGCCTCTCTCCACAATCCGCGGTATACGAGGTTATTCCACTCGGGAATAAGGTTATGCACCGGGCAGCCCGAAGTGCCGCCAGCCATGTCGACGCCGGTATGGCAGTAAGGCGTGCCGCAGTCCATGCAGCGTGCGCCCTGCGTCCGCAGCTCATCCTCGGACAGATGCTCGTGGAACTCCTCCCAGTCCTTTATCCGCTGCAGCGGATCGCGGTCCCCCGGGAGCTGTCTTTTATATTCCATAAATCCAGTAGGTGTAGACATATCTTCGTATCCCCCATCCGTTCTCTTCTTGTTGATATCCGTACACGGGAGCCCGGTGCGGCAGTCCGGCAAAATGCAGGCAGCGCAAACCAGGCTCTTGACATTATCCGTCGACCTAGCATATCTAATTTTTATTATATTAGCATTCCTAACTTTTGCACGTTAATGGACTAATCTGCTGATTGTTTGTACTTTTTTCACATGTTATGTCAGATAGTTGGGTCGACAGGCACCGGGCCGGAGAGATTACGGCTTACGCTTTATCCGTACGTTCGTAGACGACGAACCTGTAATCATACGGATTCTTCTCATCGCGCACTCCCTGTTCGCTTGAAACCTCACGCCACTTGCTCCAGTCCGTTTCGGGAAAAAAAGTATCGCCGTCAAAAGACTCCTCTATCCGGGTAACGATCAGTTTGTCGGCAAAGGGAAGCGTCATCCGGTAGACTTCCGCTCCGCCGATCACCATCAGCTCGTCCTCCCCGCGCCCCAGCTCAAGCGCGTCCTCCAGATTATGGACGGTCTTCGCCCCTTCGGGAGCGAAGCTTTTGTCCCGGGTCAGGATCACGCTCTTTCGGCCGGGAAGCGCCTTACCTCCCAAGGAATCCCAGGTTTTTCGCCCCATCAGCATCGTCTTGCCCATCGTCTCCGACTTGAAGAACGCGAAGTCCCTCGGCAGATGCCAGGGCATGCCGCCGCCCTTGCCGATGACTCCTTTGTCGCCCATGGCCCAAATTAAGCTAATGCTCATTTCTGTGCTCTCATTCCTTTCGACGTTGTGCTTAGGCCCTTGTGGAATGTCCCCTAGACAGCGACAGGCGCCTTGATTCCCGGATGATGGCGGTAGCCTTCAAACTCGAAGTCCTCGTAATTGTAATCGAATATACTGTCCGGTTTTCGGCGAATAATCAGCTTGGGAAGCTCGTAGGGCTCCCGGGAAAGCTGAGTCGTCACCTGCTCCAGATGATTTGTATAAATGTGCACATCCCCGCCGGACCAGATGAATTCACCCGGCTCAAGCCCCGTCTGCTGGGCAACCATATGCGTCAGCAGGGCGTAGCTTGCGATATTGAACGGCAGCCCCAGAAACGAATCAACCGACCGCATCGTCAGCATGCAGGACAGCTTGCCGTCCGCTACGTAGAACTGAAACACGAAATGGCAGGGGGGCAGCTTCATCTGATCGATCTCGCCCACATTCCAGGCGCTTACGATATGTCTGCGGGAGTCCGGGTTCTTCTTGATCGACTCAATTACATTCGTGATCTGGTCGATATGACGTCCGTCCGCGCTTTCCCAGGCGCGCCACTGCGAGCCGTAGACCGGTCCCAGCTCGCCGTTCTCGTCGGCCCATTCGTCCCAGATCGTGACGCCGTTCTCCTTGAGATAAGCGATATTCGTGTCGCCCTTCAAAAACCACAGCAGCTCATGCACCACCGATTTCAGATGAATCCGCTTGGTCGTCATCAGCGGAAATCCTTCCGACAGGTCAAAACGCAACTGGCGGCCGAATACGGATATCGTCCCCGTTCCCGTCCGGTCGCTCTTGCGCGTTCCATGATCCAATATATCCTGCAGCAAATCCAAATATTTTTGCAAGCCTACAACGCTCCTCCACTCATATTCTCTTCTAAGTTTACCATGACTGACGTTGCTATGTAACATGCCAAACTATAGAAAAAGACATGATTCGCAACGTTTGAAAAAAGGGCGAAAACGCTGATGCGTCTTCGCCCTATTCTGTCAGCCGGCCGCGGCAGGCTTCTCGTTCGTATAATTAGCGGGACAGCACGTGAATCGGATGGCCTTCAACCAGCTCGGCCGCTTCCATAACCACTTCGCCGAGTGTCGGATGGCCGTGAATGGTCAGAGAGATATCTTCAAGCGTAGCGCCCATTTCGATCGCGAGACCGAGCTCGGCGATCAGGTTGGAGGCCTCGATGCCAACGATTTGCGCGCCAAGCACGAGATTGTTCTCTTCATTCGCGACGATCTTGATGAAGCCGTCCGGATTGTTCAGGGACAAAGCGCGTCCGTTGCCGGCAAACGGGAATTTGCCGGATTTGACTTTGTAGCCTTTATCCTTCGCTTCTTTCTCCGTCAGACCGACGCTGGAGCATTCCGGATCGGTAAATACGACAGCCGGAATGACTTTGTAATCGACAGCGGATTTATGTCCCGCAATCGCTTCGGCAGCCACTTTGCCTTCGTAAGAAGCTTTGTGGGCCAGCGCAAGGCCCGGAACCACGTCGCCGATAGCGAAAATGTTCGGAACGTTGGTGCGGCCTTGATGGTCGACCTTGATCAGTCCGCGCTCGTCAAGCTCGATGCCGATGAGGTCGAGTCCAAGCTCTCCATCGGTGTTCGGACGGCGTCCGACCGTTACGAGCAGGTATTCCGCCGTCACTTCCTTGGACTCGCCGCCCACGGAATACTTCACGGTAACGTCTTTGTCCGTCTGCGCGGCGCTTTCCGCTTTGGCGTTCGTTACAATCTCGATGCCCGTTTTGGCCATGCTCTTCGCCACAAGACGGGTCATGTCTTTGTCGAAGCCCGGCAGCACAGTGTCCAAGCCTTCGATAATTGTAACTTTCGTGCCGAATTTGGAGTACATTTGGCCGAGCTCGGCGCCGATGTACCCGCCGCCGATGACGATCAGGCTCTTCGGAATTTCCGGCAGCTCAAGCGCTTCGGTGGAGGACAGGATACGTCCGCCGAACGGGAATGGCTTAAGCTCGATCGGACGGGAACCCGTCGCGATGATGCAGTTCTTGAAGCGGTAGCGCGGCGATTCGTGATCGTTGAATACGCGCGCTTCCGTTGTGCTGATGAACATGCACTCGCCGTTGAAAATTTCAACCTTGTTGCCTTTCAGCAGGCCGGCGACGCCGCCGGTCAGCTTCTTGACTACGCCGCTCTTGAACTCCTGCGTCTTGGTGAAGTCCACCTTTACGTTCTCGGCGCTGACGCCGAACGCTTCGCCGTGCTTGGCGGACTCATACTGGTGAGCTGCCGAGATCAGCGCTTTGGAAGGAATACAGCCGCGGTTCAGACATACGCCGCCGACTTCGGATTTATCTACGATGAGGACTTTTTGTCCGAGCTGAGCGGCCCGGATGGCGGCCACATATCCGCCTGGACCTGCACCAATGACCAATGTATCAATATCGAGTGAAGCGTCTCCCACTACCATATCTTACACCTCCATAACCAGCAGCTCGGGATTCGCGAGCAGCGATTTAATGTAGTTCATAAAGTTCTGCGCGGTTGCGCCGTCGATCAGACGATGGTCGAAGCTGAGGGACAGAGCCATTACCGGCGCGGCCACGATCTCGCCGTTCTTCACAACCGGCTTCTCGCTGATGCGGCCCGTTCCGAGAATGGCCACTTCAGGGTAGTTGATGATCGGAGTAAAGAACATGCCGCCCGCGGAGCCGATGTTCGTAATCGAAATCGTGCTGCCCTTCATTTCATTCGGGCTCAGCTTGCCTTCGCGGCCGCGGCTTGCCAGATCACTGATCGCCGATGCGATCATCCAGATGCTCTTGCGGTCGGCGTCCTTGATTACCGGAACGATCAGGCCGTTGTCCGTATCGGTAGCGATACCGATATTGTAGTATTTCTTGTACACAATTTCGTTTGCTTCTTCGTCGATCGTCGCGTTAAGCGCCGGGAATTGACGGGAAGCGGCCACAAGCGCTTTGACGATGAACGGAAGGTAGGTTACCTTCACGCCCTTCTTCTCGGCGACAGGCTTCATGCGCGTGCGGAACGCTACGAGCTCGGTTACATCCACTTCGTCCATAATCGTTACATGCGGAGCGGTATAAGCCGATTTGACCATCGCGTTCGCAATCGCTTTGCGGATGCCCTTGAACGGTACGCGCTCTTCTTCCAGGCTCACGTTACCGGAAGTCGCTGCCGCCAGAGCCGCAGATTTCTCTGCCGGTGCCGCTTCGGCTGCCGCCGGAGCGGCCGGAGCCGCTGCCTGCCCTCCGTTCAGGAAGGCTTCAACGTCTTCGCGGGTAATTTTGCCGTTCTTGCCGCTGCCGTTGACATTAGAAATATCAACATTGTTATCGCGGGCGAATTTACGCACGCCAGGCGTAGCCAGGACATCGCGGTCCGGTACCGGAACGGCTGCAGCTTCGCCGGCTTTGGCGTCTGCAGGACTTGCTGCCGCCGGAGACGAGGTTGTGTCCGCGCTGCCTTTAGCCGAATCAGCTTCCTGCGCTCCCTGCTCTTCAGCGTGGCCGCCTTCCTGCTCGGGAATATCTCCTTCCGCGTCGATGACCGCAACGGTCTGGCCTACGCGGAATACATCGCCGTCTTTGGCCAAAACTTCCAAAACGGTTCCGTTGACGGGGCAAGGAACTTCGACAACCGCCTTGTCGTTCTGAACTTCCATAATGATGTCTTCGTCGGTTACTTTATCCCCGACCTTAATATGCATTTTGATGATTTCGCCTTCGTGCAGGCCTTCGCCCAATTCGGGGAATGGGTAGTTATATTTTGCCACGATCGAAAACCTCCTCTTTCAAGTGTCTGGATTCAAATGTCCGGTGTAGGTAGAATTAAAATTCCATAACTTTCTTCACGCCGGCAATAATGCGGGCGGGATTCGGCAGCCAGGTATCTTCGATTTGGGCAAACGGATATACGGTGTCCGGTCCTGCAATCCGCAGAACGGGAGCTTCGAGATGAAGAATGGCTTTTTCATTGATTTGCGCGATGACTTCGGCGGCAACGCCGGCGCTCTTCTGCGCTTCCTGCACCACAATGGCGCGGTTGGTCTTCTTGACGGATTCAACGATCGTGTCGATGTCGATCGGGCTGACGGTGCGCAGATCGATGATTTCAGCCTTGATGCCCTGCTTCTCAAGCTCGTCTGCAGCCTTGGTAGCCGTATGTACCATCAAGCCGTAAGCGATGATCGTCACGTCGGTGCCTTCGCGTACTACGTTGGCTTTACCGATTTCTACGGTGTAGTCGCCTTCCGGAACTTCGGCACGGAACGCATGATACAGGTTCAAGTGCTCCATAAAGAATACCGGGTCATTGTCGCGGATAGCCGCGATCAGAAGGCCTTTGGCATCATAAGGGTTGGAAGGAATTACGACCTTGATGCCGGGGCTTTGGGCGATAAGGCCTTCCAGAGAGTCGGTATGCAGCTCGGCCGCTTTGACGCCGCCGCCAAACGGCGTACGGAACACAACAGGAGAGTTATATTTGCCGCCGGTGCGGTAGCGCAGACGGGCAGCCTGAACTACCATTTGGTCCAAAGCTTCGAAAATAAAGCCGACGAACTGGATTTCGGCAATCGGCCGGAACCCTTGAACGCCAAGGCCCACAGCAAGACCGCCGATAGCGGATTCCGCCAGCGGCGTATCGAATACGCGTTCTTCACCGAATTCTTTCTGGAGTCCCTCCGTCGCCCGGAACACGCCGCCGACATGGCCGACGTCTTCGCCGAAGATCAGGACGCTTGGATCGCGTTGTAATTCGACGCGCATCGCGTCGCGAATCGCTTCTTTCATATTCATTTGTGCCATAGCCAGAACTCCTCCTTATTCAAAATCCGCTTTTTGCTCTTCAAGATCGTGCGGCGTCTTCTCGAACATGCTGTCGATCAGGCCGGAGATCGTCATTTTTTCGGTTTTTTCCGCAAGTTTGATTTCTTCGTTCACTTTCGCTTTCGCTTCGTCCTTCACGCGCTGCGTATCTTCATCGCTCCACAGGCCTTTGGATTCCAGATATTTCACCACACGGGCAATCGGGTCTTTCTCGTTCCACTCGCCCTCTTCCTCTTTCGTGCGGTATTTACTGGCGTCATCGGACAGGGAGTGCGGACGGAAACGGTATGTAACGGCTTCGATCAAGGTAGGTCCTTCTCCGTTACGTGCACGCTCAGCTGCTTCTTTCACGGCCTGAATGACCGCAAAAATATCCATACCGTCGACCTTCACACCGGTAATGCCCGCCGCAACCGCTTTATGGGCGATCGACTTGGCCGCGGTTTGCTTCGCGAACGGGGTGGTGATGGCGTAACCGTTATTTTGCACGAAGAAGATAACCGGCAGCTTGAAACGGCCAGCATAGTTAAGACCTTCATAGAAATCGCCTTCGGAGGAGCCTCCGTCACCGGTGTAGGTAATAGCGACATTCTTCTGATTCTTCAATTTAAAGCCCATTGCAATGCCGACGGCATGCAGAATTTGGGCGCCGATAATGATTTGCGGAGGCAGCACGCTTACATCCTCAGGGATTTCACCGCCGTGCTGATGGCCCCGGGAGTAAAGAAATGCCTGATGAAGTGGCAGGCCGTGCCAAACCAGCTGCGGAATATCGCGGTAGCCCGGGCAGACGAAGTCTTCCTTCTCCAGGGCGAATTCGCTGCCGACCATTGTCGCTTCCTGTCCGGAAGTCGGCGCATAGAATCCAAGGCGGCCTTGGCGGCCCAGGTTGACCGCACGGTCATCCCATGTACGGGTGAAAATCATGCGGTAAGCAATTTCTTTTAATTGATCGTCGGTAAGCTCAGGCATTTTATCCTTGTTGATCACTTCTCCGGCTGGAGAAAGAACCGAGAGAGCTTCCACGTCCTCTGTATAAACCTCGTAAGGAACTTTACTCATCATCTTCACCTCAGTAAAAAAGTTTGAATAACAATTTGAATATTGGCTGTCTCTGTTATAGAATTATTATACACCTGTTTCGCTAATTTCGTCAAAGAAATACGCGTTTAATTTATAGTAGCGTAAGTTTTGTATGTATAACAGGCAATCAATATTAATATAACAGTTTTGACGGTTTTCAAAATGTAAATGATTTTTGCCACAAAAACCATTCTAACGCATTGCCGGAAGCATTGCAAAATCCGACAGGAAAGGCGGCTATCAGCCATGAATGATTCTGTTTTTCTGAAACGTACAATTGTTAAACATACCCTGTGGAGCGAAAGTCTGGGGGAGGAACGCAAGCTGCGCGTCTACCTTCCTCCTGGCTATAACGAACTGCTCAGTTATCCCGTCGTCTATTGCCAGGACGGAGAGGAGTTCTTCAACTTTGGCCGGATCGCGACCATAGCGGGCAGGCTGATTCTCGAGGAAGGCGCCGAGCCGTTCATCATCGTCGGAGTAGAAGTGAACGTGGCCGTCCGAACCCAGGAATATGCGCCGTTCGGCACCCGGTTCGATCAATATCTGTCATGCTTTGCCGAAGAAATTATCCCCTATATTGAGCAAAATTATCCGGTTCGCCGCACACCGTCCGAACGGATTGTAGCCGGAGACTCGCTTGGGGGAAGCGTTTCGCTGCATCTTGCCCTCCGCTATCCGGACCTGTTCACCCGCGTTCTCAGCCTGTCCGGCGCCTTCTATCCCCTTACGCTGGAATGGATCGAGGATGAGACCGACCTCTCGCAGCTTAACATCAACATGGTCGTCGGACTGCAGGAAAGGGATTATCAGACCGATACGGGTGTCTACGACTTCGTCCAATTGAACCGGGATGCCAGGAAGCTGCTGGAGGAGCGGGGCGCCAAGGTGGATTACCGTGAAAAAGAAGGACGCCATATCTGGGGCTTCTGGCAAAAAGAACTTCCCGAATCGCTCCTCTATTTCTTAAACGCTTGAAAAGGGCTTGAACGCCCAAATTAGTGAACAACTTCTTACAATTGCTTAATTCAAGCGTGATGTTTGCGCTTTCAAAAGAGGGCGAAAGAAAGAGAACCTTAGGCCCTCTTTTCTATTTTGACGCCAGATCCTGCTTCAGCTTCTCCAGCAGAACTTCGCAGCCTGCATCTACCAGCTCGTAGACCTCCTCAAAATTCCCGGTAAAATAGGGGTCCGGAACCTCCTTATGCTCATCATCCGGCAGCAGATCCATAAAGTACATGAGCTTCGCATCCTCGCCCCCTGGCAGCCTGCGCACATTGGCTCCGTTCGATTTGTCCATGCAGACGATGTATTCGAATGTGCCGAAGTCTTCCCCGCTTACTCTCCGGGCAGCCATCCCTTTATAACTGATTCCGTACTGGTCCAGCATCCGTCTTGTTCCCTCATGCGGCGGTTTTCCGATATGCCAGTCTCCGGTTCCTGCCGAATCCACGGATATTTGTTCCTGAAGTCCTTCCTTGGCGATCTTGTCTCTAAGTACGGCTTCCGCCATTGGAGAACGGCAAATATTCCCCAGACAGACAAACAGCACATTAAGCACAACACTTCCCCCTTATTCTCAAGATATCCCTTGCGCTAATTCCTTGTTTTTGCTGCGCCTGAAGGCGCCTTCCCCATTTTAGCCCGGACGATGGCAATTGTACAACCTGCCGATGTGCTTTATACTAGGTCAGGATTACAAATGCTGCTACTTACGGAAGGAGGACCTGCGATGCCAGCGCGCAGATGCGTTATTTTTGCCGGCGGAGAGCTATCCGAACTGTTCTTAAAGGAAATTGATCACGAAGATTACATTATCGGCGCAGACCGAGGTGCGCTGTTTCTCATTAATCATGGCGTCATTCCCGACATTGCCGTAGGCGATTTCGATTCCATTAAGCCGGACGAGTTCAAATTAATTGAAGAAAAGTGTCCGAAGGTGATTGCCTGCGATCCCGTTGACAAGGACTTGACCGACAGCGAGCTTGCCCTCGATCTGGCGATAGAGACACAACCTGAAGAAATTCTGCTCTTTGGTGTTACCGGAACCCGTCTCGATCATACACTGGCCGGCATTCAGATGATGGCCCGGGCGCTTCAGCGGCAGATCCGCTGCTCGGTGATGGATCTCACCAATTATGTGACGATCACCGGCTCTCAAGCCCTCGTTCAGGAACGCGGGTATACCTATGTCTCGCTGCTGCCCGTTACTCCGGAAGTCACAGGGATTACACTGCAGGGATTCCAGTACCCGTTAACTGATGCCACGCTAAAGCTGGGACAATCACTGGGGATAAGCAACCGGCTGACCTCGCCGACAGGAACCGTAACCATCCAGAGTGGTCTTCTCTTGATTATTCAGAGTAAGGATTGAAGGTAAAAACAGCTCAAATTTAAGACATCTTTGTAACTTTGCGATCTTTTTTGAAAAGGCGGATTCCCTTGATCCATAAGGGTTTATCCGTCTTTTTTCATTTGTGCATCTATGCAAAAATTAATTTTTTGTAACTTTTAATCTACTTTTAATAAAACGCATACATCCCTTGACTGACAAAGGTTTGCGTCGTCACCACCAAATTTTAGGGTGTTTCAGACCTGTTATACTACTTTCAGGCCAAGGCAATTGCTTGGACAAATATCATACATCTTTGGAGGTTCTACAACATGAGAAAAACCACTTTCATTCATAAAGTCGTCGTTGCGGGAATCTGCACGGCGATCGGCTTTGGCGGTATCATGGCAAGCGGTGAAGCAACTCCTAGCGCGCAAGCGGCGTCGGCTGCATCGACAGGCTCGAATATTGTAGGCTTCGGCAAAAACTTTTTGGGAGTACCTTATAGATTCGGCGCCTCGACTTCGACAACCCGTAACTTCGACTGCTCTTCCTTTACCAAATATATTTTCAAAAGATACGGCGTGAATCTGCCCCGTACCTCGGTGGCTCAATCCAAGGTAGGCAGAGCGGTATCCAAATCCAACCTGCGTGCCGGCGATCTTGTATTCTTCTCCAGTGGCGCCCGCGCCAACGGCCGTAATGTCACTCATGTAGCGGTTTATGCCGGTAACGGAAAAATCCTGCATACGTACGGCTCTCCGGGGGTTACGGTTTCCAACCTGAACTCGGGCAACTGGAAAAGAACGTATCTGAAGGCACGCCGCGTACTGTAACTCTCTAAGCACCGGCTGTATTACAACCGGACTTATACTAATGGCGCCATTTCTGGCGCCTTGACTACATAACCAACGCCGCGAACCGTATGGATCAGCTTCTGCCGGTACCCTTTATCAACCTTTAACCTCAGATGGCGGATGTAGACATCCACCACATTGGTACTGGCTTGAAAATGGTATCCCCATACATGGCGCAAAATATCATCACGCGAGCAAATCTCGCCCATGTTGGCGGACAGATAGTACAGCAGCGCGAATTCTTTCGGGGTGAGCATCAAATCCCGGCCCTCACGGACGGCCCGCCTCCGGGACGGCTCCAGCACGAGGTCGCCGATCTTTAGCCTGCGGCCGGTTCGCCGCCGGAGCGTCAGCGCCAGCAGGTTCTCGATCCGGCATCTCAGCTCGCCGGCGTGAAGCGGATAGGACATATAATCGTTGGCCCCCGCCTTGAACGCGGACACCGCCGCATCTCCGCCCCGCGAGGCGGAAATGGCCAGAACCGGGAAGCTTTTGCCGTTCTCCCGGGCTTCCGCCACCGCCTCCCAGCCTTCCCATGGACCGCCGTCCGGTATTTCCGCAACGAGCATTGCGGTATCCCACTGCGACAATTGGTCCCGCAGGCCCTCTAGGCCAGGGCTTTCTTCTACCGTCAGACCGATATCCCGGAGTATGCGGCCGACTGCGGCCCGCCCGCTCTCCTGCTCATCCCGACCGCCGGGCAGAATCCGGTCCTCCTTCCCTTCAGGGAAGAACCAAACTATTGTTTCATCCACGGAAATCCTCCATATCCGCCGGCTGCACGAGCAGCGGACCCGGCGCACGCTGTATACCGTCTAGATTTCCCAAAAAAACAACGGCCATTCCAAATGCGGATGGCCGTTGTCTTTATAGATCAGTCTTGATGTATTAAACTTTTATCCAAAATAGCGGTGATAAACGCTCCTCGCCGCCGAAATATCGTTCGTTCCGTGTACGAGCGCCCGGCCGTCTGCAAACACGACGACCCGGTAATCTCCGTCGTTGAACGAGACAAGGTATGGATTGCTCTCCACCTTGCCGAGTCCGAGTCTCGACAGCCTGCTCGCAGTGTCCGGAAGCGACAGCGAGCTGCGAACCGCCGGACGGATCTGCACCGTGTTCCGCCCGCAGAGCACATCGCTGCGCTCCGTGTTCGCTGCGGACAGGTACGGATACACCGGCTCGCTACCGCATGACGGGCAGTGCGCCTTGCGGGCGGCCCCCACACCGATTTCCTGATATTCGTTGTTCCAGATGTCAAATGTCATCAGCTTCCCGCGCAGCTGGTTCTTCCGCCCTCCGAGCAGCTTGAGCGCCTCGGCCGTTGCGTTTGAAGTCACCATCTGCACAGCCTGGGGCAGGATACCCGCCGTGTCGCAGGTATCCCCGCCCAGCGGAACGGTGCCGAGCAGACAGTTCAAACAGGGAGTCTCGCCCGGAATGAACGTATAGGTAACCCCGTAGCTTGCCACGCATGCGCCGTAAATCCAAGGAATACCGTGCTTCTGCGCAATATCATTCAGAATGAGCCGGGTATCGAAGTTATCCGTCCCGTCCATGATAAGGTCAATTCCCGGTACGAGCGCCTCCAATTCTTCCGCGCGCACGTCCAGGATGTGGCTTTCCACCGTGACTTCCGAATTGATCGCCGTAAGCCTCGCTTTGGCGGCCGCCGCTTTCGGCATGCGGTTCTCGGCGTCCTCCTCCGTATACAGCTGCTGACGCTGCAAGTTGCTCCACTCCACATAGTCCCGGTCGGCAATGACAACTCGTCCGACCCCGCAGCGGACCAGCGTCTCGGCGATGCCGGTACCCAGCGCCCCCGCTCCGACGACAAGCACGCTCGATTGGCCTATTCTTCGCTGGCCTTCCTCGCCGAACGGGCCAAACCGCACCTGACGCGAATAGCGCCCGTCTCTTCCAGCTGCGGAAGCCGTCATCTCTATCTCCTGATTTCTTTCCATGCGGAAGAACCCCCTTCATGTTCAAAAGTCCGGGAATACGGCTTCTTAACCGCCGTCTCCCGGACTTATCTTTATTAATCTTGAGTCTGAGCCATCTGCGACGCTTGGTTAACTCCAAAGTCGCTTCCGGCACCTATTAGCCAGTATAACCGGCTAATTCCGGTGGCGCTATACGGATTGTGTCGACCACTGCTCGACGTTCCATGTTTTGGTCACCCAATCTTCATAGAAGTCGGGTTCGTGGGATACGAGCAGCACGGTGCCCTTGAATTCCTTGAGCGCCCGCTTCAGCTCTTCCTTGGCCACGACGTCCAAATGGTTCGTCGGTTCGTCGAACAGGATCCAGTTGCTCTCGCGCATCATCAGCTTGCACAGCCGCACTTTCGCCTGCTCTCCGCCGCTCAGCATGTTCAGCGGACGGGTAATATGCTCGTTCTTCAAGCCGCAGCGCGCCAGATGCGCCCGCACTTCATGCTGGTTCAGGCTCGAGAATTCATTCCAGACATCGTCGATCGGCGTAAGGTTCCCGGCCTTAACCTCTTGCTGGAAGTAGGCGGGATTCAGGAAGTCGCCCAGGTAGGTCTTGCCGCTAATCGGCGGAATGACGCCGAGAATCGTCTTCAGCAGCGTCGATTTGCCGACACCGTTGCAGCCGACGATGGCGATCTTCTCGCCGCGCTCGATCGTCATGTTCAGCTTCGGCAGCAATGGACGGTCGTAGCCGATTTCGAAGTCGATGCCCTCAAACACCGTCTTGCCGCTCGCCCGGCTCTCCTTGAAGTTAAACGTCGGCTTGGCGGCTTCCTCCGGCTTGTCGATCCGTTCAAGGCGCTCAAGCTGCTTCTCCCGGCTCTTCGCCCGTCCAGACGTCGAGTAGCGAGCCTTATTGCGCTGGATGAAGTCTTCCTGCTTCTTGATAAATTCCTGCTGCTTCTCATACGCATCGATATGCTGCGTCTTGTTGATGTAAGCCATGTCCAGGAACTTCTCGTAGTTAGCCGTATAGCGCGTCAGCTTCGCAAATTCCAGATGGTAGACGACATCCACGACCTTGTTCATGAACTCCGTATCATGGGAAATCAGCATGAACGCATACGGATACTGCTTCAAATAGTTGGTCAGCCAATCGATATGCTCCACATCGAGATAGTTGGTCGGCTCGTCGAGCAGCAGCACGTTCGGCTTTTCCAGCAGCAGCTTGGCCAGCAGCACCTTGGTCCGCTGTCCGCCGCTCAGAGCGGCCACATCCCGGTCCAGACCGATTGCGGACAGTCCGAGCCCGTTGGCCATCTCCTCCACCTTGACGTCGATCAGGTAAAAGTCCCCGATGTCCAGCTGCTCCTGGATTTCGCCCATCTGCTCCAGCAAAAGCTCCAATTCTTCCGGCGAGGCTTCGGCCATTTTCTCGGTGATGCCCATCATTTCCTGCTCAAGCTCAAGCAGGGGCAAAAAAGCGTCCTTCAGCACATCGCGCACCGTCTTGCCCGGCGTAAGCACCGTATGCTGGTCCAGGTAGCCGTAGCGGACTCTTGGCGTCCACTCCACCTTGCCGCCGTCCTTCAGCAGTTTTCCCGTCAAAATATTCATCAGCGTCGACTTGCCGACGCCGTTTGCTCCAACAAGCCCGACATGCTCTCCGGCGAGGAGACGGAACGATACGTTCTTAAACAGCTGACGGTCCCCGAAATTGTGGGAAACGTCTTCTACAGTAAGTAAACTCATAAATTCTCCGCAAGCTCCTATCTATATTTAAAATCATGGATATTCAGCAGGTTATACAATGATTTATTTTAGCATAAAGAGCCTGCTTTCAGAAATAAAAAAGTTTACATTTCATCTTTTTTTCCGCTGTAAAAAGCTTCCCTTATTCCGCCCGCCACCCTTTTCCAGGATACTAACGAACAAATTCTTCAGGACCGGTTCCATCTCCCCTCCGGTTGCAAAAGGCTCGGGCTGACAGGGAAGGGTGTACACTTCCTTGCTGCCCAGCGTCCGTCTCAGCAGCTCTGCGGCCTGGCTGCCGGCCAGCGGGAGGGCAATCTTCCAGCCGCCGGCCGGCTGGTAGCCGCAGCGGCGCAGCCGCACTAGCGTCTCCTCCATGCGCCAATCCGCCCCCGAAGCGATCAGCATGGGAATGTCGCCTTGGGAAAACCGCTCGGCTGCCCCCTCATACGCCCCAGTGCCCATATCGATGACAATGTAACGGTAGCGGCCCGCCAAATCCGCAAGGCTACCGCTCCCGGGACGCTTCCAGCAATCAAAGCCGTTAACCTCAAGAGGACCGTCTGCTCCTTCTGATGGAGCCCGCCGCCCGGCGGCTTCGGCCAAAGCGCCGATCCGCTCGTAAACGGGCGATTCCGGCGCGTAATCGACCCAGGCCGTCCTCCCGTAGCGGCTGAGGAACCTTGCAGCAGCCAGCGAAGCATGCGTCGTCCCGAGTCCTGATGCCGTGCCCATCATCGTTACGATGCTGGTCTTGCCCTGCGGAAGAATGCGTTCGACGAGCGGCTCGTTCTTTCGCTCCCCGGCGGAACGGTCCGGCTTCACTCCTTCCAGAATCCGAAGCACCTCAGCAGCGCTTTCGTACCGGTCCTCCGGCCTCGGCCGGAGCAGCCTCCGCAGTACGGGAATGAGCGGCTCCGGGACACGGCCTTCCAGCCGCCGCTCCATACCGGCGGACCATCCACTGGTTTGCCCGCCTGTGGCGAGGTACAGCAGCAGGGCGCCCAAACCGTACAGATCGGACCTGTGATCACTCTGGCCGCTTCCATACTGCTCCGGCGCGGCGAATCCCACCGTTCCCAGCTTGACCGTATCCTCGCCTGCGTCCATCCTGTGCCTGCGGGCGATCCCGAAATCAATCAGCATGAGCTCGTTGTCCGGAGTCAGCATAATATTCGAGGGCTTCAAGTCGCGGTAGACGATCGGCGGGCGGTGCTGGTGAAGATACTGCAGCACTTCCAGCAGCTGCTCTGCGAACAAGAGCAGCGTATCGCCCGGGATTACACCGCCTCGTGCCTCCATATACCGGTCCAGTGTCAACCCTTCGATAAAGTCCATAACAAGATAGGAATAGTCGTCTTCATCCGGTGGAATGAAATCGGCAACCCTTGGAAGCCGCCGGTGATTTAGAGCGATGAGCAGCTCCGCCTCGGCCTGCACGGTCCCGTAAAGATCCTCCGTCACGCATTCTTTAATGGCCCACCGCTTGCCGGGCAGCCGCAAATCCTCGCCCAGATGCACATGGCTGCTTCCCCCCGAGCCAACGAGACCGGCTACCAAGTACCGGTCTCCCAGAATTTGTCCCCGTATAAGTTTCGATGGATAACGCATTTCCTTTCCCTCCCGATAGCTTTTTTCCATGCAAGAAGAAACGGCTTCGCCGTCCTCTGAAAGAGGAAGGCATCCGTTTCTCGTAAAAATATCAGGTTAAGGATAAGCGCGAAGCTTATACTTTCTGAATATTGCAAAAAAGCACCCCGCTGCAGACGGCCGCACTAATGGCGGCTTACACTTCAGCGGGATGCTCTCCCGATGGACATAAGAATTGTCCGTTAATTTATCGCTTTAATATTTAATCATATAAAGGGTTATTTCGTCCCGGTTATGAAACAGCTGCTTTGCCCGCTGAATCTGCATCCGTTCGGATTCGAACATGGCCATAATCTCTTTGATCAGCGCCAGCGGCTTCTTGTAGAGCAGCTTTACGGTGACAACGGCGGTTCCTCCGGGCGTCAGGCTGTACAGCAGTTCCGTCACGAGCTTAGCCATAAGCTTCGGGCTCCAGCTCATGTCGCAGACGAGGAGATCGAACTCGTTCTCCTTGAATTTGACCTCTCCGGCATTCTTGCGAAGCACTTTAAGGCCGGGATGATCCTTCAGCGACTCATGCATGCGCGCGGGATCGACGGCAGTTACTGCCAGTCCCCGCTCCAGCAGGAAAGACGTCCAGCCGCCGGGCGCCGCCCCGATATCGAGGGCGCGGCGGAAGCTGCTGAACGAAATGCCGAATTCCTTCTCCGCTTCCATCAGCTTGAATTTCGCCCGAGAAATTTGACCGTCCTCGCGCCGGAACCGGATGGCGCCGCCGTTCCAGTCGGACAAATTGTCCTCGGGCCGGGATACGCCGGCGTATAACGCGTTCGCGGCAGCATAGACCGAAACGATCCATGCCGGATTCTGGACGGTAAATTCGGCGGCGACGCCCGTTAGGCCCGCCTGCAGCCATTCACGCAGCTCTCCGGGACTTTCCCGCCAGAACGAATCATCTGTCTTGCGCACCTGTATGGCGATCCGCTCGCCCTCAAGCTCGCTTCGGCGGCTCAAATACACCGCCAGCCGCTCCAGCGCTTCCCCGCCGCCTTCGTCCTGCAGCTGAACGGGCTGAATATGGCGCAGGAAGATCGGCGGGTTCTCCTTCAGGCGCCGTGTGACCTCTTCAGGCTCCGCCTGAAGCGTGGCCAGAAATATTTCGCCGGGCAGCAGCAGGGTGCTCTTGACCGAGCCGAATTCGCGGCGGAGCTCCTCCTGGGCGTAAGGGGCAAAGCCGTGATTGGCCGTGCAAATATATCGGGAAACCGTCCCGTTCCCATCCGCAGACGGATTTTGTTCAATGCTTAGGTTAAGCTCGCTCAAATGGATAATCCTCCACGTTTAATTTTGATCCAGGGGCGCTCTTCCTCCCATTCGATGTCCACTGGAAGCTCATACGCAGCCAGCATCATCTCACGGGTCAGCACCTCTTTCTTCGGTCCCGCTCCGGCCAGCCGGCCTTCGCGGATCAGCGCCACATGGGTAAACAGCGGCACAATTTCCTCGACATGATGGGTGACATAGACAACGGTTACCTCCCGGCGGTTGAGCTTGTCCACCTCGGCCAGCATTTTTTCCCGCTCATAGAGATCAAGTCCCGCGCACGGCTCGTCCATAATGAGCAGCTTCGGGTCCGCCATCAGGCAGCGCGCCAGCATCGCCTTTTTGCGTTCTCCCTGAGAAAGCGTTCCGAACGGGTGATCCGCCAGCCGTCCCAGATTCATGTCCTCCAGCAGAGCGATCGCCTTGGCCTTGATGTCCGCAGGAATCTCCTGATAAAAGCGCAGGTAGGCGTAAGCCCCCGTCGCCACAACCTCCCAGACCGGATCGCGGAGCGTCAATTTCTCCATCAGCGAAGGTCCGATATAACCAATCTCCTTGCGAACCTCGCGCAGGTCAACCTGGCCGTAGGTGTGCCCGAGCACCTTGACCGTACCGCTGCTTGGGAACAAATATCCGGTCATCATCTCAAGCAGCGTTGTTTTTCCCGAACCGTTCCGCCCAAGGATGACCCAATTCTCGCCTTGATGAATAGCCAGCGACACATCGTCCAGTATAAGACTCTGCTCTCTGCGAAGGGTAAGATGCTGTAAAGAAATCATGATCTATTCACACTCCTTATGTACTCCAGCACACGCTCCACCGAATGAAAAGCATAATGAATATGCGGCGGCCGATTGCGGTCTGCATCGAACACGAGCAGCGCCGGAACGCTGGAAATACGGTACTGACTAATAATGGCAGGAAGAAGATTAATATTGCCGGATACGGGCTGAGCGCTTGGCGGGAGCAGATGTCCGGCGACATCCAGCATCCGACGTGCCGCTTTGCACGTTCCGCAGAGCGGCGTCTCCAGAAAGACGGCTAGCGGGGCTCCGCCCTGGCCTATGGCATTAAGCAGTTCAGTTTCGTTCATTTCGATCATAGCCCGGCGGCTCCCGAAACGATTTCCCGCAGCTTCGCCATCGGAACCGGCCCGTTATGGACCAAGGTTGCTTCCGGTCTGACAGGGTATAACAGCTCGAACATTTCTTTTCGGCCGGCCAAGCTTGAAGTATGCAGGTAGATTTCCCGGGGGAACAGCGCTTCAAGCACGATACGTTTGACTACGAATCCCCCGGTTTCGTCATCCAGCCCCATGTCGTAGTCCAGCGAAAGCACGCCGACCTCGCACTCGCGAAGCATCAGCAGACACTCCTCCGTCGTACGGGCCAGCGTAAATCCTTCGGGAGCACGCCTGTAATCGTCCATATACACATGTATCATCAAACCTGCGCCCCCCTACGATTCAAACCATGACCGAACTTCCGCCATTTCATTTTTATGCGTGCCGTCCGGCCCCTTCTCCGTCTCCAGAATGGCGGGTTTGCCGAGCAGCGGCTCCGATGTCAGCAGCTCTTTCATGCCTTGGGTGCCGATATGGCCTGACCCGACCCGGGCATGCCTGTCCCGCTTGGAGGAATACGGATAACGGGAATCGTTAAGATGGACAGCCGCCAAATGCGGCCAATAGCCCAGCTTGTCACCTGACTCCAGCAGTTCTCCCGTGCGCTCCGGATTCCAGATTCCAGCGGCAAAAGCGTGACAGGTATCGAAGCAAAATCCGATTTTTTCCGGGTATCGGCTCAGCTCCCGAATCTTGATCAGCTCCTCCAGTGTCGTTCCTTCAAAGCCGCCATTGCCCGCCTGATTCTCGATCAGCAGCTTGGCCTTTCCGTTCCACGACTGAAGCGTTTCATTTATACATTGTATAATATTTTGATAGCCTTGCAACGGTTCAAGCTTGTGAAAATGCCCGAAATGCGCCACAATCCCCAGCGATCCGCAGGCTTCGGCGATCTCCAGATCGTTTAGCAGCGACTTGACCATCGTTTCCCGGTTCGGTGCGTCACCTTCCCCGGCAGCGAGATTGGTGGGATAGGGCGTATGGGCGATGGACAGCAATCCTTTTTCCCGGCTGTAAGACGCGCACGCTCCCGCATCATTCACATCGAGTGTCTTCAATTGGAGACTGCGCGGGTTTTTCGGAAAATATTGAAAACAATTGGCGCCGCTCCCCCACGCCGCCCGGGCAGCCTGCGCGTAACCCCCACGGATGCTGACATGCGAACCTATATACGGCTCAGCGTTCATGCTGGCATTCCGGACAATAGAACACTTTCCGGCTGGACAGCTCCGATTTCACAATCGTTCCGCCGCACCGTTCGCAGGTTTCTCCTTCCCGGTCATACACCTTGCAGCTGTCATTGTAGCCGCCCGTCACCGTGTCCCCCGTCATGAACGGAATCTCCATATAGCCGCCGATGTCCGACGCCTCGCTCAGCACTTTGCAGGCTGCGTCGTACAACCGGCTGATCGATTCCGGGGTTAATCCCTGAACGGGCGCAGTAGGCAGCAGAGCCGCTTCGAACGCGATTTCATCGGCATAGCAGTTCCCGATTCCGGCAAAGACCTGCTGGTTTACCAGCATGCTTTTGAGCGCTCCCCGTCTTCCCTTCAGCAGCTCGGCAAACCGCTTCTCATTCATGCGCTTGTCCAATAGCTCGGGACCCAGCTTGGCAAGAGCCGCCTGCGTCTCCTTGACGGATAACAGATGGAGGTAACCCAGCCGCAAGCCCATAAAATACAAAATCCGGTCGCCAAAGGCTATCTCCACCTGCGTACTGCGGCTTGGACGCTCCTCCTCCGTTCCAAAGAACAGCAATCCGCCAAGCATGAGATGCAGGAGCAGCCTTCGCCCGTCATGCAGATGAAACACCAGATGCTTCCCTCTGCGTTCTACAAAGACCATACGCGCGCCTGTGAGGCTTTTTTTGAACTGCTCCAGCTCTACGTTAATCGATTGTTCTCTGTTAACCGTCACTCCGGTGATCGGTACATTGACTATATGTTTTGAAAGCAGCCTGCGATAGTTCTCCATTTCCGGAAATTCCGGCATCGTTCATCGTCCTCTCCACCTGTACTTACCCCATAACAAAAATGCAGCCATGCCATTATACACCAAGCAGCACTCGCAAATCAGCCAAATTCCGGCAAATATAATCCGGGGAAACTCCCGTCAGCTCCTTGTGCCGCTCCAGATTGTCCTCCGTTGTCACTCCCGTGAGCAGCAGTATCGTACGGCAGCCCGCATTCGCTCCTGCGGCTATATCCGTCCTCATATTGTCGCCGACAACGACAGCCTCTTTCGAATCAATGCCAAGCCGGGATGTTGCATAGTTCATCAAATAGCGGTGCGGCTTACCGATAATAACCGGCGTCGTGCCGCTGGCGGCTTCGATTGCCGCTCCCAGCGTCCCCGCTCCCGGCATCATGCCGTTATCGGAAGGCAGCATCAAATCCGGATTGGTCAGCACGAATTTTGCGCCCCCGGCGATCCAGCGCGCCGCCTTGGTCAGCGAATCATATGTAAAAGACCGGTCAATCCCTTGAACGAGGTACTGCGGCGAATCAGATACAATGTTCAGGCCTGCTTCCTCGCACGCCTTGAGCAGTCCTTCTTCCCCAAGTATCGCCACGGATGCGCCCGGGGATTCCTCCGCAATATATCTTGCGGCCGCAAGCGAAGATGTGCAAACTTCCCTCGCCTCGGCTTCAATTCCCATCGCCAGCAAATGCGCTGCAACGCTTTCCGGCGTCCTCGACGAGTTGTTCGTTACAAACAGAAACGGAATGCCATTTGCTCTTAGCCCGGCAATCAGCTCGTCCGCTCCCGGGATCATGATGCCGCCGTGATATAACGTGCCGTCCAGGTCTAAGAGCAGGCCTTTGATGTTATCGATCCGTATGGTTTCGGTCATTGTCACTCATCCTCCCCATCGCATGATTTATGGCATAAATGATTAACGACATATAATAATGATACTTAAAGCCACATCTATTTCCAGAGAACACCGGTTAGAGTCCCGAACATCCGCATTCCCTTAAAATTTAAGACATTTTTCTCCAGTCTTTTCACGCCGGAAGCCCTCCAAAAGTCGAACGGCATCGAACCGGCGGCTGCGGAAGCAATTTTTGACGTTCGCCTGTCACTTCCTGCGCTTTCCCGGAAAATAATTTAATTTCCCCTTCAATTTCCCGTCTTCCGTTCCACCGGATACAGCCGGAATTCCTCGGCCAGAAGCGTTTCGGAGAATATGGAGCGCGCTTCATCTAGCAAAGGAATCAGCTCGTCCAGCGAGCCGTATCTGGAACTGAAATGCGTAAGAATGAGCTGACGGGCGCCCGCCTCTTTCGCGATTTCCGCCGCCTGAACAGTCGTGCTGTGATGGTAATCCCGGGCCATCCTGGCCAGGTCATGGCTGAAGGTCGCCTCATGGACCAGCAGATCGGCCTCTCTTGCCAGCGGGATGGAATTCCCGCAAGGTCTGGTATCTCCAAGCACGGTGACGATCCGTCCGCGCTTCGGTTCACTCAGCACTTCGGCGGCTGTAATCGTTATCCCTTCATCCGTGGTAACATCCCGGCCGCTCTTCAGCACGCCGTACAAAGGACCGGGCTTCAGGCCGTATGCTTTGAGCCGCTCGGCATTGAGGCTGCCGGGCCGATCCTTTTCAATCACACGGTAGCCGTAGCTGTCGATCCGGTGCTCCAGAAGAGCGGACTCCACTTTAAAGCTGTCATCTTCAAAAATAAGCCCGCCGTTATGCTCGACTACTTCGAGCTTGTACGGAATTCTAGACTGGCTGACGGACAGCGAAATATCCAAATATGCCTTAAGCCCCGGCGGACCATACACGGTCAGAGGGGCTGTCCCTCCCTGATATCCCCTACTGCTCAGCAGTCCGGGAAGTCCGAAGAGGTGGTCGCCGTGAAGATGAGTGATGAACAGCTTCTCCAGCCGCCCGAGCCGCAGCGGCGAACGCAGAACCTGATGCTGGGTTCCTTCGCCGCAGTCGAACATCCAGAAGCTCCGGCGCTCCTCAAGCAGTCTCAGAGCAACCGAGGTTACATTGCGCTGCAGCGTGGGAACGCCCGCATTCGTGCCCAAAAAATAAATCTCCATATCTGCCCTCCTTTCTCTCTGTTCTCTGCTTCCACTCCAAATCCTCACGGTCTTCCAACAAAAAGCCTCCCGTAACCGGGAGGCTGGTACACCGTGAAAGTTCCCTTCATCCTATTCTGTCCAAAAGCTTAAGCTTTCTCCACATTGAAATACTGCGCTTCGGGATGAGCGAAGACCATGGCCGACACGGAAGCCTCAGGCTCCATCATAAACCCGTCAGTCAGGTGGATGCCAATATCCTCGGGGCGCATCAGCTTGAACAGCGGCCCCTGATCCTCCAGATCCGGGCAGGCCGGGTAGCCGAAGGAAACGCGGATGCCTTGATACCTTGCTCCGTGTCTCTGCTTCATCGTCATATCCGCCGGGTCCGGGAAGCCCCAGATGTCCCGCATCATATGATGCACACGTTCGGCCAGCCCTTCAGCGACTTCAAGAGCCAGCGCCTGCAGTGCATGGGAACGGAGATAGTCGCCTTTATTCTTCAATTCTTCGGACAGGTCGCGAACGCCGTGCCCTGCCGTCACCACGAGGAAACCGACATAATCCATGATTCCGCTGTCCACCGGCTTCAGGAAGTCGGCCAAGCAAAGATAGGGCTCAACCTGCTGCCTTGGGAAAGTAAAGGTGTGCAGAACCTTCCCCGTATCCTCCGGATCATAGATCATAATATCGTTCCCCCTCGACTGGGCCGGGAAGAACCGGTACATCGCCTGCGGACGGATCGTTCCGTTCACCGTCGCTTCAAGCAGCAGATCGTCTACCGTCTCTTTCAGTTCGACTGCGCGGGGTTCGCCTGCGGCGAGCTGCGCCTCAACAGAGCCCCTGAGCCCCAAATGATGGCCGAGAAGCATCTGCATATTCACATAAGGTATAACATGGCCTATTGGATAATTACGGAGCACATGCCGATCCAGGTCCGGCGGAATAAAGACTGGCGCGTCCTGAGATATGCTCGAGCGCACCGCTCTTGTCAGCGCAGGAAGCTCCGTCTTCTGCGGAGCAGCTGCAGCGGCCTCTTGCTCCTCCCGCATCTCCTCGGCCATCCTGGCCCGTTCCACCGGGTTCATCAGCCTGTTGGCAAGATCAAGTCCGTCCATCGCGTCCTTGGCGTAGAGCACGAGGCCGTCGTACTCCGGACGGATTCGTGTCTTGGTGAATTTGCGGGTCAGAGCCGCCCCACCGACCATAATCGGCACGTCGATTCCTGCTGTACGCAGATCCTGCGCCGTCAGAACCATCTGCTGCGCAGACTTCACGAGCAGGCCGGACAGGCCGATGGCATCGACTTTTTCCTTCCGGTACGCTTCGATGATCGTCTCCGGTGGTACTTTTATACCCAAATTGACGATTTGGTAACCATTGTTTGAAAGAATGATCTCGACAAGGTTCTTGCCGATATCATGCACATCTCCCTTAACGGTTGCCAGCAGAATCTTGCCCTTGACCGAGCTTTCGTTCTTCTCCATGAACTGTTCGAGATGGGCAACCGATGCTTTCATCACTTCAGCGCTTTGCAGCACTTCAGCAACGATAAGCTCGTTGTTATTGAACAGCCGCCCGACCTCGGACATCCCGCTCATCAGCGGTCCGTTAATAATTTCCAGCGATCCGTACTTCTTCAGCGCCTCGTCAAGATCGGGGATCAGGCCCTCTTTACTGCCCTCAACCACGTAGGAAGCCAGACGCTCTTCCAGAGTCAGGTTGGAGATCTTTTCCTTCTTCTCGACCTTCTTACCCCGGAAAGCGGCGACGAAGACGGCTAGCGTCTCGTCATTCGTATTGTAGATAAGCTCCTCGGCCAAACGGCGCTCTTCCTCCGGAATCGAGGCATACCGTTCAACCTTCTCCGTATTTACGATCGCGTAATCCAGTCCCGCCTTGGTGCATTCGTAGAGGAACACGGAATTCAGCACTTCCCGGCCCGCCTCCGGCAGTCCGAACGACACATTGCTGATTCCAAGCACGGTATGAACGCCCGGCAGAGCTTCCTTGATCAGACGGATTCCGTCGATCGTTTCCTTGGCCGAGCCGATGTACTGTTCGTCCCCAGTGCCTACGGGGAAGACCAGCGTGTCAAAGATCAAGTCTTCCGGCGACAAGCCGTACTTCCCTACAAGGAGATCGTAGGAACGCTTGGCTACCGCAAGCTTGTCTTCCGCCTTGATCGCCTGGCCGCTTTCGTCGATGGTTCCGACGACGACCGCCCCGCCGTACTTGTGAATCAGCGGCGTGACGTTTTCAAATTTCTCTTCCCCGTCTTCAAGGTTAATGGAGTTAATAATCGCTTTGCCCTGGCAGTACTGCAGGGCCCGATCAATCACTTTCGGATCGGTTGTATCGATCATCAGCGGAACTTTAACCTTCTTAACGACCAGCTCCAGGAACCGCTCCATATCGTCCATTTCATCCCGGTCGGGGTCCTGAACGCACACATCGACAACCTGCGCCCCGCTCTTCACCTGGGCACGCGCAATTTCCGACGCTTCCTCATACTTGCCTTCAACAATCAGCCGTTTGAATTTGCGGGAACCGAGCACGTTGGTTCGCTCGCCAACCATATAAGGCCGGTTATCCTGCTCGATGTATACCGGCTCGATGCCGGACAGCGCCGGCGAATGGCTTCCCTGCAACGGGCGCGGCGGATACTCCGACAGCTGCTCCGCCATCGCGCGGATATGCTCTGGAGTGGTGCCGCAGCAGCCGCCAGCGATGTTCAGCCAGCCCTTCTCGGCGAACGCCGCTATCTTGCGCGCCAGCGAATCCGGCGACTCATGGTAGTTGCCGTTCTCATCAGGCAGCCCCGCGTTCGGATAACAGCTGACCGCCGCCTTGGCCATCGCGGAGAGCGAACGGATATGGTCCCGCATGAATTCCGGACCGGTCGCGCAGTTAAGGCCGACCGAGATCGGCTTCAGATGCTCCAAAGAAATATAAAAGGCTTCGATGTTCTGGCCGGCCAGCGTCGTGCCCATCGGTTCAATCGTTCCGGAAATCATAACCGGCAGGGTGATTCCCGTCTTCTCAAATGCGTTGCGGATGCCGATGCTGCCCGCTTTTACATTTAAGGTATCTTGAGAGGTTTCGAGCATCAGAGCATCGACGCCACCCTCAATGAGCGCTACCGCCTGCTCCTCGTAGCTGTCCGTCAGCTCGCTGAATGTCACGCCTCCGGTAACCGACAGCGTTTTGGTTGTCGGTCCCATCGCGCCCACAACATAGCGGGGACGACCCGGTGTATCATATTTGTTAACGGCTTCCCGGGCGATTTTGGCGGCGACAAGATTGATTTCGCGCGCTCTTTGTGGAATATCGTATTCAGCAAGCACAACCGAGGTAGCCCCGAATGTATTCGTCTCGATCAGATCGGCGCCGGCTTCCAGATATGCTTCATGAATATCCCGAATGACTTCGGGTCTGGTCAGCACAAGCATTTCATTGCAGCCGTCCAGCTCGTCTCCCCCAAAGTCTTCTCCGGTCAAAGGAACTTGCTGGATCATGGTGCCCATGGCACCGTCCAGAATCAAAATGCGCTGCGCCAGCGCTTCTGCTAATGTAGGTTTAGCCAACTTCCAATCCCCCCAGTAAAACATTAGAGTAAGTTTAGCAGAATAAAGGGAATTCGGAAAGTATCCCGGCCCACTCTGCAGGTTTATCTTATTTCCAGCCGGTTTCCCGGCATTGATTACGGCTTCACGGTCAGCGGTTTGGTCGGCATAGAGTGCTGGGTTCGGGCGGTTACGTGTGACGTCACATGATACATGCCCGCTTCCTCAAGCGTCCCGGCTGCCGTATATTTCCCCTCTTCGTCCAGCTCTCCTTTAAGCTCAAGCTTCTTGGACGAATCGTTGTCATTAACAATCTCAAATAATACTTCATCAGCATCGTCTACCACATCGCCGCCCTGGGTTACCTCAGCTTTAAAGATGATCTCCTGGTTAGCCGACGCACCGGCCGGACTCCAGGTAAGCTCGACCTTGATCGGGTCCATTGACATCTTGGACATATCCATGACAGCTTGATTGTTTCCTTTGGAAGCACAGCCTGCAAGCACTGAAGCGACCATTGCTGCAATCATCAAGGCATATCCAATCTTTTTCAGGAAGAATCCCGGCATAAGTCCTCCTTAAAGCGGCGAAGTTTGACATGGATTGTTATTACATCATGCGTCAATGCTGCGTTAAGTGTATGACTTCTATTATACATGGATTAACGTCTTTGGGGGATAGCAAACGGGACTTTACGCAGAAAAAAGAGATATTTATCACACACCCGGTTGAACCGGTTCTTGCCGGCATGTAAAAAACCGATATCCCTTTGAAAAGGAATACCGGTCTGCAAAGAACAAAATTGCGGTAATATCAGAGACTTTCTACGAGCGGAAGCAACTCAGATAAATGTTTGATTTCATAGTGGGGGATAATTTCGGGATCGGATGGCTTGCCGGTACGGTTAATCCATACCGTTGTAAGACCTGCCGCCAGACCGCCGCGGATATCCGTTGTGAGCTTGTCGCCAACCATGATGCCCTGCTCCGGCGAAATTTCCAGCCGCTTCAGCGCATGCTCGAAGATCGACGGATCAGGCTTGCCTTTACCAAAGGTTCCTGAGATCACGATATGATCAAAAAATGGAATCAGCTCGGGTACACCATCCAGCTTCTCCTGCTGCAGGGCCGGACAGCCGTTGGTCAGCAGCAGCAGCTTTACACGTCCGCGAAGCGCAGTCAGGATTTCCAGCGTCTCTTCATACATATATGGACGGCTTCTCCGTTCTGCGCCAAATCGTGCAGCCAGCGTCTCCGCCAGGCTCTCATCGTCAATGCCTACAGCCGCAAGTCCCCGGCGCCACGATTCTTTGCGATAGATGGGAGCAAGCTGCTCCATCTTCCGGAACTCCTCCTGTTCTCCGGCCGTGAAATTCCCCCACAGCGCTTCAAACGGGTTAATTCCGATCATCTGAGTAAAAGGGTAAGTTTCGTATGACTCGTACAGATTTCTTGCTTCGCGTCTGACTGCAGCTTCCAGTTCCTTGGGGTCCACAGCCTCTCCAGCAGCTTTACAAGCGTATTCAAAAGCTTCCTCAATACTCCGCTCATCCCACAACAGGGTATCATCCAAATCGAACAGTACGGCGGCAATCGGCATTCCATTACTCCCTCTCTATAAAATCTTTATCATTGCTCGCTTATTTGTGTTCCACCGAAATTTTGTGTTGATTGGCAAACTGCTCCATCCGCTCACCCATCACTGAAGTATCAAAACGGTTGAGTAATCTGGAGAAGGTCCATTGGCCCCTCTTGGTGGCTTTTGGCTTAATGCTGACGGAATTCCGCGAAATGACAATCTTCTCGATGTCAGACGCCTCCAGGAACCTCTGGCGGTTAAACTTAAAGGTGGATACACGCGCCCGTTCCACTTTCAAATAAGGGCGGCGGAAGAAAATCATGGCTGCCAGCGCGAAATAGAGCACAACGCCGACCCAATTCAGCATCAGACTGTTTTGGCTGGCCGAAGAAGTGTCGAACTGGCCGATCATCCAGTACAAAATCCCAAGCGCCGCAAGGAGAACGGGAAAGATGATATTCCGTCCTTTGTACACGTCGGTCTGACCTGCCGGGCTTGATCTGTAGATCGACTCCTTACCTTCCTTTTTTCTTCTCTTGTTGATCTGCTGCGAATTGCGTTGAACCATTCTTTCCCAAGAACGGGCCATTTCATTTCCCCCTAGTCTTCCTGAAATATCTATGAAAAGACGGCTGATTAGTGCAAGGGTCTTTGGCCGCCTTGATCATTTCCGTTGCCATCCACAATTTCAATCGAATCCAGCTGAGCGCGGAAATTGCGGCGGACATTGCCAAGATAGATTTCCCGGAGCTTAGCGCGTTCCGCCAGCTCTTCTTCATTAAGCCCTTCACTCTTATGTTTGCGTGCCAGCTCATTAATACGGTTAACCAATTCATCTATATTCAAAGTTGTTCCCTCCTAGTTGATGCTTGGACTTCTTTCGGGTAGGGCCTGGAATCCCTTAACCGGTGCGTCAAGCTCTAAATTCATTCTAACTTTGCCATGAGAAAAAGAGCTTGTCAAGGCGACCCCTACGCAAGCTCTTCTTATGTTCGTTGGATGATGATTATTCTGTTCGGTTATTTGTACACGGGCACTGACAGGACGGATCCGGCCTGAATATCGGGACTGTTCAAATCGTTATTCCGCTTAATCGCTTCAATGTATACGACTGTTCTCATATCGGACGGTTTATTCTTGACCGCAATACTCCATAGAGTATCGCCGGGCTCCACAACAACCCGCTTCTCCTGCTGCGATGAAGATCCCGAGCTGGCAAAGACCTGACCCACAACGGTAAATCCGGAAATAACGAGGAGAAGCACAATCGCAATTTTGAACAGATTCTGCATGGATGAAAAGGGATAGGATCTCGTAACAACTGCTTTGGCAGATTTACCTGATGGATACATATGATGAGAAACAGAATTTCGTTCCGGCGTTGTCGCTTCAAGAGTTCCATTGTAAATACTTTGGTATGTACTGTATTTTAACATCATTCATCGACCTCCAAACACTTGTTCTTGCTTGCAAAAATAATATAGCACGAACATGTGTTTCGATCAAGAGGTTTTTCGAACAATTGTTCGCTTGTGTTTTAGAACTTACGTTTGTGCGAACGGAGGTTCTGTGTTATAATTCTCCCAAACATTACTAGATAGATGGGGTGTATTCCGATGTCAAAAATTTCGAGTCGCCAGCTGGCGATCCTGGAATTTATACGTAACGAAGTTCGCAGTAAGGGGTATCCGCCCTCTGTCCGGGAAATTGGCGAAGCCGTCGGTCTGGCTTCCAGCTCCACCGTACACGGACACCTCGACAGGCTGGAGAAGAAAGGGCTTATCCGCCGTGACCCCACGAAGCCGCGCGCTATCGAGCTGCTGGGTCAGGAAGATTCAGAGAATGTACATCAATTCGTTCAGACGATTGCACGGGTGCCGGTTGTCGGGAAGGTAACCGCTGGCGTGCCGATTACAGCCACGGAGAATATCGAGGATTATTTCCCTCTGCCTACCCATTACGTAGGAGAAAATAAGGTCTTCATGCTCTCCGTTATGGGTGACAGCATGATTGAAGCCGGTATCATGAACGGCGATTACGTTATCGTCCGTCAGCAGCAGACCGCCGACAACGGCGATATCGTGGTGGCCATGACCGAAGACGATGAAGCTACGGTCAAAACCTTCTATAAGGAACGGGATCACATCCGGCTCCAGCCTGAGAATCCCGCCTATGAGCCGCTTCGCCTTAACCGGGTAAGCATTTTGGGCAAAGTGATCGGGTTATTCAGAGACATTCATTAATAAGTTAGCGAGAAAGAGCGGCCTGTCGTTGAACAAAGCCGCTTTTTTTATTTTTCTGCCAGCTTAATATGCGAACCTCAGCAAAGAAAACCGGTAAGCCTAATAAGGCACGGTGCCAGCCCTCTCCGCATAATTTATTCCGTAAAGGAGTGCTGAGAGATGCCCAATTACCGGATCATTGTCGATTTGTCGGATCGCATGCTGTATCTGCTGGATAACAATAATGTCGTTAGGGGATTCCCCATAGGAATCGGCAAGATGCTTACCCAGACACCGGTCGGAGAATATACGATTGTGAACAAACAGCCGAATCCGGGAGGACCTTTCGGCGCGTTCTGGATGGGCCTTTCCCGGCCACATTACGGCATTCACGGTACGAATAATCCCGGCTCGATCGGCCATCTGGTCTCGCATGGCTGCATCCGGATGTACAATACTGACGTTCTTGCTTTATCCCGGATCGTTCCGCTGCATACGAGGGTCACAATACGGCAGTAGGCTGAGATGCTTTTTTCACCGATTGGGACGGCAAAGATTGAACCATTCGAGGATTATTCGCCATTGCTACATCAATGTAAAGCTCGTCTTTTGAATTCGGATGAACACATTCTTGAACACTCCCGCACGTTCGGAACTAAGGGAGCCCCTTTTTCATTTCTTATTCTTATCAGATCGATTATTAAACGCCAGCTCGAACAGTCCTGTAGCCGACAAGCCCGCAAGTCCCCCGGCCCATATCCGCAGAGGTACATCCAGATCGGTAAATGGAAACGACGCCCAGCCAATGAACAGGCCAATAACAACTCCAATCAGCGGAATGATTCTTTTTGGCGGGTTGAATGTAGTCTTGACAAGCTGCACTACCGACATCACAAAAATGGATAGTACCGATGCAAAAGCCAGGACGTCGCTTAAGTTTTGATTATCCACTACTATCCCCCATTTCAATATTGGATAGCCCCTGCTTCCTCTCTACCCAGTAAATTCCGACAGACATTAGAATGTTTGGGCTCCTATACCAATCTTTCTCGTCTGGGGATCGATGAAAAAAATAAAACACGCCCGCAATCGGCGTGTTTTAATATGCACTTAAGTCAGGAAACATCATTCCGGGACCATTCCTATGGGAAAGCGTATCGAAAAGCATCCACCACAACCTCCCTCCCCTGAATGTCTTTTAAAGCTAAAAACCCTTGACGCCTGAGGCGCCAAGGGCTTCCTTAGTATTCTTAGTACAGCGTGAGGTATTGATTTCTTTCCCAGTCATGCACCTGCGTCCGGTAGATATCCCATTCGATCTCTTTCAGCTCGTAGAAATGGGCAAGAGCATGTTCACCCAGCGCATCGGTAATAACAGGGTTCCGGATCAATTCACCCAGCGCTTCCTTCAGGTCGGACGGCAGACTCGGGATGCCTTCCTCGATCCGTTCTTCTTCGGACATAATGTAAATGTTCCGGTCGATCGGAGCCGGAAGATCAAGCTGACGCTTGATTCCGTCCAGACCGGCTTTCAGCATCACCGCAAGCGCCAGATAAGGGTTGGCTGCCGGGTCCGGATTCCGGACTTCAATACGTGTGCTGAGGCCCCGGGATGCCGGTATACGGATCATCGGGCTGCGGTTGCTGGCCGACCAGGCGACATAGCAAGGCGCTTCATATCCGGGAACCAGACGCTTGTAAGAGTTCACCGTAGGGTTCGTGATTGCGGCAAACGCACGCGCATGCTTCAGCAGGCCTGCCATGTAGTTGCGCCCGGTGTCGCTGAGGCCAAGCTCATCGTTCTCATCGTAGAAGGTGTTCTCGGCGCCTTTAAACAGCGACTGGTGGCAGTGCATGCCCGAACCGTTCATTCCGAACAGCGGCTTAGGCATGAACGTGGCATGCAGTCCGTGCTGGCGGGCAACGGTCTTCACAACCAGCTTGAACGTCTGAATCTGGTCGGCCGCTTTGATGGCATCGGCATATTTAAAGTCGATTTCGTGCTGACCGGAAGCCACCTCATGGTGGGAAGCTTCGATTTCAAAGCCCATTTCCTCCAGAGTCAGAACGATTTCGCGACGGCAGTTCTCTCCAAGGTCCATCGGAGCCAGATCGAAGTAGCCCCCCTGATCATTCAGCTCCGTCGTCGGATTGCCCTTCTCGTCGGTCTGGAACAGGAAAAATTCAGGCTCGGGTCCCACGTTCATGGCCGTATAGCCCATTTCACTCGCTTCTTTAATGCAGCGCTTCAAAATACCGCGCGGATCACCGGCAAACGGCGTTCCATCCGGCATATAGACATCACAAATAAGACGGGCTACGCGGTCTTCCGTCACCCATGGGAAGATTACCCAGGTGTCGAGATCGGGATATAAATACATGTCGGATTCTTCGATGCGTACATAGCCTTCAATGGAAGAGCCGTCGAACATCATTTTGTTGTCCAGCGCCTTCTCCAGTTGGCTAACGGGAATTTCCACGTTCTTGACCGTGCCAAGCAGGTCGGTAAACTGGAGACGAATGAACCGGACATTCTCTTCCTTGGCAATGCGCAAAATATCTTCTTTACTAAAGCTCACTATACCCTCTCCCTTTCGCGCTTCTGTATGTGTTATTTATTGAAAAACCGGGATAACTCCCCTTGAATGAGAGAGACTTGCCCCGGTCTTTTCCCGGAAACCAACTCCTGCTTGAGCAGCCTGTGGAGTTGGGAATCGGACAGCTCGCGCCGCCGGACTTCCGTGTCGGGGGTAATAACGGTTGCTTCTTCGGACTCCTTCGATACCGGGTTCATCACCTGTTTGATGCCGGCAATATTGACTCCTTTTTCAATCAATGCCTTGATTTCAAGCAAGCGCTCCACGTCGTTAAAAGAGAATAATCTCTGGTTGCCCGAGGTGCGCGCCGGAACAATCAGACTATGCTGCTCATAATAGCGGATTTGCCGTGCAGACAAATCAGTAAGTTTCATTACAATTCCAATTGGAAATAACGCCATATTTCTGCGGATTTCATCACCCATGACTCATCCAACCTTCCAATGATCTTTTTCTCATCTCATTGTACATTTCCGGCTATGACGTGTCAATGGTGTGTAAGATATACTCACAACTTATTCTAATATGCTTACAGCAGGTTGCGTTCACGCATGCTCTGCAAGGCCATCAGCACACCGTATTTCACATGAGAGTAGGTCAATCCTCCCTGCATGTACCCAATGTAAGGCGCACGAATCGGAGCGTCCGCAGAGAGTTCCAGGCTCCCACCTTGAATGAAGGTCCCCGCCGCCATTATGACCGGATGCTCATACCCCGGCATGTCCCAGGGCTCCGGAACGGCATGGCTGTCCACAGCGGCCGCCCGCTGGATACCCTGGACGAAAGCAATCAAATGCTCCGGTCCGTCAAAAGAGATCGCCTGGATAAGATCAGTCCGCGGCTCCCGCCATGCGGGCTTCGTCGTGAAGCCGCAGCGTTCAAAGACTGCAGCGGCAAAGATGCTGCCTTTCAGCGCTTGTCCGACTGTGTGTGGCGCCATAAAAAGGCCCTGGTACAGTCCCCGGGTCGTCCCCAGCATCGCTCCGACTTCGCCGCCGATTCCCGGCGCCGTCAGCCTGTAAGCGGCTAGTTCGACCAGGTCCCTGCGGCCGCAAATATATCCGCCGGTCTCGGCGATTCCGCCGCCCGGATTTTTGATCAGGGAACCCGCCATGAGATCAACGCCGACCTGGGTAGGCTCCAGCTTCTCCGTGAATTCCCCGTAGCAGTTATCAACGAAGACAATAACATGCGGTGCCATTTCCTTGATTCTAGCGGACATTTCTCCAATCTGGCTGACAGTAAAAGATGAACGCCAGTCATAGCCTCGGGACCGCTGAATTCCAATGACCTTCGTCTTCGGAGTAAGCGCCAGGGCAACCTCTGCCCAGTCGATTTCTCCGTCTTCCGTCAGCGCTGCCTCCCGATAGTTTATCCCGAAATCAGCCAAGGAACCCGTCCCGTCTCCGGGCTTGCCGATCACCTTATGCAGCGTATCGTAAGGCCGTCCGGTAATGTACAGCAGCTCGTCCCCCGGTCGGAGTACACCGAACAGCGCCGTCGAAATCGTATGCGTTCCCGATGCAAAATGGGGCCGGACCAGCGCCGCTTCCGCACCGAATACCTCCGCATATACAAGGTCCAGCACCTCGCGTCCCCTATCGTTGTATGCGTATCCAGTAGAACCGGCAAAATGAAAATCGCTGACCTGGTGACGCTGGAACGCCTCAATGACTTTCCATTGATTGAAATCAACGATCCGGTCAAGAACCCGGACCGCCTCCTGAATTTCCGCTTCGGCCGCTTCTGCAGCTTGTAATATATCTTCTGAAAATAATGACATTTACGCCTTTCTCTCCTTACATTTACTTCCCATAATCATAACAGGAAGCGACATCAAGGTGTCACTTCCCAATTTGTACAATAGGATTATTTGGTAAATAAGTTATGCCAAACCTGGTAATTCGCGCAAATGAACACCCCGGAATGCGGCTCTAGTCCTGGTCGGTATGATTCACAAAATCGGCCAGCATGTAGCCCCATTTTTCGTAATCGTCCTTGTTCACCCGAACGCTGTATAACGTGTCATCCTCTTCAAAGGACTGATCCAGCACATCTCCGACCCGATACAGCAGGGAAGATAGATCCCCCCGGCTGGATGGGATCCGGAAGCTCAGTGTGTCTCCGGACAGCTCATTTTGAATCGTATCCTTAATCCGGTCCAGATCCTCCGCGTTAAAAGCGCTGACCTTCAAATAACCCGAACCGCCAGGCAGCATCTCCAGCTGCTCCGGGCGGCACAGATCGCTCTTGTTGAACAGAACGATCTGCGGCTTCCCAGATGCGCCGAGATCCTCCAGAATCGTCTGCACAACATCCATTTGCTCTTCCTGCATCGGGGAGGAAGCATCGACCACATGAAGCACAAGATTCGCCTCGTTGACTTCTTCAAGTGTCGCACGGAACGAGGCAACGAGGTCATGCGGCAGATTCTGGATGAATCCGACCGTATCGGTCAGCACGACGCTCTTGCCGCCAGGCAGCTCAAGCAAACGCGAGGTTGGATCAAGCGTAGCGAACAGTTGATTCTCGATATATACATCGGCATCGGTCAGCTGCTTGAGCAGCGTGGATTTGCCGGCATTCGTATAGCCGACAAGAGCCACCTGCACCACGCCGCTCTTGCGCCGCCGCTCGCGGTGCAGATTCCGTGTCTTCACCACCTCGTCAAGCTGGCGCTTCAGTTCGCCGATCCGGTCACGGATATGCCGGCGGTCGGTCTCCAGCTTGCTCTCCCCGGGACCTCTTGTACCAATGCCGCCGCCCAGCCGGGACAGGTTCTTGCCATGACCCGACAGACGAGGCAGCAGATAAGACAGCTGGGCCAGCTCCACCTGGATTATCCCCTCGCGGGTCTTGGCCCGGCCGGCGAAAATATCCAGAATGAGCTGGGTACGGTCGATAATCTTCAGATCGAGGGCTTCCTCCAGGTTACGTACCTGGGCCCCAGACAGCTCCTGATCGAAGATTGCCGTATTGGCGCCCAATCCGTCTGCGGCCATACGCAGCTCTTCGACCTTGCCCTTGCCGATGAACCATTTGGAATCGGGGGTTTCCTTATTCTGGCGAAGCACTTCCAGCACTTCAACGCCGGCCGTCTCCGCCAGTTGAACAAGTTCCTGAAGCGAATATTCGGGATCGATTCCCGACCGTTTCACTTCATCGGTTACAAGACTGACCAATATGGCCCGGTCCTGAATTTCCAAATTTGTATCATGCGTCGTAGTTGCCATATCCATTCTCCTCTTGCGGTTGATTCTAATGCTCAAAACGCCCGCCCTACAGTTTGAAGTCTTCGGTCCGCAGGGTCATCAGTTCCTGCTTGCCCGGACTGTTATGCTCGTACTGGTTAAGAAGCCTTACCGCCTGGCTGCGGATCGCTTTCTCGATCGCGTTGCGCACATAGCGGGCATTGCTGAAGGCATGCGGGCTTTCGTCTTTTTCCAGCATGACATGCTGCTTTAATTTGAGTATCGCCTGCGGCATCAAAATGTAATCCCGCTCCTTCGCCATCAGCTCGGCGATCTGAACAAGCTGGTCGATGGTGTAATCGGGAAACTCGACCTGGATCGGAAAACGGGAGGGCAGCCCCGGATTACTCATCAGAAAATATTCGATCTCACTGGAGTATCCGGCCAGGATCAGCACGAACTGGCTGCGGTGGTCTTCCATCGCTTTAACGAGCGTATCGATCGCTTCTTTGCCGAAGTCTTTATCCCCGCCCCGGGCAAGGCTGTACGCTTCATCAATGAAGAGAATGCCGCCCAGCGCTTTTTTGACAAGATCCCGGGTCTTCTGTGCGGTATGTCCGATGTACTCACCCACCAGATCGGCCCGCTCGACTTCGATAAGATGTCCCTTGGACAGCACGCCCATACGCTGAAACAGTTTGGCCACGATTCGCGCAACCGTCGTCTTGCCGGTGCCCGGATTCCCTTTGAATACCATGTGATACGCCTGAGCGCCGCTTGCAAGACCCGCATCGGTCCGCATTTGGGCAACCTGCAGCAGGGCGTATATTTCGAATACAAGCTCTTTAATATTATCCAAACCTACCAGCGCGTCCAATTCGCTGCCAATCTCCTGAAAAAGGCCGATCTGCGCGCTATTCCTGGAAGCCGACGATTCGTTGATCGCCGATGTACCGCTTACCGCCGGCGTATCGTGATTGCGCAGTACGATATTGATTTGCCGCGATGGTCTGCCTTCGTCCCGCCCGCTAGAAGCTGCGCTGCGTATGTTCATGGGTTCACCTCGTTACATAGGCTTCAGTGTTCTACTCAAGTCTATTCCCGGGTTCCGGGCGTTATTAGCAGATTCGCCATTTTCCCATTTCAACCTTCATAACACCTGCTGGAGCTTCCATTTGGTATAGGCTAAAATTTCCCTCGTCTTATACTTGGCCATTGACATCGTCTGTGAATCGGTCAGTCCGAGTTCGGGATTGGAATATCCTAGCTCATCGGCTATTTCCAGCGCTCTCCGCCCATGAAACGTATGCGTGATTACCACCGCTGTGGACCAGCCCCCCCGCTGCATAATCTCCCGGCTGTACAGCAGATTCTCATAGGTGGATGTCGCTTCATTCTCTACGGCAACCGCATGGTCCGGAACGCCCCTGGCAATCAGATAATTGCGCATTCCCTGGCCCTCGGTATACGTATACCCCGGTTTATCAAGCCCGCCGGTGACGATAAAATGGGAAAACACGCCCTGCTTATACAGCTTCAGCCCATAGTCAAGCCGCTCCTTAAGCCCCGGACTTGGCTCGTCGCCCCACATTGCCATGCCGAGAATGATGCCCGCATCCGCTTTATTCATCGGAGAAGTCGTTTCGGCCCGATTGATTAGAGTCAGCACATAGGCGCTCCAGATCAGCCCGGCTGCAAGGAGAAGTACCAATGTAACCAACGGTATCCGTCCGAAACGCCATTTCCGCTGGCCCGTTAACGCCCGGATCGGCGAAGAACCGCCTAAATGCCTTTGCATTTACGATTTCCTCCTGAATTCTCCATGGTGGAACAATTCGGCGCGGTGCTTCAAGGAGAGGGCAAAATAAGGAAAGGCATGAGCGTCAATCCCGCGCATAATATTCCGTGCGGTGTTCCACGCCAAATTGTAATCGCTGTCCGAAATATCGCCCCGTTCGAGCGCCTCCTCCAGCTCGTCTTCATCCAGCAGGAACACTTCGCCGTTCCATAGAACGACCACATCCAGATACAGATCGTCAAACCAGGGAACCCCTTGATCGGTAACCCCCTGAACCTTGCAGGTGTCTATATACCATTGAATGATATTTTGCCGTTCGTCGAACATTGCCGTAACAATATAATGACTGTCCTTGGGAAAATACTGCAGCCATGAATATCCTTTATCCGCAATCCGGTATGTATGCCGGCCATAGCTTTTCCACAGCGGCTCTTTCAAGCCGTAAATCGTGTAAAGGGTGATGTATCCGCTGAATTCCCGGCTTTCGACATAGCGGCAGGCGAACCCACGGCGCGTAATCCGGCGCCAGTTGGCCCGGTCTCCGAATTTACGTTTCATATAATAACCCTCTCCAATATGGTGTCTTCAGCTTACCACATTTAGGAGGCACACTCAAAATTCCATCCCTGAAAAAAAGAAAACTCCGGCAGGCCGGTTCTTCCGTAGGAAACGGAAGGGCCGGCTCGCCGGAGCAATGTTTCTAATAGCATTATGCTGACTTGTCGTTACGCTTCTCTTTCTTATCCGATCCCGCTCCGGGGACTGACGCCGGGTCTGCTCCATTGTCAGGCATGACCGCTCCGGCGGGGCTTACGGCTGGCACAGGAGAAGACGGCTGCGCGGAATCCTGCTGGGCCGGTGTTGGCGACGGTGCTGCGGGATTACCCTCGCCTTCCGGGCTGCCGCCTCCATTTCCGTTGCCGTTGCCATTCCCATTCCCATTTCCGTTGCCATTACCATTGCCCTGTCCCGGTTCGCCCGGGTTGCCTCCGGCGCCATTATCTCCGTTTCCTCCCTGACCGGGCGAATCCGTAGGGAGACCCGGTTCAACCGATGGCGTCGGTTCGACCGACGGCTCCGCACCCTCGATGAGCACCGAGACCGTATTGGAAGGATCGCTTTCCATACCGGGGTCCGGATAGAATGCCTTCACATAGTACTCATAGGTCAGGCCCGCCATCGCGCTCAGATCCGCCGCGTTCGGCGTCAGCGTACTGATCAGCATACTGAAGTCGCCTTCCGAGGTCTCCTTGCGGTACACCCGGTATTCCGCTCCCGGGGTCTGGACAGGCGTCCACGACAGGTTAACGGTTCCGGTCGAGGAATCGTACTGAGCCGTCAGACCGCTGACCGCCTGGAGTTGATCCGGCGCCTTGGATGGCTCCGGAAGCTCGAAGTTATCGGGTTTCGGGAACGATTTCTCCGGATAGTTCTTAACGACTTCGCCCATGACCTTGCCCCAGAACGCGGCGGCCAGCGGGCTGCTGTTCTTCAGCAGATGCTTCCGGTCCGGATTGTCGTAACCCATCCACACCGCTGCCGTAAGCTCGGGCGTGTAGCCAACGAACCAGACGTCGCGGTTAGAGTCGACGCCCTTGTAGCCGCTTTGGGTCGTACCGGTCTTGCCGGCAACGGGACGGTCGATTCTCGCTTTTCTGCCTGTTCCGCTCTGCACGACCTCCTGCAACATCTCGGTCATTTGGTATGCAGTGCTATCCTTCATGACGCGCTCGGCGCGAGTATCGGCCTTATATACCGTTTCGCCCGTGCTGTCCGTTATGGACTTGATGGCGTAAGCCTGGCGAAGCTCACCGCCATTTGCGAATGCGGTATACGCCTGGGCCATCTCAAGCGTATTGGTGCCTTTGGCCATGCCGCCAAGGGCGAGCGACAGGTTCTTGTCGTCATCCTGGAGGCCAATGCCCATTTTTTTGGCAAAATTGAAGCCTGTTCGCACACCAATCTGGTCAAGCAGCCACACGGCCGGAATATTCTCCGACTTCGTCAGCGCTTCGGTCATGCTGATCGTTGACGAATACCCGTGCAGATTGGTCGGGCAGTAATCGCCGAAGCACTGCTTCTCGTTGCTGATCTGAGAGTTGATTGAGAATTCGCCCGATTCCAAGGCAGGAGCGTACGAGACGATCGGCTTGATCGACGATCCCGGCGAACGCCGGCTGCCGGTGATACGGCTGTAGCCTTTTTTCTCGTAATTCCGTCCGCCGAGCAGAGCGACAATGCTGCCGTTCTCCTGATTGATGATGACCATCGAACCCTGCACCGGCTCGTCGTCGACGCTTTTTTCAAAATTGTCGCTGTCGGCAAAAGCGTTCTCGACCGTCTGCTGCGCATCCTTGTCCATGGTCGTGTAGATTTTGTAGCCGCCAATGTTAAGATCGTCTTCGGTCAGTCCGAATTTGTCTGAAGCTTCGTCGATCGCGTAATCGATAAAAGCCTGATAGCGCTGCTTGCTTGCCGGCGGCTTGTAGTTGTAATTGATCGCCTTGGCCTCGTTCATTTCGTCCTGCGTAATGTACCCCTGTTCATTCATCAGCTGAAGGACGACCGCTCTGCGATCCTTGGACAGCTCGGGGTTACGGAGCGGATTGTAGCGGGAAGGACCTTTGGGCATCGCCGCCAGCGTCGCGATCTGCCACATCTTCAGCTTGCTTAGGTCGCTAACACCGAAATAGTGCTCGGACGCAGCCTTAATGCCGTAAACGGTGCCTCCGAAGTTGATCCGGTTCAGATACAGCGTAATGATCTGATCCTTCGTGTACTGGCGCTCCAGGGCCATGGCGATGGACATCTCCGTCGCTTTGCGGAAGAATGTTTTATCCCGGGTCAAAAAGATGTTCTTGGCAAGCTGCTGCGTGATCGTGCTGCCGCCTTCGACCATGCTTCGGGCCACAACGTCTTTGACTGCCGCCCGTCCGATCGACCATAGATCGACCCCTTTATGCTCGTAAAATCGTTTATCCTCCGTCGCGACAAAAGCATCCTTGATGATCTTGGGAATCTGTTCGCTCTTGACCGGTTCGCTCTTTTCCAAAGCGAGTTCCCCGATCAGGTTCGCGTTGCGGTCGTAAATCTTGGTTGTTTCGTTGACCGTAAGCTTGCCTTCGTTCTCATTAAGCAGCCTTTCTCCGTTTACCGTAATGAACAGATAACCGCCGAGCGCGCAAAAGATGGCCAAAGCCGTTGTAAAAAACAGCGTCCACAGCACACGGCTGCGGGTCAGCCTTTTCTTCTTTTTCGGCTTGGACGGCTGGCTGCCGCCTCCTTTTTTTCTATGGCGGTTCGACCGTAGTATTTCGTCATTCGACATGTTGCCTCCTGACCCCCCTTAAGGGCAGCTCCATCATATGGAGCCTTTCCTCCAAAGCATATGCTGAATACTTTGCGGGGACTCCAATATATATTTTGTACTGGCAATGAAAAAACAACCTTATTCAGGTTGCTCTCTCACCCTTCTATTCAAACGAATCACAAGCAAAAAAGTTTCGCTTCGAACTCATTCTGGCGTACTGGCAAAATTATTCTTCGGAAGCGTTGTCCTGCATCAGGGAAACGCTGCGCTGCGGCGTAAAGGTCGAAATCGCATGCTTGTACACCATTTGCTGACGTCCGTCGCTGTCAATCACGATCGTGAAATTGTCAAACGCTTTAATAATTCCCCGGATCTGAAAGCCGTTGGTCAAATATACTGTGGCAGGGATATTTTCTTTGCGAAGTTGGTTCAAGAACGTATCTTGGATGTTAATGGACTTGTTCATATGCCGTACCCCCAATGGTTCAATTAGATTGTTCAGAAGTATATTCAAGACCTGAATGAAACTTTCCTGCAATTATATCACGAACTTCCTTAAAATTCCCGGAAAAGTTTCCGCTGTCGGTGACATCAATCCAATGAATATCCTTCATGTGCCGAAACCACGACAGCTGTCTTTTGGCGAAACGCCGCGTATCGCGTTTAAGAAGCGTCACTGATTCTTCCAGCGTCATTTCTCCCTCAAGATAGGCGGCGATCTCCTTGTATCCGAGCCCTTGCATGGAAACGAGGCTACGGCCGCAGCCGCGTTCCATCAGCCTCTTCACTTCTTCGACGAGCCCTTCCGCCAGCATTTCGTCGATTCGCTCTTCAATACGTTTATATAGTATTTGCCTGTCCATTGTCAAACCGATGAGGCAAAGGTTATAGGGAGACTCCGGTTTTTGGGCTGCCGGAGACTCGGAAAGCGGCGTATTCGTCTGCCGGTAAATCTCCAGGGCGCGGATAATCCGGCGCCGGTCGTTTGGATGCAGCCGACCGGCGCTGGCCGGGTCAACTTCGGCAAGCTTCGCGTGCAGCGCCAGCGCGCCATGCTCATCCGCGAACCGGTCCATCTCCGCGCGGAACGCCTCGTCGGCAACGGCCTCGGAGAAACGGAAGCCGTAGCAGAGAGATTCAATATAAAGGCCCGTTCCTCCTACGATGAACGGCAGCTTGCCGCTTTCGGTTATTTCGCCGATCAGCCTCCGGCCTTCGGTCTGGAACTCAGCTGCCGAGTAAGGCTCCCGAGGATCGAGGATATCGATCAGATGATGGGGAATCCCCTCCATCTCGGACGGCTTGATTTTGGCGGTGCCGATATCCATGCCGCGGTAGACCTGCATCGAGTCGCCGGATATAATCTCCGCCTGGAATTCATCGGCGATCGATAGGCTCAGCCGGGTCTTGCCGACCGCAGTCGGGCCAAGCAGAACCAGCACGTTCGGTTTGGCTTCATTGGTCAATTGTGATCACCCCGTACGATGTTTTCGTCCCTGGCCGAGGCTGCTCCGCAAATCCAAGTCGGCTGAACTCGCCGCTGCCTCTTTTCTCTTTCAGCACCACCGCTTTGCGGGCAGCCCTGACCGCTTCCGTCACGCTTTCCGGCGACAGCGAATCGCTGTTGGCGTAAGGTCGGAGCGGAGAGATTCCCGACGAATCCTCAAGCGGCTCCCGGAACATCGGATCGAAATAGACAATGTCCACGCTATTGTCCGGAAGCTTCCGCAGGTAGTCCACGTGGTCGCTGTTAACGATATTAATCCGTTGCAGTGCCGCGTCCACCTCACTGATTCCGGAATCGTAGTGGGCCATTCCTGCCGCCAACAGAGCATACAGCGGCAGGGAACTCTCCAGTGCGGTAACACGGGACTGTTCGCCTCCGCGAACGGCAAAGAGCAGCGCATCGGCGCCAAGCCCCGCCGTGCAGTCGAGCACGCTGTCGCCGGGAACCATTCCGGCTGCTTCAAGCAAGGGATCGCTTTCCCCCTTTAATATCCGCTTGGCACGGACAAAACCCATGCTCGGGTGGAACTGAAGCTGAGGCCGGTCCGGCCTCAGCAATCGTACGCCATGAAGCAGCACGACCAGCGCCTCTTCGCCACCGCAGCGCGTGAGAAGCTTGGACATCGATTGGTTGCCGCGCGGCACGTAGGGAACGCCCAGCTGCTTGGCCAGACGCTCCGCGCGCTCGGCTACCTCGGTTAGCGGGCGGTCGCCCGTAGTTATAATCATACTGCCTCCGTAATTGCAAACTGGAAATTAAAATTTGTAATATTCATCTCATTTATCATTAATCACATTACCCGCTTGAACAGTTTCTCCAAATCGTAAGGTGAAAAAGATATGACAATCGGTCTTCCATGCGGGCACGTATAAGGCTGCCGGCAGGCTGATAGCCGCGACAGCAGACTCTCGACCTCCTGCTCCGTCAGCTTCTGATTCGCTTTGATCGAGGCTCTGCAGGAGCATAAAATCGACGATTTCTCGCGGAGCTTGGCCAGGTCGATATTCCGCTCGCCAAGCACCCACTCCGCCATTTCCTCTATGATTTCCTTCTCTTCCCCTTTGGGGAACCAGTAGGGAAGCGAACGGACGAGAAACGTCTGGCCGCCAAAATGCTCCAAATAGACGCCGGCCTGCTCGAACCACTGCAGACGCTCGCCGAGCAGCTTGCTTTCCGAAGGAGTGAATTCCAGCGTGATTGGCAGCAGCAGCTCCTGCGAGGCTTCGGCAGGACGGCCGAACTTCTCGAAGTAATACTCGTAATTGATGCGTTCATGCGCCGCATGCTGATCGATCAGATACAGCCCTCCATCGTTCTGGGCGATAATATAGGTTCCGTGATGCTGGCCGATATAATTCAGCTCGGGGAATGGCGGCAGACCTGATGTCTCGCTTCCGGCCGGAGCCCACAGTTCTTCAGTTCCGGGAACAGGCTGCTCCTTACGAGGACCCGTTCCAGAACCGGTACGGTATCCCCCGTATGCCGCGCCGTCGCGCAGCTGAGGCTGGAACGATCCGCCCGCATAGGATGTGCTGCGCTCTCCTCCCCGAGTCTTGCCGGAGGACCTATCATCATAGGGAATGGAAGGCGAATAGGCTCTTGAGGCGGCAGCCTCGGAGGCGGCGTCTGAAGTTACCGAACGCGGATTCGGACCGCGCCAGGCGCCAGGCTGCTCCGTAAGGTCAGTCGATAACGTAACATCTGCCGCGTTTGTTGAAGATTCATCCGCCCCTGCTCCCGTTTCTTGAGAAACTTTAAGCCCGGCCCCCTGTTCCTTCACTTCATCTATCGAACCATTGAATTTCGGCGAAGCCTTCGGAAAAGCAAACTGCTCCTGAATAAAAGAGGTGCTGCCTTTCGGGCCAATCGTCTCCCTGCCGGGCCGGGGGATCAGATTTTCGCCGAGCAGCGCTTTGCGGATCTCCTGCTCCACGAGCTGATACAGCTCGGGTTCCTTGCTGAACCGGACCTCCAGCTTCGCGGGATGCACATTGACATCCACTAGCGAAGGATGCATATCCAGCTTCAGGACGAGCAGCGGATAGCGGTTGATCGGCAGCAGCGTATGGTACGCGCGCATGATGGCCGCATTCAGCCCGTTGCTGCGGATATTCCGGCCGCCGACAATGGTTGTAATCGCGTTCCGGTTGGACCTCGTCCAGTCCGGGCGGCTCACGTAGCCCGAAATCCGGTAATCGGGATCTTCGGCATGCACAGGCAGCATCGCTTTGGCGGCCGATGTTCCGTATACGGCGGCAATGACCTGCAGCAGATCGCCGTTGCCGAGTGTATGCAGCAGCTGGTTGCCGTTATGCTGCAGCGTAAAGGATATTCCGGGATGGGCCAGCGCCATCCGGTACATGGCGTCGGAGATATGGCCGAGCTCCGTCTGGATGCTCTTCATATATTTCAGTCTTGCCGGGGTATTGTAGAACAATTCCCTGACGGTCATCTCCGTTCCCCTGCCGTGGGCGGTGTCCTCACTTGCTGTCAGCTTCCCGCCCTCAATCTCAAGTCGTCTTCCTCTGCCGTCGTCGGAGCTCGCCGTCGTCAGCGACACTTTGGCGACGGCGGCGATGCTGGGCAGCGCCTCGCCCCGGAAGCCGAGGCTGGTGATTTGAAACAGGTCGCGTCCATTCTCGATTTTGCTCGTGGCGTGACGGTAGAAGGCCGTCTCGCAATCCTCCGGTTCGATGCCCGAACCGTTATCCTTGACCCGGATGCTCTGCAGCCCCCCTTCCTCCACAGCTACTTCGATCCGGGTGCTGCCCGCGTCGATGGCGTTCTCCACAAGCTCCTTCACAACCGAAGCCGGCCGTTCCACCACTTCCCCGGCGGCAATCTGGTTGGCAATATGCTCGTCCAGCACATGGATTTTGACCATTTCCATTCACCTCCGATTCCGCTAACGCTTTATTTGGATCTCATCTTCATCTTTAAATCATTGAGCAGCTGCATCGCCTGAAGCGGCGTCATATTCATCAAATCCGCCGCCCCGACCGCAGCCATAATGTCATCCGCGACCGAATGCTCGTGATGCCCAGCGTTCGGCTTGCGTTCGCGCCGCGGCTCCTCGTCGCCGAAGATGGAGAGCTGCACGACTTCGCCGCTTTCTTCCGCTGGCTCGGCCAGATGCGCCGCCGTCTCCCGGAGGGCGAGTTCGGAAACGCCCAAGCTCCCTTCATTCCGGGACGGGAAGCTGCCTGCTGAACCGGCAGCGGTTTCTCTTATGCCATCCGGTTTCGTCGATCCTAAGGCTAACGTCACGCCGCTGTGAACTTCAACGGGGTGAACCACCTCCCCAGTCGAGGGAGCCGCAGCGGAATGCTCGATTTGCTGTAGCAGGCCGTACGCGCGGTCGATAATGCTGCCGGGCAGCCCGGCCAGGCGCGCGCAGTATATCCCGTAGCTGCTGTCCGCCGCGCCGGGGATCAGCTTGCGGAGGAAATGAACCTTGTCTCCGCTCTCCTGAACCGCCATCGAATAATTGCGAAGGCCATCCAGCGTGTCCTCCAAATGGGCCAGCTCATGAAAATGCGTGGATACAAGCGCCTTGCAGCCGATGTGATGGTGCACGTACTCGATAACCGCCTGGGCAATCGCCATACCTTCGCTCGTAGAGGTTCCCCGGCCCAGTTCATCGATGATGATCAGACTGCGCGGCGTCGCTTTTTCAGTCATAAGCTGAATGTCGGCCATTTCGACCATAAAGGTACTCTGTCCGCCGATCAGGTCATCCGCTGCTCCGATCCGGGTGAAAATCCGGTCGATGACCGGGATTTCGGCCTTGTCGGCCGGAACGAAGCATCCTACCTGCGCCATAATGCAGATCAAGGCGACCTGGCGCATATAGGTGCTTTTTCCAGCCATATTCGGACCAGTAATCAGCAATATCCTTCCGTCATCCTGAACGAGACCGGCGCCGTTCGCGATAAAGGATGCATCCTTCAGCACCGCCTCGACGACGGGATGCCGCCCGCCGACGATCCTTAAGTCAAAGCCCTCGGTAAGCGCCGGTTTCACAAAACGCTGCTCCGCACTGACCGCGGCAAGGCTTTGGTATACGTCGATTTCGGCTACTTTTTCAGCCAGACGCTGCAGTCTGGGAATCTGGGCGCTCAGCCGCTCACGCAGCTCGGAGAACAAAGTGTATTCAAGGTCGGTCATCTTGTCCTGCGCTTCCAGAATCAGCGCTTCTTTCTCTTTCAATTCCGGGGTCACAAAACGCTCCGCATTGGCGAGCGTCTGCTTGCGCTCATACCTTCCTTCAGGCAGGGATGCCAGGTTGGAGCGGGTGATTTCAATATAATAGCCAAAAACCTTGTTGTATCCAATCTTCAGTGACTTGATTCCGGTAGCCAGACGCTCCCTTGCCTCCAGCTCCGCGATCCACTGTTTGCCGCTGCTGCTCGCTTCCCGAAGCTCGTCCAGCCGGGCGTGGCATCCAGGCCGGATAATCCCGCCGTCTCGGACAGATACCGGAGGATCGTCGACAATCGTCGCTTCAATGTCCTCCCGCAGGTCGGTGCACTCATCTATCGCTTCGCCGATCTCCCGCAGGGTGGACGAACCGGAAGCCAGGCACAGCTCTTTAAGCGCCGGAATCTGCGCAAGCGACAGCTTCAGAGCGTTCAGGTCGCGGCCGTTCGCGCTTCCGTAAGCCACCCGTCCGGTAAGCCGCTCCAGATCATAGATTTCTTTGAGAGCCAACCGCAGATCCTCGCGTACGATGAACTGATTGTACAAATAGTCTACAGCCTCAAGCCGCCGCTCAATCCGGGTGCGCTGCAGGAGCGGCTTGTCGATCCGCCGCCGGAGTAGCCGGGCGCCCATCGAGGTCTCCGTACGGTCGAGCAGCCAGAGCAGCGAGCCCTTCTTGGAGCGTTCGCGTACAGTCTCGGTCAGCTCCAGATTGCGCCGGGTGAACGGGTCCAGAATCATATAATTCCCCGGCTCATACGGGGAGATTTGGCTGAGCTGCCCGAGTGACCTGCGCTGCGTTTCGCCAAGGTACGAGATCAGCAGTGCGACGCACTGGGCGCGCTCGCTCTCAAGGCGGGCCCAGGCCGCTTCGCCGAACTGGCGCCGTGCCCCGTCTTCGTCTTTCTTCTCCCAAGGCGTATAGACGACCGGCTTCGCTCCCGGCACCGTCTCGGTCCGGACATTCTCGAGCAGCCGGCCGTCTCCGATGATTTCCGCCGGCTCGTACAGGCCGATTTCGCCGCGAAGCGTGTCCGCCCCAGAGGGCGAAGAGGTCACATAGAGCTCCCCGGTCGTCAGATCGCACGCGGCAAGCGCCGTCATCTCGTTCACTTCCGTAACACAGACCAGATAATTATTGCTTTTGTCCGCGAGCGACTTGCCTTCCATCACCGTTCCGGGGGTCACGACGCGAACGATATCCCGCCGCACCATGCCCTTGGTTGTCGCCGGATCATCAAGCTGCTCGCAGATCGCAACTTTGTATCCTTTTTCGATCAGACGCTGTATGTAGCCCTCCGCGGCATGGTAGGGGACTCCGCACATCGGAATGCGCTCGTCGCCCCCGCCCTCCCGGCCAGTCAGGGTAATTTCCAGTTCCTTGGAAGCCAGCAGAGCGTCTTCAAAAAACATCTCATAGAAATCGCCCAGCCGGAAAAAAAGGAAGGCATCCTTCGCCCCTTCCTTGACTTTTAAGTATTGCTCGATCATCGGTGTATATTTCGCCATTGTAAACCTCCAGGCCGTAGCATGCTTATCCACTATTATAACAGAAACCGTACCGGCAAGCTTAAGCCGGAAGACGGCCGCAAACGGCGGGATTCATTGACGCAGCCAATGATCTCCCGCCAGACGCGTGCAAAGTATATTATCATAAAACCCAAGTCTTCGCCTAGAGCAAAGAAAAACGCCCCAATACGTCCTTATGTGGACGATGGAGCGTTTCTCGTGGCAGAGTACTGCTGTTTCACCAGCGAAATAATCAAAACAATACGCCCAAAAGCGCAAAAGCAGCCGCCCCGAAATTCCAGCGGTAAAACCGCCAATAAGCATGCGCCGGTTCAAGGCGCATGCTCTCCGCACCACAGCCCGCGGACATCGCGGGTTTCGTCCCAGGTCCGGCCCGCTTCGATCAGGCGCAGCAGCGGCTCGATAGCGTCAGCCGCAGCCGCGTACCCTTCCAGCGCCCGAAGCTGCGCTTTCAGCGGCTCGAACGCGGCGCGAAGCGGCGGCTTGTCGCCGCGGTAATACGCGGCGTGCAGGTCTTCCCGGTCGAGCGGGCGCAGCGGCAGGTCTTCATAATGGCTCACGATCAGGTGAGCCAGCGTGACCGCGCCCCGGGCGATGACCGGGGACACAAGGAAGCTCGGCAGGGTCCGGTACTCGAAGCCGCCGTGCGGCTGGAGCCGGAAATCGCCGAGCACGCCGTAGCGCGGACGCCGCCCGCCGGCCCGGGCGTCCTCCAGCAGCGCGATGGGCAGCGCGAGGTAGCTGTCCAGCGCGCGCAGCAGCGGCGCCGTCAGCGTGACGCCGCTGAAGTGCAAGTGCCCGCCGAGGGCCCAGCCCCTCAGCGGCATTCCTCCTGCCAGCCAGCTTAGGCTGCGGTCGGCAATGAGCCGGTCCGCCTGCCTGGCGGCGGACCTCAGCTGCGCCAGCAGCGCGCGCGGCTCCCCGCGCGGCCGGGGGCGCAGCTCCGCCACCGGGAACGCGCCGCGCGTTCCCGGTGGTCCGGCGTCGCAGCCGGCGACGCCGTCCGCGGGCAGGTACCGCGACGCGGGCACGACGCGGCCGGTGGAGACCCGGAGCAGGAGGAACTCCGGGTCCATACCCATGACGAGGTCCGGCCGTCCGGGCCGTTCCCTCTCCAGCGCGGCGCGAAGCGCCGCCTCAGCCGAGCGGTATAGCTCGGGCATGGAACCGCCGGCCCCGGTTTTCGGCGGGCGGATGGCCTCAACCGTAAACCGCCGCTCTCCCCTGGCGGCGATCAGCACCTCTCCGCAGTCTAGGCCGAGGCAGTACAGCGCTTTGGCGGCCAGACTGCCCAGCCGCTTCGGCAGGCTTCCCCGGGCCAGAAAAGGAACCGCCGCGTTTGCGGCCGGGCTTCCCGAAGACTCTCTGCCCTCCGAAAGACGCGGCCGGGGCCGGGCCGTGAGCAGCGGCGCCGCCGGTCCCATCCCGAGGCCCGCTCCGAGTGGAGTGATCTCAAGCGGAGCCAAATTATGAACCTTGACCCGGTAACGCTGGCGATAATGCGCTTCCCCGCCCCCTTCCGACTCCGCCAAGCTTCTATTCAAGCCGCCGGGACTCCCCGACCGGCGATCTTGGCCAGAGCCAGCGCCTTCTCCAGACACAAGATAGGCCTCGATTCCGCTGCGCCGAAGCCGGCTTTCCCTGCCTTCGGGCGTCAACGCTTGATAAACATGGATTCCCTCATTCATGTCCTGTCCCCCCGAAGCTCATAGTCAGTTATGTATACAAGGCGGTCCCCTCTTTACGCCCGAAAAAAAACAAAAAAAGGAGGGCATCCGCCCTCTACGCCGCCGCTCCCGGTTCATATAATGGAACATATCCGCTCCCGCACAATAGAAAGAGCCGGCGGGTCCGGTTCAGCCCCCTTAAAACCGGGCGGCGGCGTATCTTGCTTACAGCTCATCGTCCAACGCGTCGGAGTCCAGATCCTCGAAGTCGAAGCCTTCGGATTCAAAATCGAAATCCTTGTCTTCCGGATCACTCTCGTCATTGCTGACGAATACGCGAACCTTGGTTTCAGCCACCAGCTCGGCCTCGAATTCGCGTTCCACCCGGATCGTTACGCTGCCGCCGCCAGGCGATACCCCCGCTTCCACACAGTTCGGCTCCTGCGTTGCCTCCGCAGAAACCTCCACGGTGGAAGCCCGGTGTTTCGGGTCGAGATACGAAAGCGAGATCGGCTCCACATAAGACACGGTCTCTTTCGCCACCTCGGTTTGCTTGTTTTTGTCGTACGAATACCAGATGTTGATATCGTAAGTACCGATTACCTCAATTCCGTTCCCGGCGGCAACCGCTTCGTACTGGTGGTTGATGATCCAAGCCCCCAAAATACTCGTCGGATGATGTGGCGGAGTTACGGTATGGGTTACGGTGGAGAACTTACGACCCTTGCCACAGATCGCTTTCGTAATGATCTCCCTTGTTTGGCGTTTATGGCCTAATGACATCTTTGAACCTCCTCCATACAATCATTCACTATCAAGTGTATGCAGGGCGATGGCCCAGAGTGACAACTATTTTGGGATAAGTTAATTAATTCGAAATATGAGCCTAAACGCCTGTATACGGCTTTATTTCGCCGGTTTTGCGCAAAAAAGAGACGGCCGCCCCCCCCTGATGGGCACAGCCGTCTCTTTCGATTTTTTGAAAAATAGAAAACAAAGGATGAACGCAAAGCTATTCTCTTCCGGCCAGGAAAGACCGCGAAGCCGGCTGCCGGCGGGCGACAATAGGAGCCTTGTATTGTTTGGCGATTTTGAGATACAGCGCTAGCTCGCGGCACAACTGGAGAATAGCCGAGCGAACCTCGAACTCTTCCCTTGTAGAAGGCAGCTGCATTTCCCGGAACTCCTGCTCCAGCTTGTCCAGCAGCTTCTCCGTTCTTCCCGTGTACTCTTCATTCAGCACGTCGCTGCTGAGCTGCTCGAACAGCTCGGCAACCATTTCGCCATGAGGCAAATGCTGGTATACCTGGGAGAGAAGCTGAATCATGTTCTGTATCGATTCCAGCTGCTCTTTGCGCATGTAAAAATAGACGTTCCACGCCTCGTCCGGATGAATGACGCTGTTCTCCATCTCCCTTGAGGCGGCCGTCAGGCCGCGCTGGACCGCGCTGCCCGCCTGGATCAGCTCTTTGCCGTCCCAAATATACTGCGGATCGTGCAGCGTACTTGAAATTTGCCTGAAAATAATAGAGAACAGCCCATCCACCTCTTTGCGAATGGTGTACATCATTTCACCGGTCTTCGGCATGTAGATCAGGTTGACCAGACCGGCTGAACCGAGTCCGATTGCAAGCAATTCCACCTGCTGGATCAGTACATGAAGGTTTAATTCGGCTTGTCCAAACACCCGGAAGACGATGACGGAGCTTGTGACAATCCCTTCTCTAAAGCCTGCCCGTACAATCAGAGGGAAGCCGAACAGAACGAAGAGGCCGAGCACCCAGTAATGAAAGCCAAGCAGCCAGAACAATCCGCAGCCAAAAAAGAGCCCGACCACCGAGGCGAAAAAGCGCGCCGTGATCGTCTTTACGCTCCTTTTCCGGGTCACCTCCACGCCCAGAATAGCCAGCAGACCGGCGCCCTGAGCATTCGGTATCCCCGCCGCGGCGGCCAGCATAACAGACAGCAGCGTTGCCGCAGCTGTCTTAACAACGCGAAACCCCATGAAATTACCCCGCTTTTATCATTTTGCGAAGCAAAGCAGACTTCGAAGCCTTTGGCGCAAGTACAGCTTATGAGTATCCGCTCCGAACGCTTACGTTTGCCGATAATTTTCATGGTACTTGATTTTCTGAAAACACACAATACTTCCATTCCTGGCTTTCCGCCGTGCCTACCGCCGGGACAGCAGCACTTTCTCGATATAGACAACCAGCTGGTACATGGCGGTGGCGACAAAAGCGATAATGATCAGGCTGGACATCACGAGCGTAAAATTGAACACTTGAAAGCCGTATATAATGAGATAACCGAGACCCGATTTCGCAACCAGAAACTCGCCTACTATAACGCCAACCCATGACATGCCGACATTCACCTTCAGGGTGGAGACGATGGCGGGAAACGAGGCGGGCAGAATCACCTTGAAAAATACCTGCCTCTTGTCCGCGCCGAACGACCGGACCACTTTGACCAGATTGGGGTCCACTCCGCAAAAGCTGTTGTAAACAACAAGCGTCGTGACGATAATCGTTATCGAAAGTGTCGTGACGACGATGGAAATGAAACCGGCTCCGAACATGACTATAAAAATAGGCCCGAGAGCCACCTTCGGCATGCTGTTGAATACGACCATATAAGGATCAAGCACCGCCGACAAAAAGGGCGACCACCAGATGGCGACGGCCAGCAGCGTGCCAAGCAGCGTTCCCAGCACGAAGCCGGTAGCCGTCTCGCCCAGAGTAATCCCCAAATGATGCCACAGGCTGCCGTCAGCCATATTCGCGTAGATCTGCCTAAATACTTTGGACGGATAGCTGAACAGCAGCCGGTCGATCCAGCCCTGTCTTGCGGCGGCCTCCCACAGCGCAAAGAACAGCACAAGCAGGCTTCCCTGCACGGCTAACACAGCTCGATTCCGAAAGCGTTTCGCCCGCTTGAATTCCTCATGGCGGCGGCTCAGCCATTCCAAACGGGAAGCCTCGGCGGCGGTTCTCTCCGTTACCGCTTTATTCACAAGCATTCCCCTCACTTTGCTCTATCTTACGGTGTTACCGGCTTCCCCCTGAGCCTTGCCGGTAAGCTCCATCTCCTTCCAGAGCTCATGGAACAGCTCCGCAAATCCGGGCTGATCCCGGGCATAGAGAGGCGGCGTATTCGCGATTCCGTCTGGAATGTCGAACACCCGGCGAATCCGGCCCGGATTCCGCTCCAGCAGGATGACCCTGGTGCTGACTGCAATGGCCTCCGACAGATCGTGGGTCACAAGGACGGCTGTCTTACCCCGTTTCCTCAGTGTCTCCGCCACCAGATCCTCCAGCTGGAGCTTGATCTGATAGTCCAGCGCTGAGAACGGTTCATCCAGCAGCAGCAGTCCCGGATCGGTCGCCAGCGTCCGCACGAGCGCGACCCGCTGGCGCATGCCGCCCGAGAGCTGCCCTGGAAAATAATGCTCCTTTCCCTTCAGCCCCATATCCGCTAGCAGATCAAGCGTCTTCTTCCGGCCCGCATCGTCCAGCCGGCCGGTCAGTTCAAGCCCGAGAGCCGCATTGTCCAGTATGCTGCGCCAAGGAAACAGATAATCCTGCTGAAGCATATACCCCACTTCGGGCGAGGGGCCGCTCACAGGACGGCCGTTCACAAGCACTTCGCCCCGTGAGGGCGGCATCAGCCCGGCGATAATTGATAGCAGCGTCGTTTTGCCGCAGCCGCTTGGTCCCACCAAGCTGACGAATTCGCCGTCCTCAATCTCAAGATTCAGATCCTCCACCGCAAGGGAAGCTTCCCTGTCACCCAGATAAGCGTGCGTAACCGATTTTAATTCCACGACCGGCGGCATATAAGACCCTCCTTAACAAAAGGCACTTTCGGGGCGAAAATAACAGGTTATTCGCCGCTTCCCGCCTTCTCCGCAAATGTGTTATCGACAATCTTGGACGCCGGCACCCGTTCTTTCAGCTCTCCCGCATTTTCAATCACATCAAGCAGATTATTCCATTCCTTATCGTCGATGACCGGATTTTGGGCGTACGTGTCCTGGTCCTTGTAACGTTTGATTGCCGAGACGACGATATCGCGGTCCGTATTCTCGAAGTAAGGCACGATTGCGCCGGCGATTTCCTCCGGACTGTGCCGCTTCACCCAAAGCTGGGCTTTTTGCAGCGCATTGGTGAATTTTTGCACCGTGTCGCTATTTTTTCCGATATAGCTGCTCTTCGCCATAAACACTGTATACGGCAAATATCCGCTCTCGACACCGAATGAAGCGATTACCTTGCCCCGGCCTTCCCGTTCAAAGATCGACGCCTGCGGCTCGAACAGCTGCACGTAGTCCCCGGTTCCCGAAGCAAATGCGCTCGCGATATTCGCAAAATCAATATTCTGGATCAGCTTGAGGTCGGCAGCCGTATCGATCCCCTTCTTTTTCAGGGTGAACGCGCCGGCCATTTGCGGCATGCCGCCTTTTCTTTGGCCAAGGAAACTCGACCCTTTGAGCTCGCTCCAGTCGAAATTCGGATGGTCTTTGCGGGCAAACAGGAATGTGCCGTCTCTTTGTGTCAGCTGGGCGAAATTGATGACAGGATCGTCCGTCCCCTGCTGATAGACATAAATAGACGTCTCGGAGCCGACTAGCGCCACATCGATGGCTCCCGAGAGCAGCGCCGTCATCGTCTTGTCACCGCCGGGAATCGTCTGCAGCTCGACATCCAGCCCCTCCTGCTTGAAAAAGCCCTGCGATAGCGCCACATATTCAGGTGCATAAAAGACGGAACGCGTGACCTCTCCGACCTTCACCTTAACTGTTTCCGATTTGCCTCCGCAGCCCGAAAGCAGCGAGACGGTAAGGCCGATCGCCAGCAGCAGCGCCGCTCTTTTGGTTGTTCTGCCCATTGTGCAAATCTCTCCTTTCTCCCAAGGGTTCCCCCTTCTTGATCCGAGCCGCTTCGAAGCGGACGCCCCGCTTGCCCGCGGGATGATTTAAATATATGCGGATGCCTAGGATTTGGTTAAAGGAGAGAAGGAGAAGGAACAGAATCTGGAGAAAGTTTTAAGTATACGGGAATAAGAAGAGATAAAGATATAACGATCCATCAGGAAGGGGTAGGGCATTCCGCTCATTATCGAGCTACAAGCGGTTTCAAATGCAGAAGCCACCGGAGGAAAGCGGAGCAGAACTGCTCTTTGCCCACAGGGGCCGCGGACATCCAATCCTCCTTCCCGCAGCTCATGCGAAGCAGCCAGCCGCAGGAAAAATCGGCAAGAATGGACGCATAGTGAAAAGACCAGCCGCCGCCGCTTTTGGTGCAAATGCGCAGCTCGCCGGTCAAGTGCCGGCTTTTAAAGCTTTTGGCAAACAGGGCGGACAAGCCGGGGTCGCCTGTTGCCTTCTCTATACGCCGGCTTAGCTCGCTCAATGAGCAGGAGGAAGCCTTTTTTCGGATTTCATTAAATTCTTGTCTGGACAATAGGAGGGCGGGACTGTCCCCGCAGCTTGTTCTCGGAAGGGAAATGCCATCTAGGAGGAGGGTGAGCACGCCGTCCAAATTACCGGCATCCTTCAGTTCATAGGAGGAGCGGGCCGATGTTTTATGACACACCACAGTGAGTCTATCCTTGCTCACAGACACGATCAGATCGTTCTCTGTACCTTGGCTGTTGTAGTGCAGGCGGCAGATCCGTTCTGTCTCATCCGTCAACCGGAGCAGCTCTCTTTTTCGGGACTCTTTCCGGCCTTCAGGGATCAAAAACCGCGTTAATTGCTTTGACTTATCTTCGTACACTGCGATCCGTTCCTTCCGGTTTTCGGGTGAAATCTAGCAATCTTTATGTTATCATAAGCTAATTTTAAGGTAAAATTAAGAAAAAACGGGTAATATCATTATCATGAAATAACTGTAACGAGGTGATTTCAAATGAAAATGCTGATTACGTTCCAGAATAAGCTTGTACCGGTCTATTTTACTACGGAAAACAAGCAGCCGACACAAAAAGTGCTAAGACTGCTGACCAGCGCCCTTGACCTTAAAATCAATAAAGGCAAGAATGCTCTTAAGAAATGTTTGAATTCTTTGATCAGTATTGAAATTAAAGGCTCAGAGGCCATTTTGCACAGTTTTAGCGAGAACGACTCCCTGGCGCTTTCCCTCTATTAAATAGCGGCGGGTCCGCATGTCTTACCGCAGCAAGAAAAAGCAACTTCCTTAAATGGGAAGCTGCTTTTTTATTTGGGCCCTTCACATCTCTTTAGACGAGCGCGGGCAGGTTTATCCAGTTTTGTGGTTGTTGTTCTCCGCCTTCTCCGCCCGTTGAATCCGAAGCTGAAACAGCTTGACCAAGTTGATCCTCGTCTGCTCGTGACAGTTGTCCAATTTCTTAATAATAAAACGGTCAATGGACATGTCAATCGCTCCTTTTAATCGTTCTGCAGGGTGTGCAGGAGAACATTCCCCGCCTGCCCGGTATCCCCTATATACCCGGCCTGTTGCTTTTTAAACGGGGTGTTTGGGGTTCAATACCCGGCTTCCGGCCTCCTGGTCCAAGGCCGTAGAACCGGTAGGATTTGCCTATTTTCTATATCTAGATATGACGCTGATGAATATAACGCTACCATTCAAAGATGTAGAGGAGTGTCGAAACGGTAGCAGCCGAAATACAGGTCATCAACAAATTGTGAATTTTTTGCGGCCATAATGGATCGCCCCCGGGGCGCACTATATTCGCTTAATCCTCCGCTTCCCTCCGCCAGCCGTATTTCCGGGAGCGTGAGGAAGCCGATTTCTGCACCGGACCGGCCCCGCTTTTCCGCTTGGATTTGGCTTCCTTGGCGGCTTGAAACTGAAGCTCACGCTGCGTCTTGCGGTAGCTCTGGAGCCGTTTCGCCTCCAGCTCCCCGCTGCGCACCGCCTCTTTGACAGCGCAGCCCTCTTCACGTTCATGACGGCAGTCCGCATACCTGCAGCGCTGCGAGAGCCGCCCGATATCGGCGAATGTGAGATCCAGCCCGCCTTCATCATCCCACAGCTGAAGCTCCCGCATCCCGGGGGTGTCGACGATGACACCTCCGTCCGGCAGAAGGAACAGTTCTCTGTGCGTCGTCGTATGGCGGCCTCTGCTGTCCCCCTCCCTCACATCCTGAGTCAGCTGAAGATCGGCGCCGCAGAGCCAGTTGACGAGCGTCGATTTGCCGCACCCGGACGACCCGGTCAAGGCAACCGTCCGCCCCTCCCCGAGGTAGTGCTTCAGGGACTCGAGCCCGCTGCCCGTATACGCGCTGACCGCATGCACCGGAACGCCGGGAGCGGCCAATTCCATTTCCGCGATCTTGGCCTCAGGATCGGGGCATAAATCGGCCTTGGTCAGCAGGATCACGGGCGATGCCCCGCTGTTCCAGGCCATGATGAGATATCTCTCCATGCGCCGGAGATTGTAGTCGTCATTCAGCGCGCTAACGAGAAACAGCGTATCGACGTTGGCCGCAACAATCTGTTCCCGCGGCTGGCTTCCGGCCGCCCTCCGGGAAATGACGCTTCGGCGGGGAAGCACGCTGTGAATAATGAGCGGCCCGCCGTCCGCGCTTTTGGCCGAGATCCAGTCGCCGACAGCCGGGTATTCACCGGAGGCTTCAAGGGAGTGCCGCAGCCTGCCGGGCAGTTCTCCCCACTGCTCTCCGTCATCGGTCGTTATGCGGTATTTGCTCCCGAAATCTCCCGTAATCCGTCCGGGAATGATAGCTTCCGAGACGGTGTCCTGTATTCCCAAACCATTCCATTGATTGATCCAATATTCGTTCCATCCGTATTGCCGTATCGTCATGCGATACCTCCATTTGCAGTTTTTTGTTGTTGCATCCGGGGCAAGCGCGCAGCGCAAAAAGCCCGCCGGAAACGAGTAACCGTTCCGGCGGGCTGGAAGAGCCAGGGAGCCCTTAGCTCAAGGGACGCCCTGGCCTATGCTTTATGTCCGTTAGCAGCAAGGTCTCACAGGCCTCAAAATGCTGCTTGGACGTGCGTATACGGGCCAACTCCACGAGTCTTATCCGCATACGCAAAAAAGCCGCCGGAACCGATACGGTCCCCGGCGGCGCTGATGATATCACTAATGTGCGCGCTTAAGCTGCTTGCGTCCTAACGCCCGCAGCCTGTTCCCGGAAGACACGTATCCTGAGCAGAAACAACCGACAAATTCCAAGCCGTATAAACTGTCATATAACATCTCTCCTTCCGGTAATTTATGGTGTCATCATAAACGCCCTAGCGTATCGTTGTCAACCCCGCCGTTCGCCCGATTAAAAAATGCTCCGCAGCTCGTTGAGCTCGTCTATCGTCTTCCAGGGCTTTACATCCAGCTTGTCGTCCCAGGAATGGTTGCGGCGAAGCCAGATGCCCTTCATTCCGGCGCGCCCCGCGCCCCAAATATCATTCACCGGATGGTCGCCGATGAATAGGGTCTCATCCGGGCCGTATCCCAGCCTGTCCAGCGCCAGGCGGTAAATGGCGGGGTCCGGCTTGCTGATTCCAGCCTCGCCGGAAATCACGATCGATTTGAAATGGCCGCGCAGGCCAAGCAAATCGATTTTCCCGTGTTGGATGTCGCTTTTTCCGTTCGTCAGAAGCCCTAGTACGTAGCCGCCTTCCCTCAGATAATCCAGCGATTCGGCCGCATGCTTCATAAGCGCGCCATGAGCGGAATAATTCAAATCATAGAACGCGCGGATTTCCGCGGCCGAAACGGCTTCTCTCCAAGGCAGAACCTCGCTGAGCTCCCGGAAAAACCCGTCCTTGTCCCGGTACCCGTCGGCGTCCCTGACGATGATATCTTCAACGATTTCCAGCTGCCGGTCCGGCTCCAGATGGCCCAGAAAATAGGAGACGAACTGCGCGGCAAAGCTTCGAAAGGTCCGATCCCTGTCCATTAGCGTATTGTCAAGATCAAACAGTATAGCTTTTATGGTTTCCATGCCTGATTCCCCTTGTCTTTCTATATGCGTCTTGCCCGTAAAGCGGGCTCTTAGGAATCATTGTACTATGGCGCTCATGAAGAAGAAAAGACCGCTGTCAGCAAGGAGGAGAATTCATCCCTTCCCTTTTGATCAACGGCCCTTGGCTTATGGTGCCCGCCTGATGGCGGACCATGAAACGATTCATGGCGATTCTTTACTTGAAATGCTCGGCGCGGTGGGTCAGCATCAATTCATCTGCGGTGATGTACAGTGGAAACGGAGGCGTTTCCTTCAAATATCTTTGACTGGACAGCAAATGATAGTGAACCTCAGGAAGCGAAGCTTCTTCACGAAGGGGCAGCTTGCCGGTATCGCTAATGTAGTTGTCGACGGCCAGCTGCACCATATCGAGAAAATAGGGAATATCCTTTTCCGCTTCCTCAAAAATTTCAAACGTCTCCCGGGACATATAGAACTTCTGCTCGGTTTTTCCGCCTAAGTAGCGGGCCAGCCTGGACAAATCAATGCTTTTATCATCCTTCATCAGAACGGTGCGGTTGATTGCGGCGGGCATATCTTTTTCAAATTGGCGCACGGCCTGCTTAACTTCCGGCAAGGTTACGGTGATCAGGCGGGGGTCGGGTTCTTTCTTAATCCTTTTAAAAAGCATGTTGAAAGACTCCTTTCTTGCCAAAGATAACGCTTACAATTCTATAATATTCTATACTCCAAATTTTAATCAATTAAAACTCAAGCCTTCACAGAACTGTAAAATATTTTAGGCAATTATTTGACAGATTCCCAGTGTGTCCATATTTCCCGCGGATTCAGTTCATACTTGTCGTTTTCCCTGTACATGAACTGATGCATAATGAACTCGCGGCGGATGGTGGCATAGTCGTCATGGTACTGCTTGATAAATTCGTTGATTTCCTTCTCGCTGTAAACGACGCCAGGCTTCAACTGTTCAACAATATACTGCAGAGCGATCAGTTTCTTCTTGTATTGTGCCGGAATCTGCCGCAGGCGGCCGTCCTTGGCAAAGAAATTGCGGATCACCGATTCCTTCAGATTCTGCTCCTTGCTCTCCACTTCCATCTCACGTGCCCCCTTGTCAAAAATAAACCGCAGCGACGCCTCCCCGCCCTCCCGGATAAACTCCGGATTCAGCGTGAAGTAAACGGTGTTCTTGTCGCGGCGTTCCTTGATTAGTGCCGCAGTGCGCAGCTTGTACGCATGATGCGTCACCGTCGGCTGCGACAGATTCAGCTTCTCCGCCAGCGCCTGTCCATGCATTTCTCCTTTCGACAGCAGCAGGAGCATGCGCAGACGGGTCGGGTCGGCAAGGGCTTTGTGGTAACCAACAATTTTTTCAAGCTGCAAGGTGGACACTCTCCTTCGGATGAATCTCTTTAGATATATATCTAATTATACATAAGTCAAAGCTTTTTTGCAATTGGAAAAGGGGCCTCCCCTCTCCTCTGGAAAAAAGGCTTAAATTGAGGTAGGATTTACTTTACACGTTTCTGATGAAGACAGAAAATGCGAGGAAACTACGGGAGGTTGTCCGCTTTATGCATGATGTGATTATAATCGGAGCCGGGCCCTGCGGCTTGTCCGCCGCTATCGAATGCCGCCGGCAGGGCCTTTCCGCGATCATTGTGGAGAAACATTTTATCGTCCATTCCATTTACCTGTATCCGACTCATATGCAGTTCTTCAGCACTCCGGAGCTGCTTGAAATCGGCGATGTTCCATTTACGACGCCGAGCGAGAAGCCGTTTCGCCACGAGGCGCTCGTCTATTACCGCAAGGCGGCCGAGAAGCACGGCCTGGAGATCGCCGCTTATGAAGAAGCGACCGCGATTGAGCGGCTCGAAGACGGGACGTTCGGCGTCAATACGGTGAACCGGCGCGGCAAGAGTCAAACCCGGCGCGCGGCCGCCGTCGTGATATCCACCGGCTATTTCGACCAGCCGAACTGGATCGGTATTCCCGGCGAGGATTTGCCCAAAGTGACCCATTATTTCGAAGAAGCCCATCCGTACACCGGCATGAAAGTTGCGATTATCGGTGGCAGCAATTCTGCAGTCGATGCGGCCCTGGAACTGATGCGGGTCGGAGCGGAGGTCGACATGGTTTACCGCGGAGACAGTATTTCTGAGAATATCAAGCCTTGGGTGCGTCCGGTCTTTGAAAGCATGGTGCAGAAGGAAAAAATCCGGCTCCACCTTTCATCCAGCGTCACCGCAATCACGGAGGACTCGGTAACGGTATCCTCGGCTTTGCCGCAAGCAGCCTACACATTGGACAATGATTTTGTTCTGGCGATGACCGGCTTCAGGCCCGACCGCAAGCTGCTTGCCTCCGCAGGCGTCATTATGGACGACGACCTGGATAAGCCGTTGTTCGACCCGGCGACGATGGAGACCAACATTCCGGGCGTATACGTGGCGGGGGTCATCGCTTCCGGCCGCAACGCCAACGAGATCTTTATCGAGACGGGACGCAGGCACGGAGCGCTGATCGCCGGGCATCTTGCCGGGAAACGGCCGGCCCAAGACAAGGAGCTGAGCTGACGAATGGATTATACTTCCCTGCTTCTTCTTGGGCTGGCCGGACTCGGCATCATCAGCAGCAACTCGACCGTGACCATCGCCATGGTGGCGCTGCTGCTTGTGCGGCTGCTCGGTCTGAACCAGGCTTTTCCCTGGCTTGAAAAATACGGGCTGACCGTCGGCATCATCATCCTGCTGATCGGCGTCATGTCGCCGGTGGCAAGCGGGCGCATTTCACTGCACACCGTAGGGCAAGCGTTCCTGCACTGGAAATCGCTGACCGCCATCGGCATCGGCATCCTTGTTGCCTATCTTGGAGGCCGGGGAGCAGCGCTGATCGGCAGCCAGCCCACAATTGTTGCCGGTCTCCTGATCGGAACGGTCATCGGGGTCGCCGTCTTCAAAGGCGTGCCGGTCGGGCCGCTCATCGCCGCGGGCATCCTGTCGCTCATCATCGGGCGCGTGTAACGGAATACCCGCTTATTGACTTTTGTTCCGTACAGTGTTTTGATATTTTTAAAACCAAATTCAGGATTACTGCTTCACCCGAACTTCAGGAGGATAAAGATGTCAAGACAATTTGTGACGGAAGCCGTTATGATGGCCATATACGGCCAGCTGCTGATTCCGAAAACTCCGGTGGAATATATCGTTCCTTACACAACCATACTGGAACTGTACGAGCTTCGGGAGAGCAGCGAGCCGCTGATGAATATTCCCGACGACGACCAGCATGTCAAGGCCAAGATTGGCGAGCTGATCGCCTATTTCGAGCAGCCGCTCAACCAGAAAAAAATCCGCCGCTGCCTGAACGTGCCGTGGGCCAAGAGCCCGGCGATTCTGCTCGGCGAGCAGGCCCAAATCACCGTAATTAACAGCGTGGACAATGCCAGCTACGGCGAGACGTTCGACCCGATTGAGACCGAGCTTCTCCTGACTTCGCAGCGGTTGAAGATTCCGATTCTGACCGACCAGTTCGAGATGATCCACCGGATTATCGACGGCGGCATTCCGGTGACGGTATACGATATCGATGATTTTGAGTTCGCCATGGAAGAAGAATCGTTCAGACGCTCCCACTAAGGGAGCTTTGCTTTCTTCCGTCAAGATTAATAAGCGGGACCGGGCAAGGAGAATCCTCCTTTGTCCGGTCCCGCTTGTTTGTGTCCCCTTTATTTATTGGCGCTTCCGGCGGCTGTGGGGGCTTCTTCTCCGGCGGTCGATGGGTCATACCGATACTCGATGTCATCTTCTTCCGCCAAATAGATAATCGACAGATCATACCCGTCCATATACCATAGGTCCTGCTCCTCCATGTAGAATTCGACCCCTTCGGAGGCGGCTTCAAGACCCGGGCGTCCCGGTGGTTCCACGGCAATGCCCAGCGAAAATCCGGGATGAAGCCCGCCTCCGGAGCTGTACCGGGGAAACAGGCGGATATGGGCGCCGTCCGTCAAGCCGAGTTCCCGCTTGAACCAGGAGGCGGCATCAGGACTGACCGAAATGCTCATAAAGCTTTCAACTCCTTTGTCTATTACTTTTATCATACCTTAATCCAAGCTCTATTCCAATCGCCTGCAGAATATAGCGAATCGTTAAAATTCTTTTTTTGTTCGAAAATATGTTTGACAAATTTGCAGAGCCGGTGATAAACTCGGAGGTAGCGAAACGTTGCAAATTATTTCCAATCTTAACGAAAGGGTGATCTCGGTGTTTACATTTATGGATATTCATCGCACTATTGTCGGCAGCCTTATCCAACCGAATACCGAAGCAGCCCTGCAGGTGAATCTTTCCCGAAAGCGCGCGTTCTAGCCGCTTTTTGTTTCGGGAAGCCGAACATTTTCCTCGCCGGCGCTGTTACGCGCCGTGCGCATGATACGTTTGAGATCCAGGCATATCGTCCGTTAACGGATGGTATGCCTTTTTTGCTGCCTACCGAAGCTGATCCGCCTTGTCCTTGAAACTCTTGCCGACGCCACTCCACCCCCGAAAGGAAGGGATTGTTCATGTTTTCTGTATTACAAGATCTCGGCTGGTTCTTCCGCCGGGAGAAGAGGCGCTATACGATTGGCCTGGTCGTGCTGATTATTGCCGGCATCGTAGAACTGCTGCCCCCGCGTCTTCTGGGTTCCGCCATTGATGAAATTGTACGCAGCACCATCACCACAGCTTCACTGATCAAGTATATTGCCATGATTATCGCTCTGCTTCTGCTCATCTATTGGATTACCTACATATGGATGCGCAGCTTGTTTGGAGGATCGAACCTGGTCGAACGCCTGCTGCGTACCCGCTTTATGAATCACCTCCTAACATTGACGCCCTCGTTCTTCGAGCGAAACCGCACTGGCGATTTGATGGCCCGCGCCACCAACGATATCCGGGCGGTATCCGTCACCGTAGGCTTCGGCATGCTGACGCTCGTTGACTCGACCATTTTTTTCGCCGTCGTACTGCTTGCCATGGGCTTTCTGGTGAGTTGGAAGCTGACCCTGGCCGCCGTGCTGCCGCTGCCGCTGATCGCAGTAGCCATGGTGATCTACGGCCGGGCGATTCATGACCGGTACACCCTGGCCCAGGATGCCTTCGGCGATATGAACGACCAGGTGCTGGAATCCGTATCGGGCGTGCGTGTCATTCGCGCCTATGTGCAGGAACGTCTGGACGAGAAGCGCTTCGGGGCAATCACCGATGACGTTTACCGCAAAAATATGGCCGTAGCCCGGGTCGACTCTTTTTTCGAACCGACGATCCGGTTCTGTGTAGGGCTGAGCTACATCATCGGACTGACGTACGGCATTTATCTCGTTCTCCGCAATCAGATCACGCTGGGCGACCTCGTATCGTTCAACATGTACCTTGGGATGATCGTCTGGCCGATGTTCGCCATCGGTGAGCTGATCAATGTGATGCAGCGCGGCGGCGCGTCGCTCGAACGGATCGATGAGACGCTGAACGCCGTGCCGGATGTCCGGGACCCGGACCATACGGTCGCCGTATCCGAACCGGGCATGATTGAATTTAACAATGTGACGTTTCGCTACCCTTCTTCAAGCATTGATAATTTGACCGGCATCAGCCTGTCGCTGTCCAAGGGAGAAACGCTGGGCGTCGTCGGCAGAACCGGCAGCGGCAAATCGACGCTGCTCAAGCAGCTGCTTCACGAATACCCGACCGGAACCGGGGACATTCACATCTCAGGCGTTCCAATCGAGAAGATTTCGCTTGACCGTCTCCACAGCTGGATGGGCTATGTGCCTCAGGAACAAATCCTGTTCTCCAAAACCGTTCGCGAGAATATCCAGTTCGGACTTGTGGGCGCAAGCGACGAAAAGATTCTGGGGGCTATTACCACCGCCGCCTTCCGCAGCGATCTGGACACACTGGAAAGCGGGCTGGATACGCTTGTCGGCGAACGCGGCGTCTCTCTGTCCGGAGGCCAGAAACAGCGGGTTTCGCTGTCCAGAGCCTTTATCGCCGAGCCCGAAATTCTGATTCTGGACGATGCGTTGTCGGCGGTGGACGCCCGGACCGAAGCGCAGATCGTCGACAACATCCGGTCTCAAAGAGCCGGCAAGACCACCCTGATTTCCACCCATCGCCTCTCCGCCGTCGAGCACGCCGACCAGATCATCGTGCTGGATAACGGGCGGATCATCGAACGCGGAACCCATGCGGAGCTGCTTGAGCTGAACGGCTGGTACCGCGAGCAGTATGAGCGCCAGCAGGTGGAGAATAATCTGGGTTAAAGAAAAATAAAGAAATCACTGGATTAACAAATATTCACCATTCACCCAAGGAGGTGCCATGCATCTTGAAACAACATACAGGCAGACGCCTGCTTCAATACGCGCTGCATGCGAAGACCACGTTCATCGCAGCGCTCCTCCTGCTCTCCATTGGGGTCGCGGCGGAGCTGGCCGGCCCTTTCATAGCGAGAAGCATGATCGACAATCACATGCTTGCGATTGAACGGCCTTACTTTGAGGCATCACCGTCTAACGATGCAGCCTTGTACAACAACGAATATTATAAACGCGGAGACCGGTTTAAACCGGGAGAACCACAAGGCCGCGAGGTCCGTCTGCTTCAGGTTGGCCGAAGCTTCTATTTCATCGGCGAGCCCGTCGCAGATGCTGGCGGAGAGCGCCATTTTGAAAACGGCCAGATCATCATCGACAGCGCCAATGGCACAGCAAGCTATCCGGCTGTTAAACTGACGACGGTTGAATTGTTCGATTTTTACAAACCGGAGCTCCCATCCATTTACAAGCTTGTCGGACTGTACGGAATGTTCCTGGTCATCTCGATTTTCGCAGAATTCGGCAAGACCTACTGGCTGCAATCCTCGGCCAACCAGGTCGTCCGCCGGCTGCGTACGGATGTGTACGCACATATTCAGCGGCTTCCGGTCTATTTTTTCGATAATCTGCCTGCGGGCAAAGTGGTGTCCAGGGTAACCAACGATACGGAAGCGGTCAAGGAGCTGTTCATCGCCGTATTGTCGAACTTCGCCAGCGGAATTATCAACATTATCGGGGTCTATACCGCCCTGTTCCTGCTGGATGTCCGTCTTGGAATGATCAGTCTGTTCATCGCCCCGGTCATCGTGGTATGGGTCATTTTGTACCGGAAAATTGCAACCAAATACAACACAATCATCCGCTCTCGCCTCAGCGAGATAAACGCCATTATCAACGAGTCGATTCAAGGGATGTCCGTGATCCGCATCTTCCGCCGCCAGAAGCAGAGGCTGGACGAATTCGAGACGCTCAACGAAGACTACTTGAAGTACCAGAACAAAATGCTGAATCTCAACTCGCTGACCTCGCATAATCTGGTTGGTGCGCTGCGCAGCCTTTCTTTCGCGACGGTACTGTGGTATTTCGGTTTCGGAAGTCTTGGCGGCGGAACGATTGTGTCGCTGGGTGTGCTCTATGCGTTCGTCGATGTGCTGGGCCGGATGTTCCAGCCGATTATCGGCATGGTCAACCAGCTCGCGAATCTCGATACCTCAATGGTGTCTGCAGGTCGTGTATTCAAGCTCATGGACGAACCCGGGGAGCAGGTAACCGACGGCGAAATGCCACGCTACCAAGGTAATGTGGTGTTCAAGGATGTCTCCTTTGCCTACAAAAAAGACTTTGTCCTTCGCGACATTTCCTTTGAGGCCCGTTCCGGTGAGACAGTCGCTCTGGTCGGCCATACCGGGTCCGGCAAAAGCTCGATCATCAATCTGCTGTTCCGTTTCTACGATCCGCAGCGCGGCTTCATCTCGATTGACGGGCAAAAGACGACGGACATTCCAAAGCAGTGGCTGCGGAAGCATATGGGCATCGTCCTTCAGGACCCCTATCTGTTCACCGGAACGATCGCTTCGAATGTCAGTCTCGATGACGAGAGCATTTCGAGAGAAAAAGTGGAATGGGCGCTCAGAGAAGTCGGCGCAGACCGGTTGCTTGCCCATCTGCCGCAGGGCTTTGACGAGCCGGTCGTGGAAAAAGGTAGCACGCTGTCCGCAGGGCAGCGCCAGCTGATCTCCTTCGCCCGTGCGCTCGCCTTTGATCCGGCGATCCTCATTCTTGATGAGGCTACTTCCAATATCGACACCGAGACGGAGAGCCTCATCCAGCAAGCGCTGGAGGTTCTTAAAAAAGGGCGGACGACATTCATTATCGCCCACCGCCTGTCGACGATCCGCAGCGCAGATCAAATTCTCGTCCTGCACCGCGGGGAAATCGTCGAACGGGGCAGTCACGATGAGTTAATGGCACTTGGCGGCCGGTATTACCGGATGTATCAGCTTCAGACCGGCTCGGCCGTACAGAATGCGGACACCGCTCCAGCTGCCCAGACTGCACCGGCCATCCCTGTTCAGGCTCATATGCAGCCGGCGGGCCGGCAGAGTTAGTTTTTGTTCGGCTATTCGATCATTGAAATTGCCTTTCACAGCCATTCCTATTTACCGACCCCTGTCCGACCGGACGGGGGTCTTCTTCATTTAACTTTCATTGCAAACAGAACGCACGTTCGTTATAATGAGATCATCATTTATTTGAAAACGGAGTGAAGAAGCTATTGATCAGTTACAATATATCCAAACGCCAGGCGGCGCATTTTCTGCTGAAGCATCAGCGGCTCGGCCCTTATCGGCTGCCGGAAGGGAAAGACAGCGTGTACCGCTATATCCGGCATGTCAACTGCATCCAGTACGACCCGCTGAATATAACAGGTCACAATCATGAGCTGGTGCTTCAGGCCCGCATCCCCGGCTTTACATCCGAAATGGCCCAGGAGCTGCTGTATCAAGACCGGCGGCTGATCGACGGCTGGGACAAGAATATGTCAATCTACTGCACGGAAGATTGGCCCAGCTTCCGCAGACTGCGGGACAGCGCGGCGGCCCGTTATGGCTCCAATGAATCCGTAATGGCGCTGGTTCAGGAAATCCGGGCAGAGATTGCGGAGCGAGGCCCGCTCTCCTCTCTTGACATGGGCGGGAAGGACAAGGTCGATTGGGCCTGGGCACCTGCCCGGCTGTCCCGCGCGGCGCTGGAGAGCATGTATTTTTGGGGCGAGCTGTCCATCCATCACAGGGTACATACGCGCCGCTATTATGATTTTTCGGCCAATCTGCTGCCGAAAGAACTTCTTGAAGCGCCGGAGCCCAATCCGTCCGAGGAGTCGTATCAGGACTGGTACGTGCTTAGGAGAATCGGGGCGATCGGTCTCTTATGGAACCGGGCCGGAGACGGCTGGCTAGGCATAAGCAATCTCAAGACCGCGGATCGGGCCGGAGCCATCCAGCGGCTGCTGCTGGCGGATTCCATCCGGGAAGTGAGAGTTGAGGGAATCAAGCCCCCGCTATTTGTCCGGACCTCCGACGTTGCCGAGCTGGAGGCGATTCTGAAGTGCGAACCCGGCAAGAGCCCGTTCGACACCGGGCATTATGCCGCTGCTCTAGCCCCACTCGACAACCTGATTTGGGACAGAGAGCTGATCCGTCAGCTGTTCGGATTTCAGTACCGCTGGGAGGTGTATAAGCCGGCCGGAGAACGCCAGTACGGATACTATGTGCTGCCGCTCCTGTATGGAGACCGCTTTGCTGCCAGATTTGAGCCCGTGATGGACCGGGCATCCGGGAACCTGATCCTGCGCAACTGGTGGTGGGAACCCGATGATGGCCCCCACAGTTCCGGCTTAATGGCGGCAGCGAATTCGGCGGTCACCACGCTTGCCCGCTCATTGGGCGCGGCAAGAATTGTGGTCCCGCCGTCCGTGGCCGCCCAGAGCGGAATCGGCGAGTGGGATGGAGATCTTGAAAGTTGATTTCCGCTTAAATCAACAAAGCCTCTACCGGCATTCCCGCCAAGGCAGAGGCTTTGTTCACTTCCATTCATGTATGGCGATGTTTCAATGGGGCGGGAGGAAAGTCTCCCAGCAAATCCTCTTCTTCCAATTTGCCTTCCAGTCCCAGCTTCCGGTACAGCTCCGTACAGTATCCTTGCAGCTTCAGCTCCAGAGCGCCAGCTTTATTCTTGAACCTCTTCAATTCCCTGATGATAGCGGCTCGGCCCGAAGAAGTAAACGTATCCTGAATGCGTTCTTTGAAATAATCGTGAACGATATAATTTCTTTGCTTCCAGACATGGTGCAGCTGCGCGGTCTCGGCCTCCGAGAACGGAAAATGATGCTGGATTTCCTTGATGAGCTGGCCGAGAGAATTGCCGAGCTTGCGTTGATACAAATCCGCCAAATCCGCTTCAGACGGCAAGGTGCCCTGGGAAATCTTTGTCAGCAGAAGGAGATTGGTGAGCTGCTGCTCCAGCGCCTGACAGTAATAAACGGCCAGACCGAAATAGGCGAACAGTTCTTTGGATTGTTCACTCTCCGGTAATTGTGTGTCCTCCTTCATCTGTCCTCCGTAGTCATGTTTCGTTATGGATTTAATCATTCGGTGCTTATGTATGTACAATAATTCGCCAAGCTCCCTTTGATTACCTCTCTCTATTGTAATATCAGCGTTCCACAAAAATCAAAGGCCAGCATTCCTAAAGAAGCTGGCCCATTACCTATTTAAAAGATTCGTTATCCCTTTTATCCTCAGATCATAACAGCGACGGCGTCGCTTATTTCGCGGCAGGCTCTCGCACATGCCAGACAAGCATTGATACAGTTCCGGCAGTGCGTTTGCTCGTACCGGCCGCACTCTCTTGCTGTAGCTTCGCAGATATCCGCGCACAGACGGCAAATTTCGGCGACGAACGGACTTTGGCGGGTCATGGCCTGAATCGCGTACGCGCAAATATCGGCGCATTCCCGGTCCATCCGGATGCAATCCCGCAGCAGTGCAAGGTCGTATTCTTTCAGGCTTGAGACATAGCTGAAGTTACAGGCGTTCATACATTTAAGACAAGCCTCAATGCAGTCCTGGTACTGAATTCGGGTCATAGCCTTCAACCTCCTGCAATCTGATGTTGTATGCCTTTGTATTAACCTTTGACCAAAGAGACGAATCACAGGGGGCAGCCCTAGGGCCCCTCTAATGACTTTCCTCAAGCCGTTTGACCTTGACAACGGATAGCTACAAGCTTCTTTTTACAGCCGCCGGACGTTCATAGCCTCGCCCTTCCAAGCGCAGCAATTTCTTCCGCAATTCCCCGGACGAGAAATGTTCTCCGATAAAAACCGCCACATCACGAACCTCTCCCTGGGGAGTGATTTTAATAAAATCCGACTCGCGGTAAGCGTATTGAAACAGGAAACGGCCGGAAGTATCGTTAAAGGTCAACACGCCTTTCGCTCTGTACACGTCGGACGGCAATTCCTTCAGAAATGCTTCGAATTCCACGCTGTTAATCGGATTAGCGAAAAAATGCGTATACGCCATCACATGGTCGTGAGAAGCACGGCCCGTGCCTTCGGCGGCTATTTCTTCATTCTCCGGCAAGCCCTCTCCGTCAGTTCCAGTGCCGGAAGAAAGGTCTTTCGGCGCCCCGCCAGAGGTTTCCGCCAGCGATATGCTGTCCGCATTATCGAGCAGATTGTGCAAATTCACTTCGCACCGCACCGCCGGGATAATCTTGGCGTACGCATTCCATTTGCGAAGCACACCGTTAACTTCCTCCGCCTCTTCCGCAGTTACGCGATCCGTTTTATTCAGAATAAGCACGGAAGCGCTGCGGATTTGCTCCTGCATCAGCCGGTAAGTGGCTCCCTTCTGCTCTCTGTGCAGCTCCAGCAGATGAGCCGCGTCGACTACGGTAATCAAGCCCTTCAGCTCGACTTTGCTGTACAGCGATGTTTCGGTAACGTTATCGATGATATCGAGAGGGTTAGCCGCGCCCGTTGCTTCGATAACGATCACACCCGGCGATTCTCTCTTCATCAGCGTTGTCAGCTCCGTGCTGAGATCAACGCTTGCTGAGCAGCAGATGCATCCGGACAGAAGCTCGGCCATTGGCACGGATTCGCCGACCAGCATGCCGTCAAAGTTAACGTCGCCGAGCTCGTTCATGACGACGGCCGGACGCATACCTTCATTTTTCCAATAATCAAGCAGCCTGTACAGCAGAGTCGTCTTCCCGCTGCCCAGAAATCCTGACAATATATATACAGGAACAGCATTTTCCGTCATTTCAAATCTCTCCCCGTGTTCTGTTCTGTAAGCGAGTGTACTACATTCCTGGACAGGGAAGCAACCTGACGAAATCCATTGTAAGCATTATTCAGGTAATTAATAGAATTTTGATCGTTCTCGTTTCTGAGCTTACGTTTTCTTGCAGCCGCTGTTTCATTCCTCTATGATAGGGGCATGCGAATTTTCATGAAAAACATGCGTCAAGGAGTGATATTACCGATGAGTTCAGTCGAACAGCACCGGAAGGAAGCCCCGAATTCGGTCAACTGCTATATCATTACGGTCTCGGACACCCGGACAATAGATACGGATAAGAGCGGCCAGCTCATCGAGACTTTGCTTGAAGAGTCAGGCTATCATGTGGCCGGGCGGACCATCGTAAAGGATGACTACGACGATATCCGTGAACTGATTCACATCTGCGCAGCAGACAATGCCATTGAAGCGGTGCTGCTCACAGGCGGCACCGGCATAGCTCCAAGAGATTCCACCTATGAGGCAGTCGAATCACTGCTGGACAAGACGATGCCGGGTTTTGGCGAGATTTTCCGCTACCTGAGCTTTGCCGAGGACATCGGAACCGCGGCCATTCTAAGCCGGGCGGTTGCCGGAACGATTGGAAGCACCGCTGTATTCTCCATGCCCGGATCGACCGGAGCGGTCAAGCTGGCGCTGACCCGGCTGATCATTCCCGAGCTTCGGCATGTGATGCGGGAGATTTACAAGTCTTCCTGAAACCAGCTTCCCTTTCTTTCGCCGTAGCCTTCTCATGCCAGCCCCCCTTTCTTGCCGGACCTGACCGAAGGTCCGGTTTTTCGCATTGACAATTCCAAATTTACCCTATAAAATGTTGAACACTTTTCGCGAAAGTGGTTTTTGATTAACCATTTGGTTAATCGGAAAGGAACAAAATGAGCTCATCATCTTCCTTGAATCATAAAATCAAAACCGTTGTCAGTCCCTTCCATGAAATGCTGTGCAGCCTGCATGTCCTGTGCCAGCCGGAGCATCATCCAAGGCGGCTTCAGTGGTCGCAGGAGCTGTTGAAAGCCATGCCTTCCGATCTGAGGGACAGCATCCGGCAACTTGGCAAACGCACCGATGTCTGGACCGCATTAATGGAACTGGCAGATCATTCTGGAGAGCCAATGACCTGCCGCAAAGGCATAGAGGCCCTGAATAGTCTGCCGGATGCCGAACTGGTTCATTTGGCTTTAAACAATACGGTGCCGATCGGAACGATCATCCAATGGATGCACGGAATTCGTGGGCTGGAAGAGGAGGAATTGGAGGACGCCGGGCTATCGCTGCTGGACTCGCTGGAGCCTTTTCGGAGACTCCTCACCGATACATTGACGCAGTATGAAGAGTCCTTTTTTCGCCGGGAATGGCAGGTGGTTGAGCCTTGGGTGCAGACGGCCGCCGCGGCCTTTCAGCAAGAAACCGAGCAATCCGCGGAAAAAGCGATCTCTTCCCTCCATCCGCGTCTGTTTGCGGAAAAAGGAACGATTACCGCCCAAAAAGCGAAAAGCTACCATTTTGCCTATGACAGCCTCGAGCATATTTATGTATTTCCCAGCACCTTCATCTTTCCTCATCTCTTAATCGGCTGGTACGGAAAAGCTCTCTTTCTCCCGCTTGCCGTCGACATTCCGGAGCTGCCGTACAACGATTCTCCGCCGGCGGATCTGCTTCTGCGTTTCAAGGCGCTTGGCGACGAAACCCGGCTCAAAATCGTGAAGCTGCTGTGGAAAGGACCGCACTGCACGAAGCAGCTTGCTCCCGTTCTCGGCATTTCCGAAGCGGCCGTTTCCAAGCATCTGAAGCTTCTGTCCGAAGCCGGCCTGATCCGGGTCAAGCGCCGGGGAAGCTATCAATTTTACTCTGCCGACAAAGAGGAAATGGAGATGATGCTCGTGCTGCAAAGACAGTTTCTGGAGCAGTAACTTTATTTTGAGCCGTAAAAAGGAGCGCTTGAACATGTGGCATACCGCCCTCGCGACAATGGTCCGGAACCAAAGGTCCAATCTCAGGGCCTACCCCTGGACCTTTACCCTCGGCCATATTATTGATGGAACGTATCTCGTTCTCGTCACTTATTTTTCATATGTATATTTAATTCAAGGTGATATTCAATCCCGATTTGCCGCATATACTGGCACCTCCGATTACATGACGTATGTCATTATTGGCGGAGCGCTGAATCTCTTCTCGGTCAGTATGATGATGAATGTGTCGAGAGCGCTCATTACGGAGTGGCGGGAAGGGACGCTTGAAGCGCTGCTGCTCTCCCCTTCCAGCCGTTTCGGCTATTTTGCGGGAACCGCCGTTCAGCAGCTTTTCCGCAGTCTGTTCGAGCTTGGGGTTGTGCTGATTTTCGGTATTGCGGCAGGCCTCAGGCTGCCCGATTTCGATCCTTGGTCCGTGCTGATCGGCGTCTTCGCCTATCTGCTCTCCTGCTTTACAATGGGGCTGCTGCTTGGCTGCGTGATGCTGTATTCCCGGGATACTTATTTTGTGCAAAATACACTGTTTGTGCTTACCGCTCTCTTGTGCGGATTCCAGTTCCCCCGCGAGTATCTTCCCGAAGCTCTACGGATCGCTGGTGAGGTATTTCCTTTGACCGATGCGCTGGAGCTGCTGCGCGGTAGTCTGATGACGGGCGGGGTAATCCGGCTAAGCGATTTAGTTCCGATCCTGCTAATGTGCGCTGTCTATATCGCGCTTGCGCTATGGAGCGGTCGAAGAATTGAGCGGAGCATGTTCGAGCGGTACTAAAGAGGAACCATGTCTGCCCACAAAGAAAGGTAGTGAAGATATGATCGCAATGAATGAGGTTAGCAAAATATACGAAACCAAGAACAGACTTGGCTGGTTCCGTTCCGAGCGTGTATCCACCCAAGCAGTAAAATCGCTGTCGCTCACCCTCGAGCCGGGACAAATCACCGGTCTTCTGGGGCTTAACGGAGCCGGCAAAACGACCACCATCCGCATGCTGTCCACCCTGCTCGATCCGACGGAAGGCAGCATTGAGGTGGACGGTCTGGAGATGAGCCGCAGCCGCACCGCCATTCAGCATAAGGTAAATATGATCGCCGGCGGGGAACGGATGCTGTATTGGCGGCTTACGGGCAGGGAAAACCTCCACTATTTCGGGTCTTTGTACGGTCTGGAGTCCCGCCATCTCCGGCTGGAAAGCGAACGTCTGCTGAAAGAGGTAGGTCTTGCGGATGCGGCAGACCGTCCGGTTGAGCAATATTCCAAAGGAATGAAGCAGCGCCTGCAGATCGCAAGAGGACTGATCAACGACCCCAAATATCTGTTCCTGGATGAGCCAACGCTCGGACTGGACGCGCCAATTGCGAGACAGCTCAGGGAAATGGTGTGCAGTCTGGCCAAAGAACGGGGAAAAGGCATTCTGCTGACCAGCCATTACTTGCAGGAAGTGGAGGAGCTGTGCGACAACGTCTATGTGCTGGACCGCGGGGAGCTGCTGATGTGCGATACTCCGGACCGCATTGTGGGCAGAGTGGCGGGGCTGCAGACGGCCCATTTTGAATTGACCGGCTGGAGGGATGAGCTGAATCCCCTGCTGATGGAGTACCTGCATACCGAGATCGGATTGAACCGAAAAGAGTTGACGGAGCTGCATACGCCCTCTGCCGAGTCCGGCTCTTCGCCCGGGGAACCTGTACGTTTGACCTTAAAAAGCCGCTCAGCCGACAAGCTCATCACCAAGCTGCTGCCATGGACGGCCGAAAATGGACTCAAGGTCATTTCCTTTTCCGCCGAAAAGCCCAATCTGGAGGATGCCATCATCCTGCTCTCGGAAGGAAAAGTGTCATGAAGCTTCGCGGCTATTTGATCCCGCTCCGGGCGGAAATGTTGAAACAGCATAGAAGCCGAACCAGGGGAAAAGCCGTATTTTTCTCCATGCTGCTCTGGCCCGCCATTGCTTTTCTAACCTCCTATTACGCGATGCAGCCCTATCGAACCGGCGAAGGCTCGGCATTGTCCAGGGTCATTCCCCCCGGCGGCGTTCCGCTGTTTCTGTTAAGCGGCTATCTCGTGTTTCAGCTGTTCTGGACCACCGTTCAGTCGGCCTGGCTGTTCGAACAGGAGCGCAAGCAGGGTACACTTGAAATCATTTTTATGACGTCCTCGTCCAAAATGGCCTTTTTATTCGGGCGCTCGCTGTATTCCCTGTTTAATGGAATCTGGATGTTCGCGGCGTTCTCCTTCCTTACCTTTTGGTTTGTCGCCGATCCCGGCCAAGTAGAGTGGTCTGTACTGCTGCCGGTGATCGCGCTTATCGTGTGCTCTTCAGTCATCTGGGGAGCGATGCTCAGCGCCATCTCCTTGTTCTCTCGAGACTCCGGCATGCTATATTATATTTTTCAGGCTCCGATGGAGCTGTTTGGGGGTGTGCGCATTCCTCCCTCCGTCTTTCCTCTGTGGGCAAAAGGACTATCGCTGCTCTTCCCGGTTACCTACAGCCTGAATCTCGTTCGTGGGGCGCTGTACGGCAATACAGGCGGAGCATGGATCTGGTCGCTGGTCGTGCTGATCGCCGCCGATGCCGCGTTTGTATGGCTAACCGGGTACCTGCTAGCATTGGCCGAGAGGCATGCGAGAGCCAAGGGAAACTGGAGTTTATTCTAAATGGACGAACGATAAAAGGGGCTCCCAGCCGTTGATCATCTTCTACGGTCTTGGGAAAGCCCCTTTGGTTTCTGTTCAATCGTTTAGCGATACGTACCTAACACGCGGTCGTAAATATCCTCGATCAGCCTGAGGCCCCCGTTATATCCCGCGTAGCCGCAGTTTAAGATCAGCCGGTAGGTAATCGGCACGCTAATCGGGAGCAGATCCGCCCCGATGTCGGCGGCCAGATCGCGTTCCCAACCGCTACCGAGAATCAGCGCCCGCTGCTTCGGATTGGTCTGCCTGATCTTCTCCTGAATTTCCCCGCCGTCTACCGAGAATTCCACATTCGCCGACCTTCTGTCGGAGATGCGGCGGAACTGCTCGCGGATTCCTTCGCGGTACTGTTCGGGAGTATCGTCAACGATATATTGAACCTCTGCCGGGATAATACCCAGCTCATTCAATAAATATTTGGAAAAGCCAACGGCGTAAGTGGCATCAAGGATCGTATAGAACATGCGCGGAATTCCGTACCGGAACTCCAGCATGAAATCGGCCGTCCGCTCAATATGCGTATAGAATTTACGCTCTTCGTCCGCGATGAATTTCTCAGCCTTTTCACGGTCTATGCTGGCGCCGAATGCCGTAACCTCCCGCAAAAAGCGGCTGGTCTCCAATCCTCCAACCGGCAAATAGGGAAAATGGTAAAACGGCGTTCCGTATTTCCGCTTGAGCAGCTTGGCGCTTCTCAGGCCCGGCCAGGCGGACACGACAATATTAAACTCAGCCTGAGGGACGGTCAGCCACTCCGATACACCGCCCGATTCGGGTCCAAAAAGGATGTTCGGCGTTAGACCGATCCCGATCAGCAGCCGCTTGATTTCCTGCAGGTTGCCGATCCAGTAAGGGTCCTGGTATGGAATGGAAGCAAAGACATTAACCAGACCGGGAATGACTTCCCCTTTGGCGGGTGCATACTTATCGACATACTGCTCGATAATCGCCTTGATGATCAGGTCATGGCTGACATAGTTATTGCTCTTGAAGCCGCCGGTCTCCGCGAACACAATCGGCTTGTCGAGATTTTGAAATTCGCGGGTTACCTGGCCGACATCGTCTCCGACAATATCGGAGGTGCAGCCGGTGAGCACGACGAACAGATCAGCGTCGATGACCTTGAACGCCCCGTCAATGACACCCTTCAGTTTCTTCTCGCCGCCGAATACGACCTCGGATTCGCTTGAATTGGTGCAGGGGATGGTGCTCCCGCCAGCATAGCCCTCCCCCTGACCGAGCAGGCCGTGAATTTTAGTGCTGCAGCCCGGTCCTGCATGGACAATAGGCACGGCCCGCTGGATGGCGATAACCGTCTGCTGAACGCCCAGAGCGCAGGAATACCTCGGCTGTTCAATAAGTTTTGACATGAGTGTTGCCTCCCAAAAAAGTGTATGGATCTTGCTCCAGCCACCATTTGGTGTAAGGCATGGAACTATGTTTCGCCAGGTTCGTCACAAACTCCCGGTTGTCGAGCGTTTCTAATATCCGTTCCGCGTAATTAATCAGACCCTGGTAACCCCAGCTGAAATGCTCGTCTCCGATCAGCAGCGTAGGAATACCGAGCTTTGCGCCCCAGAGCGTCATTCCGCCGTGACGGGCGATCATCAGATCGGGACGTACGCGGTTCAGAATATTCACCAGCTCGTAAGCTTGCTTGTTGCAAACGTTGTAGCCCTTAATATCCCCATATGTCTTGACGGTGTGATCCAGCATATCCGCCGACGTATCTTCATTGTCATAAATAGGGTCATGATGAAAGATAGCCGCGCCCTGCACATCAATTCCCAGCTCACTCAACAGGGCGATCAGGGCATGACCGTGGGCTGATCCCGCTGTCAAATAGCAGGTCGTGCCTTTGAGCTTCGCCCGGTACTCCTCCAGCTTCGGTAGAACGGCCGCTCTCTCCTCGCGGATAATCTCCTCGATTTCGGCTTCGCGGTCCAGAACACGGCCCAGCTCACGCATCCACGCGTCCGTTCCAGCCAATCCGTAAGCCATGGGAGCCTTAATCTCCGGCACTCCGTATACTTGCTCCAGCGCGGCCCCCATATAGGTGCCGAGCGTCGGGCAAATCTGAATCGTTGCGGCCGCCTCGGAAATCGTCTCCAGCTGGCTTACCGTAGAGAAGGGAACGACATAGTTCGCTTCGTAGCCCAGGCGATTCAGCAGCTTGGAGAATACATCGCTGCCCCAGAAGTTAATGATATTCACCTTGTTCGTCCGCTTTTGCGGAGGCTTCACAATCTTGCGTACGATAGAGTGATAGGCAGCGTCGAAGCCCGAGGTCCAGATCTTGGATCTGAAGCCCTCGCAGACACAGTTCACAACCGGAATGCCGAGCTCTTTTGTCAACCGGTCCGTCACACTTTCCACATCTTCCCCAATAATTCCCGAAGCGCAGGATGTTGTCACGAAAATCGCATTCGGCTTCACCCTGTCATACGCAAGGCGAATGGTTTTCTCCAGCTTGGAAAGAGCGCCGAAGACCGTATCCATTTCCTCAATATTGGTATTAAAATATCTGCCTATGGCCGGCGGAAGATCACGCTCCATCTGTCCGACCCGGTAAACAAAATTGAAGCCGAAGAAATCCCCGGCACAACCGACTGGCGCATGGTTGACCATCGCCGCATCCCGAATCATTGATAACTGGCAAAATGCGTTCCCTGAGCTGCAGCCCATGCATTGGCTGAAAGAACGGGTGCCGTCCTTAAGACAGCCGCTGCTGGAGCAGTCGACCAGTTCTCCCGCGGTGCCGGCAAAGCCCGTGATCGAACCCAGACGCTTCTCGCGCACCGGAACCTCGGTTAAATTCAAGTTGACTTTCGGCATGTCCTCTCCTCCTTTGCGTTATGAATAATATTTTCAGCTAAATTGACTACGGTAAAAAAATTACACCAGCGTTTCGACAAAAGCCTTTTCGAATGCTTGCTCCAAATCAGCGATCAAATCATCGGCATTTTCCAAACCGATGGAAAGACGGACCGTTTCCGGCTTAATACCGGCAAAGCTCTGTTCTTCGGCGTTCAACTCGCCATGTGTGGTCTTCGGCGAATTGATGATCAACGACCGGGCATCGCCTACATTGGCGTGGTAGCTGAACAGCTCCACCGAATTAAGGAAGATCTTAAGCTGCTCCTCATTTCCTTTGAAGCCAAAGGAGAAGATCGAGCCGGCGCCTTTCGGGAAATACTTGTCGGCAAGCGCTTTGTATGGGCTCCCTTCGGCTACAGGATGATTAACCCAGCTAACTTTGTCGCTGCTTTGCAGGTATTGTACGATTTTCAGCGCATTGGACACCTGCTTGTCAATCCGCTCGGACAGTGTAACAATGCCCTGAATCAGCAGGAAAGCATCGAACGGGCTCAGCGAAGCGCCAAAATAAGCCAGGTAACTGAGCCGGATTCTGGTCGTAAACGGCGCACCCGGGAACACCTCCAGAAAGCTGCGTTCACGCCCTGTCGCCTGATCCCGCAGCAGATACTGTGGCTCTTCAAAATGCGGGAATTTACCATTGCTCCAGTCAAACTTGCCATTTTCCACAATGACTCCGCCAAGCGTTGTTCCATGCCCGCCGATCGCCTTGGTCGCCGAATAAATGATGATGTCCGCTCCATGAGCGAAAGAGTCGAACAAATATGGAGTACCGAAGGTATTGTCGATAACTAACGGAATTCCGTTGTCATGCGCAATTTCGGCAATGGCTTCAACATCCAGGATGGTCGCATTCGGGTTGCTGATGCTCTCGATCAGTACCGCTTTGGTGTCCGGCCCGATGCCTTGGCGGAACGCTTCAGGATCATCCGAGTTCTCCACAAAATCGACATGAACATTGAATTTGGGGAACAGATGCTTGATCGCGTCGAACGTTCCCCCGTACAGCCTGGGCGTAGTTAAAATTCTTCCTCCGCCTTCGGCCAGATTGAGCAGCGTATAAGCGACAGCCGCCATTCCCGATGCGACAGCGACAGCGCCGCTGCCATTGTCCAGGGCGGTCAGCCGCTGCTCAAGCACATCAACGGTCGGATTTCCAATCCGTGTGTACAGAAAGCCAGCTTCCTCCAGGCCAAACAATCTCTCGGCCCGTTCCACGCTGCCCAAATCATAGGAAGCCGTCTGATAAATCGGTACGGCAACCGCATAATTATGATCGCTCGATTGGTAGCCCGCTCTTACCTTCAATGTGTCAAAGCCCAATGATTTCTCGCTCATTCCGATTCCCCTTTTCGAATAGTGTTATAAAGATTAATACCTTACTTTAAAATGGCCCCCTGCCTTGACTGAAGAAAGGTCAGCAGTCTGCCCAAAGCTTGTTCAATCGGGGCCTCTACGGCCAGAGCCGTGATTCCCTGCTTATGAAGAACCCCCGCAGCCCCTGGACCGATTCGGCCTACCAGTACATATGAACAATCCGCCAAAGACTCAGCCACAGCGTTAAGCCGGTTTTGCTCATGCCCGTTCAAGCTTGCCGGACTGCCGATTTTCCGGTTCTCGGATTGTACATACAGGCCTTCCTCATCGATTTCGTAGATGATAAACCGGTCGCATTGGCCAAAATGCTGGTTCACGGAATATCCGTCTGAACTGCCTACTGCCACTTTCATTTCCTCTCAACTCCTTCAACTATTAATTCGCAGATTCCCCTCCTTGAGAAAATAAAGAGACCCGCTGTTAATCAAGCAGGCCTCCAATGGTTTTGGTCGGCGTGTGACATATTTCACAAATCGAACTAGCCAAAATATCAAAAGAAACGACTTATCATTCTTTTAATATCAAAAAAGGCCGGAGCGATCCTGTCTGTCAGGAAGCATCCGGCCTGCGGTTAACCGCTCGGCTAAGCAGATAAACAGTAAATACCAATAGATTTACTTTGTTTTAATATAACGATTACGCTAGCAAAATTCAATCCCTGAATCGTGAAATAAATGTGATCTTTTCCAGAAAATCATGAAAAACGGCAAGCCTCATTACGAGACTTGCCGATAAACTTTAAGCGATACAAAAGTTCTTACAGTTCCGGATGCTCATGCTTCGCTTTGAGACGGCTCCAGCGGCGCTCAACTTCATCTTTGAAGTTGTTCAGAGCAGCTTCGTTCTCTTCCTTAAGTAGATGCTTGGTTTTACCCATGCCTTTGAGCCATTCGGTAACGTCGACGCGCTTCTCCTTCTCTTCCGGATTGTACGTAATCGTGGTAACGCCTTGCTCCACTTCATACAACGGGAAGAAGCAGGAATCAACCGCGAGGGATACCAGTTTGGTGCCAACATTGTCCTCGGTCATCCAGTTCAGCGGGCAGGCAGACAAGATTTTGCCATACACAAGCCCTTCGTTCTGAGCGTACCATTGGGCTTTGGCGGCTTTCTTCACCAAATCCTGCGGGAATGCTTCGCTGCCCGTGAACACATAAGGAATATTGGTGGCAGCCATAATTTGCGGCGTATCTTTATGCTGCGTCACTTTACCTTTTTGCGTCTTGCCGATGCTGGATGTCGATGTGCGGTGACCGATCGGCGTCGAATATGATTGCTGTGCACCTGTATTCATATAACCTTCGTTGTCATATTCCAAAACGATCATTTTGTGTCCGCGAAGCGCAGCGCCGATTGCCGGTCCCATACCGATGTCCATGCCGCCGTCGCCGGTAACCATAACAAAGGTAAAGTCATCTTTCAGGTTCAGATGATCAAGCTCGCCGCGGCGTTTGCGTTCCCAGAACATTTCAACCACGCCGGACATTGTCGCGGCCCCGCTTTGGAACAGGTTGTGAATGAAAGTCGATTTATGGGACGAGTAAGGATATCCCGTCGTTGTAACATAGGCGCAGCCTGTATGGTACAGAGCGACGATATCTCCCTCAATGCCTTTGAAGAACAGCTCCAGACCGGAGAAAATACCGCAGCCCGGACAAGTGCCGTGACCTGGGGACAAACGTTTCGGTTTAACGGTCAAGCTGCGCATTGGCGGAATCTTAACCTTGAGCTTGCCTGTCTCTTCATCCTTGTCCACAGTAATCAAGCCCGTCTTGAGAGACTCGAATTTAAGCGGTTTGATCACACGCTTCGGCGCGCTTTCGGTAACGCCCGGATTGTGGCCGTAGTAGTCGAAAGGAACCTTTACTTCACCGGATTCCGCTGCTTCAATAGCCAGCTCGAACAGGCTGTGGCCGTCTTCGGCGAAGAAGTCCTTGCCGCCGACACCGTAAATGCGGCCGATGACCTTCGTTGTCGTGTTGCCGTAGGTGAACAGGGCTGCTTTGATTTCGTTAACCATGTTGCCGCCATGCGCTCCGAAAGAATCCGCGCGGTCGCCGACGGTAATGGCTTTGACGTTCTTCAGCGCTTCAGCGATTTGCTTCTGCGGGAACGGACGGATCATGTTCGGCGAAATAGCGCCGGCTTTCACGCCTTTCTCGCGCAGCTGGTCGACAACGTCCTTGATGATCTCGGAAGCGGAGTTCATCAGGAATACCGCAACCTCGGCATCCTCCATGCGATACTGCGACAGGATTGGATAATGGCGGCCTGTCAGCTCGCCATATTCTTTGGCGATTTCTTCAAATACTTCCCCGGCATTGTACATAGCCACGGATTGTTGGTATTTGTTGTTGATATAGTCGGGTTCGTTCATGTATGGGCCGACAGAAATCGGATTCTCGCGGTCAAGCGTGTCATCATAACCTTTCGGTTGAGGTCCGATAAAGCTTTGGACATCTTCACGGTTCGCGATGGCTTGGACGCGGCGCTTCTGGTGAGAAGTGAAATATCCGTCCATAGCCACCAGTACTGGAAGGCGAACTTTGGCATGCTCGGCAAGCTTGATTGCCATGATGTTCATATCATAAACGGACTGCGGATCCGGACACATCAGGATCGGCCAGCCGGTGTTCAGTGCAAAATACAGGTCGGAGTGATCGCCGTGGATGTTCAGCGGTCCGGAAATGGACCGGCAGATGAGGTTCATAACCATTGGCATCCGCGTACCGGATTGAACCGGAAGCTGCTCCAGCATGTACAGGTAGCCTTGTGCGCTTGTCGCGTTAAATACGCGGCCGCCCGCGGTGGACGCGCCATAGCAAATGCCTGCGGAGCTGTGTTCGCCGTCGGAAGGCACCAGCATGATGTCATGCTGTCCGCTGGCTTTCATGGAATCGAGGAATTGCGCAACCTCCGTCGACGGGGAGATCGGGAAATAGCCCATCACATGATAGTTGATTTGATGTGCAGCGTAGGCTGCCATTTCATTGCCGGATTCATATAAAAACTTCTGCTCCACCTTGGCGGAGCCGACTTCTTTTTCGTAATCGATAGCCATTAGTGTTCCACCTTTCTCTCGGGATTTAGATCTGGTTTACAAGATCAAACGTGTGACGGACCGTATTGGCTTCCGCAAAGCCTTCCTTCTCGCGCGCACGGGAGAGTGCGGAGGTCGGGCAGGCTTCCACACATTTGAGGCAGCCTTTACAGTATTGATAATCGATCCCTTTCAGGAACATCATCGATTTGCCTTTTTTATTGACCTTCTCTTCCCAAACGAAGCACATATCCGGACAAACCGTGTCGCACTCCGCGCAGTTAATGCAAGACTCGTTGTCATATACCGGCACAAGCCCGGAACGGGAAATACTGAGATCCTTCAAGAAGGTTGTTCCCGGATTGATGATGGTGCCGCCAATCGGCTGGGTCTCGTATCCGAGCGGCGAAGTGTCGGACCGTACGAACTCCGGCATACTCTCGCCTTCCGGCAGTTCAAACGTTTGGAACTTCACTTCATTATAGCCGCGGTCGAAAGTCGTGATGGCCGATTGAACCGCTTGAGGATATTTCTTGCCGAGCGACTTCTCGATAACGCTCTTCATTGTATTAGGATCAAGGAACGGGCAGAGGCGGAACAGACCGCCAAGCATCGCCATGTTAACGCGGTTCTTCTCTTCCAGCGCGATAATGGTTGCATCGACAACGGCGATTGTGCCCGCGGTTACACCAAGCAGTTCCTTCAGCTCTTCCGGAGATTTCGCAGAGTTGACCAGAACCGTGCTTTCTGCGGTAATGCCGCTTGTTACATTAACAATCTTGCCCATGGCTTCGTGAAACACGGCAACGACATGCGGCCGTTCAACTGGCGAAGTATCGCGGATCGGCGTATTTAAATCGCAGAAACGGATATGCGCTTTAACCGGCGAACCTTTCTTCTCCGAACCATAAGACGAGAAGCTGACGCCATTCATATTCGCGCCTACTACCCCTGCTTCAGCCAGCATTTTACCGGCCAGGTTCGCGCCGAGACCTCCTATGGATTCGAGACGGATCTCGAAAAACCCGAGTTCGTTCACTTTCGGTAATTGTACCACCGACATAACCCCTTTCTTCTGTGTCAGCTAGAATAACATCCTGAATGACTTTTTCAAAATTGTACCTTGATTCTGGAACAAGTGAAGTGATAAATCTTGCATACAGCGGCTCAAGAGAATCACAATAATTTATAAAATGCCTATAATTCTCTTATATGCGACAGAACGGCGTAACAGTGAGAGAAAGAAACCTTCCATGAAAATCAGTAAATGTGTACAAAATATGTCTCCAACTCAACTGTGACATTTGTTACCTTTAATCTAACAAAAAAATTAAAAATTAAGATGTTAAATTTGTCACATTGATAATGATCAAAATAACCTTATATGAAAGAAAAAAATAACGATCTTCCTTCACATCCGGTTTTTGCATAAAAAAAACTTCCCCCAGGGCCGCTTTTGAGGCCGGAGGAAGTTTCTTTTTTCTCTTTTTTGCTTTCTTCGAAAAATGAATGTAATGCAAAGTGATTTTCACAAAATAATCAAAAAATAAATCGGTAAATTTCCAGCCCTATTCCCGGTCTGACATCATATGCGCCTTGATCAGCTCCTGCTTCCGGTTCCAGACCGTCTCGCTTAGGCTGACCCGGTATACCTCCGGATTGAGCTTGCGCAGGTATTCCGGCCAGAACAGGCTAAGCTGCTCCCGGTGATAACGGCGAATCTCCTCCAGTCCCGGAAGAGTGTATACCTGAAAGCCGTTCACAAAAATAGGCTCCAGCATCGGCATCGCCTCGTAGCGTTCCACGTTCTTCTGCAAATAAGGATGCAGCGGGTTAAACAGCTTCAGTGGACGGCCGCTGCGCGGACGATCCTCGTCCGGGTAGCTGATATAATCGGACATCGCTTTTCCGTTCGTGCCGATGATGCGGTAGACTTCCTTTTTGCCGGGCGTAGACACTTTCTCCGGGTTGGAGGAAATCTTGATGGTAGGCACCATCTCTCCGTCCTTCGACTCAATCTCCACCAGCTTGTATACGCCGCCAAGCGAAGGCTGGTCGGATGCGGTGATCAGCTGTGTGCCGACGCCCCAGGAGTCGATCGCAGCCCCCTGCAGCTTGAGGTTGGAAATCGTGTTCTCGTCCAGATCGTTGCTCGCGACGATTTTGACATACTCGAGGCCTGCCTCGTCCAGCATCTTCCGCGCCTGAATGGAGAGATACGCCAGGTCGCCGCTGTCCAGCCGGATCGCATTCATCCGCTTCCCGCCGGCTTCCAGCTTCTTCGCTGTAGCGATGGCGTTTGGCACGCCGCTGCGCAGCGTATCAAACGTATCGACCAGCAGCGTAACTCCGTCAGGGAGCACCTTGGCATAGGTGTCGAACGCTTCCTGCTCGCTGCCGAAGCTCTGCACCCAGGAATGGGCGTGGGTTCCCTTGGCGGGGATGCCGAACATCCGGCCGGCCAGAAGATTGGACGTGGCGTCGAAGCCGGCAATATAAGCCGCACGTGTGCCCCAAATGGCCGCATCGGCCTCCTGGGCCCGCCGGGTGCCGAATTCCATCAGAATATCGTCACCCGCCACCTGCTTGATCCGCGCTGCCTTCGAGGCGATCAGTGTCTGGAAATTCATAAAATTCAGAATCGCCGTCTCGACCAGCTGGGCTTCCATTATCGTGCCCTCGACCCGAATCAGCGGCTCTTCAGGAAACACCAGCGCGCCTTCTTTCATCGAATGAATCGTCCCATGAAAATGGAACTGCCGCAGCTCCTCCAGGAAAGCCGGCGCGTAATTCTCCTCTTGTTCCGACAGGTAGCGGATATCCTCCTCCGTAAACCGGAGCGAAGCGATATACCCTACAATCCGCTCCAGACCGGCAAACACGGCAAAGCCGTTGCCAAAGGGCAGCTTGCGGAAGTACCCTTCAAACACGGCGCGCCGCTTATGGGTACCGTTCACCCAATGGGCGTACATCATATTGATCTGATATTTATCCGTATGCAGTGCAAGCTCTCTGTTCAACTCATCATCTCCTGTCAATGCTGCCCGCTTTTCCTTAACAAGGCGGAAAAAAGCGGCTATCCGCCGCTTCCCAACCGTATGCCTCTTCTATGTTCTATACGACTTGCCCGTCTTTAACCACCTTCGCGCCAAGGCTTCCGGTAAAATGCCCGAGCGCCCATACATGTCCTTCAGGATTGAAGCTGGCTACGGCGTCCTCATGAACAACGATGGAAAAGCCTTTATTGTAAGCATCCACTGCAGTATGAAGCACGCATATATCCGTGCAGACACCGATCAGGTGCAGCTCTCCGACTCCCCGTTCCCGCAGCTTCAGCTCCAAATCCGTGCCGCAAAAAGCGCTGTAGCGCGTCTTATCCATCCAATAGATGTCACTTCGGCGGGCTTCATATACATCCTTCAGCTTTCCGTAAAGCTCCCGGCCCTCGCTCCCCCGGAGGTTATGCGGCGGAAACAGCCGGCTCTCCGGATGAAAGACATCCTCCTTGTCGTGCAAATCGACGGCCATGACCACAAAGTCGCCGTTATCCGCGAACTCCCGGGTCAACCGGCAGATCCGGTCCTCGATCTCCACCGCAGGCTGTCCCACCGGAAGGCTGCCGTCTACGAAATCCTTCGTGTAATCGATTACGATCAGAGCTTTCATCCAAACTGCCTCCTCCCGCATAATTCCAGCTTCTCCCCCTCGGCCGTACTTCAACCGTGAATCAGGTATAAATGGACAAGAGCGGCTGATGATCGGTGAACATGTACAGCTGGGCCGGCCGCTGCGAATATTGATTGGAGCTAAGCGGATTGCCCTCCGAGTCCCGCACCTCCTGCAAAATGCCCTGACGGCTGCGTGTGGAAGTGATTTTACGGATAAAGTTCGGCTCCTTGAATTCCGGAACTACCGTCTGAATGACCTGATAGAGCTCACTCAGTGTAAAATGAGGCGGCAGAAACTGCTTGGCTATCGTTGTCTGCAGCATCTGCTGCTGAATTCGCAGGTAAGCGTCCTGAATAATATCGTGGTGGTCGAAAGCCAGCTCCAGTTCCTCCAACGCCTCCTTCAAGGTAAATAGCCCGACCTCTCCCGCATCGTCGGAGGCCTGTCTGTGCTCAAGCATCCATTCCTCGACGAGCGCAAAAAAAAGCGTGGCTGATGATCCAACCGCGCGGGTCCCGCCCCGGCGTGCTGTATACCCCCAAATATTCCAGGTGGCCACCGTCGACCCCCGTTTCTTCCTTTAACTCCCGTGTAGCCGCGTCATATATTGATTCATTTTCCTGACAAAAGCCCCCGGGAAGAGCCCACATTCCTTCGCAAGGCCATTTCTTCCGCCGGATCAGCATCACCTTCAGTTCACGCAGCGGAAGCGTCTTCGTTACAGTCTTACGCTCGCGTTTAGTCAACGTAAACATGACGATATCGGCCGGAACCCCGTCCGGAGTGCGGTATTTTTTGGCGTTGTAGTGTTGTTCCCCGTTCTCGCTCACCATAGATCCATCCTTTGCCGCAGCTAAAATGCGTTATTATATCCTTAAATGTTACCAAACCTAATCTTCGAAAATCAACAACCTTGTTACAAAAGTTACATAATCCACTCATTAATAGAGGCAAATGTCCGATCATTCCGATCATCTTCCATCCACAGGTACAATAATGACCCTGCCGCTATACCGTAAGCGCAGGGTCATTATCACTGTTTTACCGGATTGCCGCTCTGATCTGGCGCTGACCGGTTATATTATTCGCCGCATTTGGAAGGTGGGGCTTCTGTGCCGGCTTCGACATTGATTTTCTCCGAGACGGTGTCACGGATGACGGATACGACCAATTGCAGCAGGTAATTGATGTCGGTCTGGCTCTGCTGAAATTCGGTGACAAGCGGAATACCGTCGATCTCGTCTTGAAGCTCGCTGATCTCGCGCTCGATTTTGGCCACCATCTCTTTATTGCCGAAGCTCTCGAAGGCAACGATCTCCTTCTGCTTCTTCTTCATCTTGGAAATAAGCACCTGAATGCGTTCATGATTCCGGATTTTCTCTTCGGCCAGCTTAAAGTGCTGGACTTCTTCACTGGTCGAAATCAGCGACGCGAGTTCCTTGGCCTTGGCCAGAATATCGTCGCGCACGATCAGATCGCGGGTATCATAGGTCATCATCCCGTATGAGTTCACACGGCCTTTTTCCTCTGTCATACCAGCACGCTCACTTTCATTATGGAGTTTAATGGACGGCCGCGGCTTCGGTTACGCAGACGCCCTGGATATACCAGGTCTTCGTATCGGTGATGCGCACGTTGACAAAGCTGCCGATGAGCTCCTTCGGCCCTTCAAAATGAACCAGCTTGTTGCTGCGGGTCCGTCCGGAGAGCACGTCGGCGTTATTTTTGCTCTCGCCTTCAACAAGCACTTCGACCGTCTGTCCGAGCATCCGCTCGTTGCCGATTCGGCTCTGCTCGCTGATCAGCTCGTTCAACCGGCGCAGCCGGTCGCTCTTAACCTCAGCCGACACATTGTCCTCCATTGCGGCCGCCGGCGTTCCTTCACGGGGAGAATATATGAATGTGTAGGCCATATCGAAGCCAACCTCGCGCACGAGCGACATCGTTTCCTCGAACTGCTCCTCCGTCTCGCCGGGGAAGCCGACGATAATGTCCGTGGTCAGCACAAGGTCCTTGACCGATGCCTTCAGCTTGCCTACAAGCGTCAGGAAGGTCTCCCGGCTGTATTTGCGGCTCATTTTTTTGAGAATGGCGTTGCTTCCGGACTGAACGGGCAGATGGATGCTTTCCATCAGGTTGCCGCCTTTGCCCAGCACTTCGACAAGCTTATCGTCAAAATCGCGCGGGTGCGAGGTCATGAACCGGATACGCGGAATGTCGATCTTGTGCAGATCATCCATTAAATCGCCAAACGTATAATCGATATCGGTAAAATCTTTGCCGTAAGCATTTACGTTCTGGCCAAGCAGCGTCACTTCCTTGAAGCCCTGACGGGCCAGCTCGCGAAGCTCCGCGATTACATCCTCCGGACGCCGGCTTCTTTCCTTGCCCCGGGTGTAGGGAACGATACAGTACGTACAGAATTTGTCGCAGCCGTACATGATGTTGACCCAGGCGCGCAGGCCCTCTCTTTTTTTCGGCAGGTTCTCGATAATGTCGCCTTCCTTGGACCAGACCTCTACGACCAATTCCTTGCTGAACATCGCTTCCTTGATCAAGGCAGGCAGACGATGAATATTGTGCGTGCCAAAAATCATATCGACAAACCCGTGCTTCGCCATGATCCGGTTAACTACGCCCTCTTCCTGGGACATGCATCCGCAGACGCCGAGCAGCAGGCCCGGTTTCTCCTTCTTCAGATGCTTCAGGTGGCCGAGTTCTCCGAATACCTTATCTTCAGCGTTCTCCCGGATGGCGCAGGTATTGAGCAATATGATGTCCGCCTCGTTCCGGTCCTCGGTGCTCCGGTAGCCCATCTCCTCAAGCATGCCCTTCATCGTCTCGGTATCATGCTCGTTCATTAGACAGCCGTAGGTCGTGATGTGGTATAGCTTGCCTTCGCCGAAAGCTCTCATGTCCTCGGGAATGGCAAAATCGTAGTGGACCTCTATATCTTCCTTGCCGCGCCGCTTGCCTTCCTTATAGTCGGGCTGGCTGTTGACCTGAATGGTTCGCCCCTTGATGCGGTAGGTGGTCTTCCCCTCTTCTTCACTGATCACCTTGGCCCCGCTAAAATCGAAATATTTGGAGTAATCCTTGGCACCCTTGCCGGATTTTAAGTCCGGTGAGTTGTTCTCCTTGGTCATGATGTCACATCCTCTATCTGTAAAAAATGATTTTTTTGGTTTCGCTTGCAATTAAAAATTATAACATAGTGCCGCGGAATATATCCATATGCTTAAATTTAAGGTGTTTCGAAAGCTGCAAGTTTCATCCAGCCATTTCCACCCGTTCGATGTTCACAAAGGGTTATTGCCGAGAATTATGTGAATTTGAAGTGCTATAGGCACTAAAAAGTACGTACTATTCGAAATGTATGTTTAACCCTACAATGATTTTGCAGGCGGTGCTGTGAGAGCATGGTGCCAATTTCAATAATGGTGCAAAGAAGTAAGTGCATAATTTCACAATTAAAAACGGTATTAAGGAGTGAGGTTTATCATGTTTACAAAGATTTTTGAACCGGGCAAAATAGGAAATCTGGAAATCAAGAACCGGCTGGTCGTTCCTCCGATGCTGACCGAATATGCAGCCGAAGACGGCAAACTGACAGAAAGATATATCAGATACTATGAGGAAAAAGCCAAAGGCGGCTGGGGTCTCATCATCGCCGAGGATAACGCGGTCGAACCCCGCGGGGCCGGTTTCAAGAATATCGCCGGGTTATGGTCGGATGATCTGATGAAAGAGCACAAGGAATTGGTTGAACGGGTTCATAATGCAGGAGCTAAAATAGCGGTCCAAATCTATCATGCCGGCAGAGAAGCCAGCAGTACAATCATGGGAATGCGGCCGATAGCCCCTTCGGCGATTCAAGATCCGACGCAGTCCGAAACTCCTGTTGAAATGACAACGGACGAAGTAAAGGAAATGATTGAGAAGTTCGCGCAGGCCATCAGACGATGTAAAGAAGCGGGCTATGATGCCATTGAGCTTCACGGCGCCCACGGATACTTGATCAACCAGTTCGTCTCTCCTTTCTCCAACAAAAGAACCGACGCCTATGGCGGAAACTTGATGAACCGGCTGCGATTCCCGCTTGAAATCATCGCAAGAGCCAAGGAATTGGTCGGCGAAGAGTTCCCGATGATTTACCGGATTTCGGCCGATGAAATGGTGGAAGGCGGACTGACCATTGAAGATACAAAAGTTATCAGTCAGGTGCTGGAGCAAAGCGGCGTTGCGGCCATTCATGCTTCTGCCGGCGTTTACAAGAGCGGGTCGATCGTCTCTGCGCCTACAGCGATCAGAACAGCCGTATTCTCCGACTACGCCAAAGAAATTAGAAAAGTGGTCAATATTCCGGTATTTGCCGTCAACAAGATTATTTATCCGCATGTAGCGGAGTCGATTCTGAAAGAAGGCAAGGCGGATTTTGTGGCCATGGGCCGGGCTTCCATCGCAGATCCTCAATTCCCGAACAAGGTGAAGGAAGGACGTCTGGATGAAATTATTTTCTGTATCGGCTGCAGACAGGGCTGTCAATGGAGAATCGCTCAGCAAAATCCTGTGTCCTGCCTGGTTAACCCGCTCACTGGCAAAGAAGGCGAATACGAGCTTAAGGAAGCTGAAGTGAAGAAAAAAGTAATGGTTATCGGCGGCGGACCTGTCGGTATGGAAGCGGCCATTGTTGCTGCAAAACGCGGTCATGATGTGACTTTGTATGATAAGAGCGACAAGCTTGGCGGACAATGGCTTCTGGCGGCAATCCCTCCGGGCAAAGAGCTCCTGAACACCTTTACAGTATGGCAAAAGGGAGAGCTTGACCGGTCCGGGGTAAAAGTCGTGTTAAATACAGAAGTGACGAAAGAATTCGTAGAGCAGGTCAACCCGGATGAAATCATCCTTGCTTCGGGAGCCGCTCCAATTATTCCTGGAATTCCTGGCGCAGACAAGTCTCATGTCTACACGGCCAATGATGTGCTGCTCGGAAAAGTGGATCTGCCGGATCAAGCGGTCGTTATCGGCGGCGGGCTGGTAGGAGCGGAAACGGCGGAACATATTGCGGTTCATAACCGAAAGACCTCCATCGTTGAGATGCGTCCGGAAATTGCGGCCGACATGGAGCCTGCCTCCAAAGAGTTCTTGATGAAATCCTTGAAGCATAATGAAGTGGCCGTTCACGTCAATTCAAAGGTTCTGGAAATCACGGATACCCACGTCATCATCGATACGGAACAAGGGCAACAAGCGCTGCCTGCTTCTTTGGTCGTGTTAGCAATCGGATCAAGATCCAATAACGCATTAGCTTCAGAACTTGGGGAAAAGTACAATGTTAACGTCATCGGCGATGCCGCTGTTGTCGGCAAAGCTTTGGAAGGCATTAACCTTGCCTATAAAACCGCTTTGGCCATCTAACAACTGGAGCTTTTACGGGAGGCCCGCTGCTCTATTACCATAATCCCGTTATCCAAAAAAGGCGTTCCCCGGTCCTTTGGGCCGGGGAACGCGTCTATTTGCGCCTTATTATTTGACCAACTCCACAAACGTTGCGGAAACCGCCTCGGCCAGCTTGCCGGGATGAAGCTCCACCTGCATGCCATTTTTCCCGGCGCTTACGGCCATTTTTTCAAGTGTCTCCGCACTTTGGTCGATGTATGTGGGGTAATGCTTCTTCATGCCGACCGGCGAACAGCCACCCCGGATGTATCCGGTCCATTTTTGCAGATCCTTCATCGGGAGCATTTCAATTTTCTTCTCTCCGGCGGCCTTGGCCGCTTTTTTCAAATCCAGCTCTTCCGCAACCGGAATGACGAAGACATACAAATTGGAGCCGCTGTGGGAAACGAGTGTCTTAAATACGCTTTCCTGCGGTCTTCCGACCTTCTCCGCTACGGCTGTCCCGTGAATTTGACCGTCCTCATTGTCGTAGGCAAGGACTTCATAGGGGATTTTTTGCGCGTCCAAAATTCTCATTGCATTCGTTTTGCTTACCGGCATAGCTGATTCAAAAGCCTCCGTTCGCCATAATCTTATGCTTACATTATACTAGAAACATTTAACACGCGTCTAACGTTCGGGATGTATACTGAAGCCAGCCTGAGCAAGTGAAAGGAGTGAAATCCATGCCTAATCTATGGATGCATATCGAATATGGACGGCGCCTCAAGGATGAACTGCACGCTTATTCGCCTTTTAAGGACGGCTTATCCGAGCATACTCTCCTCTATCAGCTCGGCTGTCAGGGGCCGGATCTCCTGTACTATCACGGATTTCTTCCCTGGACCCCGGATGCGGGCGCGTCCCGGCTTGGCGATTTGATGCACAGCCGCAGCTGCGGCGGGGTGCTGATGGAATTCTGGGACAGGCTCCTTCTGCTTCCGCCTCAAGAACGCGGACCGGCGGCGGCCTATTTTGCGGGCTTTTTGACCCATCATCTGCTGGACCGCAATCTCCACCCTTATATCAATTGGAAATCGGGCTACAAACACAGAGACCACCAGCGGTTCGAGATCGCCCTCGACACGGTGTTTATAGAGTGGCTGAACGGACGGAATACATGGGAAATTCCCGGTTGGAAGGAAATCGACGCCGGAAAGGCCCTTCCTAGCAGTGTTGCGGATATTTTGCATGCCACCGCGTGCGCTTATTATCCTGAAATGGCTAAATTCCCGAAGCGGTGCTGGCAGGAAGCTTACCGGGATATGGTGCTCGCTCAAAAATTGCTGTTCGATCCGAATGGCTGGAAGAAAAAAATAGTTCGCGGACCGAATGCCGGGCTATTCTACCGCAAGCTCTCCCCTGCCGAGGAAAAGCTGGATTACTTGAACGAACGGAACACTCCCTGGAGGCATTCGGCTCTGTACTCCGAGGTCAGAACGGAAAGTGTGCCGGAGCTGTGGGATCAGGCGCTGGCTGAGGGGCGAATATTAATGACGGCGCTGGCGGAATGGCTTCAGGCGGATTCCCGCGCAGAGGCTTATAAAAATCGTGAGCATTTCCGGTTGAAGCTGGGTGACCGGTCCTACGATACCGGCAAAGACTGCGGATCGAACCTGATCAACCAGTACGCTGAACCCATCTGGGAGACGGCATCCGGAAGCTGGTAAAGATAATTGGGGTGCGTAGCTGTTCTCTGGGCGATGATGATATAGATGGAGTAGAATAAAAAACCGCGAAGCGGCGTTCCGGTGTGAACGGGCCTCGCGGTTTTTTTGATGTGCGCAGTGCTTGGATCATTTGGAGACAACGAACTAGGACACGACCCCTTCCGTGCCGGCAGGAACCGGCTGGCCATTATCCGGCGGTCCGTCCCAACGTCTGCTGTCGTTCTTTCCTTTCTCTACATCCACCTTCGCCGCAATCGCGATGCCCAGGCCGAAGAACAGCAGCAACGACAGGATGCCCATTCGGGAGCTGCCGGTAAGCTGGCCGGTCAATCCGAAGGCAAAGGGACCGAAGATTGAGGAAAATTTACTGGTAATGTTGACAAAGCCGAACAGCTCGCCCGTACGCCCCTGGGGCATCAAATCGCTCAGCATCGAACGCGAAATGGACTGGCTTCCTCCTTGCACAAGCCCCACCATAATTGCCAGCGCATAAAAATGCAGGGCGCTGGTCATTCCATAACCGAGTGCCACGATCAGCACATACATGAACAGCGATGCCAGCAGCATCCGCTTCGCTCCGAACTTCACTGCCGCTTTTCCAAGCAAAAGCGTGCTCGGGAAGCCGACGAACTGAGTGATCAGCAGCGCGAGAATCAGGTCGCTCGTGCCGATCCCAAGCGTCGTTCCATAGATGGTCGCCATCAAAATGATGGTGTTGATCCCGTCGTTGTAAAACCAGAAAGCGGCGATCAGCTTGAACAGCTGGGGATAACGCCGGATGTCCCGATAAGCCCTGGAGATGCGTTTGAGACCAGCCCGCACATACCCCGATGCGCTGAGCCCTTCGGTCTGGCGCTTCAGGTTCGGCACCCGGCGCATAATGGGCAGCGCGAACAGCAGCCACCATATGCCCACCGTGACAAAAGACCAGCGGGTGCCCGTCAGCGAGTCGCTCAGTCCGAACAGCGCAGGCTTCTGGATCATAAGGAGGTTCACCGCAAGCAAAAGACCTCCGCCCACGTACCCGGCCGCGTACCCCCTGGCCGAGATTTCGTCCCTCCGTCCGGGAGGAGCCAGGTCTGGCAGCATGGAGTCATAAAACGCATTGCTTCCGGCAAATCCGAGTGTCGACAGTACCAGAATAACCGAAGCGGTCAGCCAGTCTCCCCTTTCCACCAGCGCGAAACAGGCTGTGGACGCGGCTCCGAGCAGCGCAAACCCTGTTAAAAAGGTTGTTTTCCGTCCCGAAAGATCTGAAATCGCTCCAAGGAGCGGCGATATTATGGCGACGAGAGCCATACCAACCGCATGCGTATACGCCAAGTAGGAAGCCGCGATCGTTTTGTCCAAGCCTTCACCCGCAACCGAGCTATAAAATACGGGAAGCACAGCCGCGAGTACCGTTGTCGCGTAAGCCGAATTGGCCCAATCATATATTATCCACGCCCGAACAGCAGATTTATTCACGCTTTCACCCTTCCTCTCTTAAGGCCGGTGCCCGGTCAAGCGGCTAAAGAGCCCGGTATCTTTGTGTCTATTATACCGGATATTCGCCAGAAGAATGTTCAATAAATGTTCACGCAACATAAAAAATGGACAGTCCAGCGCAGCTTCAAGTGGCTTTCAGCCGCCAGGCTGGAACGAATCGCTGCTGTAAACAGCCAAGAGATTCGGAGTGCCTTGAAGCACATGAAAAAAGCGGAGGATCACTCCCCCGCTTGCTTCCATCAAGATATAAATAAAGTTCAGTTCAGTCAAACGACGGAATTAGTCGACGATTTCAGCCGTATCTCCGTTATTTGCTCCAGCCGCATTGGCTTCGTCCGTGTCAATATGCATATCCAGAGCGAAATTGTCGGATACGCGGGCAATGACGTTCTCGAGAACAAGACCGCGTCCACCGCCAAGGCGCACTTTCAACAGCTGTTTGTCGGCAATGCCCCATTTCTCGGCATCGGATGTATGGAAATGAATGTGACGGGCCGCCACAATAACGCCTTTGTCCAGAACAACTTCACCAGCTGGTCCTTTCAATGTAACGCCAGGAGTCTCTTCGATGCTGCCGGATTCGCGAACTGGCGCCTTTACGCCGATAGCGAATGCGTCTGTGCGGGAAATTTCAACCTGGGATGCGGGACGAACCGGTCCCAAAATTCTCACTTTGTCGAATTGACCTTTGCTGCCGATTACCGCAACGGTTTCGTTGGCAGCGAATTGTCCGGGTTGGGAGAGCGGCTTGAATTCGGTCAGCTGATAGCCAGTGCCGAAAAGCGCCTCCACATGTTCTTGCGTAAGGTGAATATGTCTAGCCGACACACCTACGGGTACTGTCTTACTCATTAGTAAGTCACTCCTTGTTTTTCTCTATAATCTGTAATTTGTACAAGCCAAGGAACATTATACAACGAATTAACCAAAAATAAAAAGGAACCTGCTCATGTTCAGGCCCTTTTTTGGGAATAGTTCGCATTTTCGTCAATTCATTTATTACGATCCGACTGGTCTTATTTCACTCCCGGCTCACGAGGAAGGTTGCTTGTCAAATAAGAGACAGCATTTCCGTACAGCCACCCTTTCACCGATTCTTCCGAATAATGACGCAGCAGAAGCTCCGCAAAGGCCGGATAATGACCGGGATGCCCCAGCCCTTTAATCCAGGAATCGATGCCGTCAAAATCGGAGCCGAGCATCAGATGCTTCTCTCCCCCCAGCGCGCATACATGCTCGATGTGCCTCAGCAAGTCCTCCGGGACCACTTCTTTCCTATCGGTTACAAAATAAGGGACAAAGGTTAGCCCCATGCGTCCGTCCATACCGATAATCGCTCTGATTTGATCATCAGTCAAATTGCGAGGATGTGCGAAGATCGATCTCGCATTCGAATGGGAAGCGATAAACGGACGCTTCGACAATTCGGCCAGCTCCCAGAAACCGGACTCCGACAAATGGGAGACATCCAGCAGCATGCCGCTGTCATTGCACCATTTGACAAGCTCCCGCCCTTTTTCCGTAAATCCTGCATTTCGCTTCTCGAGGACCCCGTCCGCCGCCCAGTTGGCATAATTCCAGGTCAGTCCCAGAAAGCGCACGCCAAGTTCAAAGATCAGCTCCGCATAGAACAGATTCCCCTCCAGCCCGTCGGCTCCTTCCAGCGACAGCATCCCCCAGCCGGGACCGTTGCTTGGCCTTTTGGTCAATTCGGCTGTCTCTTCTCTCCAGCGCAGCGGCCGCAGCCCTCCCTTGCCTACCACCTTGCCGCGAAATTTTTCGATTTGGCTTAACACCTGCTCAAACCGGGGCTTTCCCCATTTTTCCGACAAATAAATGGCAAAGCACTGCAGATGTACACCTCCCGCCAGCAGTCTCTCTGCGGTTACGTCGAGCCTTGGATCATCCTCAAAACGAATGGCAGGCTCCTCTACCATTTTGCTCAGCGCATCGCAGTGAAAATCCGCTACAGGGAAACTACTTTGCCCCTGATGCTGCCGCTCCTCAGGATTCATTGTTCTTGTCCTCCTATTCCGCCCAAAGCAAAAAGCCTGTCTACTTCCGTAAACAGGCTTAGGCGTTATCCTTTTATTTTATTATCTGGGCTCAACGATTAATTTAATGGCCGTACGATCTTCTCCATCAATAACAATGTCGGTAAAGGCAGGGATGCAAATGAGGTCGACGCCGCTTGGAGCGACAAATCCCCGGGCAATAGCTACAGCCTTGATCGCTTGATTCAGAGCCCCTGCTCCAATAGCCTGAAGCTCGGCAGCCCCACGTTCGCGAAGAACACCCGCTAATGCGCCGGCAACGGAATTCGGATTGGATTTAGCTGATACTTTTAATACATCCATAGTAAGTACCTCCCCTGGGATAAAGAATGGTGTTCTTCCACTACTCTGATGTTATTCGCGTGCCAAAGAAAAATTCCTTCTTTTTGCGAACCCCTAAGCAGAAATTGGTACAAAAGATGCTAGTTATTGATATAAAAAAGATCACACTTTTTTCCAATCGTTACTTTTATCCCTATTTGCCTTTATCCCACCCCTTCTGGCCTATTCCATTACCCACTCGTCTTCGCGAAGCCTGATTTTTTCCAGGCGCTTGGCCTTACCTGTATCCTCATCCAGATCTGCAAATAAACCGTGGAGCATCCATTTCCCCTCATCTACCACAAAGCGGGCCGGAAGTTGGGTGGTAAACTTATAGAGTACCGCATCTTTTTCCATACCCAAAATTCCTTCTCTTGAACCAACCATTCCCGCATCAGTCAAATATGCCGTTCCACCGGGCAAAATCGTATCGTCATTGCTCTGAACATGGGTATGAGTACCTACGACGATCGATGCACGTCCATCCATGAACCAGCCCATTGCTATTTTCTCCGATGTAGCCTCCGCATGGAAATCGACCAAAATGCATTTATGCTGTCTGCGCAGCTCCTCCACAATCTCTTCGCCAACCCGGAAAGGACAATCAATCGCCGGCAAAAAGGTTCGGCCCTGCAAATTGACGATGGCCAGCTGCTTGCCATTACCTTTGACCACCGTGTACCCATGACCCGGCGTACCTGGAGGGAAATTAGCCGGACGCACCATGCGTGGCTCGTCGTCGATAAATTCGAAAATGTCCCGGTTATCCCAAGTATGGTTCCCCATCGTAATGCCGTGGACGCCCCAGTTAAAAAATTCATTGGCTATCGCAGAGGTAATGCCTCTGCCGGCCGCCGCGTTCTCACCATTAACGATGATGATATGCGGCTGGTATTTGCTCTTTAGATAAGGCAAGTTTTCCCGCAGTGCTTTGCGGCCCGTATTGCCTACGATGTCGCCGATAAACAAAACTTTAATAGAAATCTCCTCCTAGCCGTATGCGTTCAACATGAAAAGCGGTTAACATTCCTCTACTTTCGGGTATACCACCGCCATCTGCCCTTAATTTCAAGCTTCAGGCGTATGAGTAAAGAAAAGTGGCACCGTTAAAGGCGCCACTTTTCTGATTATGCCTATTTAGCGTACTCAACCGCCCGAGTCTCACGAATAACGGTGACTTTGATATGTCCCGGGTAGTCCAGTTCATTCTCAATCGTCTTCGTAATATCGCGAGCCAGACGGAAAGCTTCGGCATCGTCGATTTTGTCAGGCTGCACCATTACGCGGACCTCGCGGCCGGCTTGGATCGCATACGACTTTTCGACACCTTCGAAGGATTCGGAAATCTCCTCCAGCTTCTCCAGACGCTTGATATACGTTTCCAGCGTTTCCCGGCGCGCTCCCGGTCTTGCCGCCGACAATGCGTCAGCCGCACCGACCAGCATAGCGATCACCGAGGTCGCTTCGGCATCCCCGTGATGGGAAGCGATGCTGTTGATGACAACCGGATGCTCTTTATATTTCTTCGCAAGCTCTACGCCGATCTCGACGTGCGAGCCTTCTACTTCATGATCCAGCGCTTTGCCGATATCATGCAGCAATCCCGCCCGTTTGGCTAAGACGATGTCTTCCCCAAGCTCACCGGCCATTAACCCGGTCAAATAAGCAACCTCCATCGAGTGCTTCAATACGTTCTGACCGTAACTTGTGCGGAATTTCAGACGACCGAGAATCTTAATCAAATCCGGATGCAGGCCGTGAACGCCAACCTCGAAGGTAGCCTGTTCGCCGTATTCCCGAATCCGCTCATCGACTTCCTTACGCGATTTCTCGACCATTTCTTCGATTCGCGCCGGATGAATGCGTCCGTCCGCCACCAGCTTCTCCAGTGCGGTACGGGCCACTTCCCGGCGAATGGGATCGAATCCCGACAGAATAACCGCTTCCGGCGTGTCGTCGATAATAAGGTCGATACCAGTCAGGGTTTCCAGAGCTCGGATATTCCGGCCTTCACGCCCGATAATCCGTCCCTTCATTTCTTCATTCGGAAGTGTAACGACGGATACCGTCGTTTCCGCCACATGATCGGCGGCGCAGCGCTGAATGGCAAGGGTTATAATCTCGCGGGACTTCTTGTCCGCTTCTTCCTTGGCCTGCTGCTCGATGTCCTTGATCATCTGCGCGGTTTCATGCCGCACTTCCTGTTCCACATTGGAAAGAATAATACTTCTCGCATCTTCCATACTCAAATTGGAAATACGTTCCAATTCGCTAACTTGATTCTTGTAAATCACTTCGATTTGCTGCTGGGTTTCATCAATTCGTTTCTCTTTGTTAGCCACTTGTTCTTCTTTTCGTTCAAGCGATTCCATTTTTTTATCCAGCGATTCTTCCTTTTGCAGCAACCGTCTTTCCTGACGTTGGATTTCATTCCGACGTTCACGAGTTTCTTTCTCAGCCTCGGTACGGATTCTGTGGACTTCGTCCTTTGCTTCCAATACCGTTTCCTTCTTCAGCGCCTCCGCTTCCTTCTTCGCGTTCTCCACGATTCCGGCTGCGGCTTGTTCCGCGCTGGAAATTTTAGCTTCTGCAAGGGACTTCCGAATAAAATAACCGAACCCAAAGAATAATGTCGCTACAACGAGAACGATGATGATCCAGATCCAGGTTTCCATCTGTTTCACCTCCTCGTTGGTTCCTCCAAGGCATTCCTTGGGACTGTGCAGTTGTCAAACTATCCGTTCATCACCATACAAAAAAACGGTAAATTCACCGATTGCCGAACTGCACATGATTCACATGCACATTGCCCGCCGCATCCGGCGATTACATTTCATATGAGTTGATACGCGAATCGTTTAGAAAAAGATGGCCTTTTTGGGAAGGAAAAAGGATTCTTATTTTATGCCGATTCATGTTATATTTTATTATTTATAAAAAGACATTGTCAAGAGAGCCATTCCTGGGCGCAAAGTCAAGGAATCAGTCGAACTCGTAGAAATCGTCCTCCATACCGTTTATATCCCCGTCCTCCCGGAGCGTGTTAAGCACACTTCGGACAATTCCCCCCGAGAATCCGCGTCTCATCAAAAAAGCGCCGGTCTTCCTTCTTTTGTCGGAAGGCTCGCCCTTGACCGCATTCCACTTCTTCCGCCCCAGCTCCAGCGCGCTTTGCCGCTCCTGGTCGATGCTGATCCCGTCCAGCGCCTCGGCAATGACCGATTTATCAATGCCTTTGCCGCGCAATTCATGGCGAACCCACAGTTTGCCTTTACGGTGTCCGGTCACCCGCTGCTCCGCCCACTGCTTCGCATACTGCGAATCGTCAATCAGCCGCTCCCGCCGCAGCCGTTCCAGAACCTCGTCAATGAGTTCTTCTCCGATTTCCTTCTGGCGCAAACGTCTTGCCATCTCCATCCGCGTCCGCGGTTTGCGTTCCAGATAACGCAGTCCCTCCACATAAGCCCGCTGCCGTTCGTCGGCCAATACGATCTCCTGAAGGTCTTCCTTCGTAAAGACATTTCCGGAAATCATCCGGTATTTGATCATAATATCCTCATGTACGCTTAAACGGTATGGCCCGAAATGCAGCATATAGCGGTGACCGGATTTTTGGCGTTCCACCTTGGTTATCGTAAGCGGCTCATTGTCAGGAAACTGCGAGAGCACGCCTTCTTCTGGCTGTTCAGCTTCAAAATCAAGCTGTATCGTCATGAGTGCGCACCCCTCCATTCCTTCTCGCAAACCCTGCTTCATGCAGCAGGGCAGCATCATTACCTTTCATAATAAAAGACGCCCTATATGGTTATAGAGGGCGCCTTACTTAAAATATAAGAATTTATAAGCTGCGCGCTTATCATTTTGTCTTATATTTCTACGAGAAACGTACTTGCGTCTTGAAAGACGCCGTCAGGCGTTTCTTCTTGTCAAAAGAGATTATTCGATTTCGAGCAGTGCCTGTTCTTCCTGCTTCTCGGCCTCAAGCTCCGCCGCGGTAGGAGTGGCGACGATAGTGGTGAGATTGCTCGCTTCACGAATCTTGTTCTCGATCACAAGCGCTATATCCGAATGCTCCTTCAGGAACTGCTTCGCATTCTCGCGGCCTTGACCGAGCCGTTCACCTTCGTAAGAGTACCATGCGCCGCTCTTATTGATAATATCCATTTCCGTACCGATATCAACAAGGCTGCCTTCCCTAGAGATTCCCTCGCCGTACATAATATCGATATCCGCTTGTTTGAACGGTGGCGCCACCTTGTTCTTCACAACCTTGATCCGTGTACGGTTGCCTACCATATCGTTGCCCATCTTGATGCTCTCTACACGCCGGACATCGAGTCGAACCGTAGAGTAGAATTTCAAAGCGCGTCCGCCGGGAGTTGTTTCCGGGTTGCCGAACATGACGCCGATTTTCTCGCGAAGCTGGTTGATGAAAATGGCAATCGTCTTCGATTTGTTAATGGAGCCGGACAGCTTGCGCAGAGCCTGAGACATCAGCCGCGCCTGCAGACCGACATGGGAATCGCCCATCTCGCCTTCAATCTCAGCTTTAGGAACCAATGCCGCAACGGAGTCCACTACAATAATGTCCACCGCACCGCTGCGGACAAGCGCTTCGGCAATTTCAAGAGCTTGCTCCCCGGTATCTGGCTGGGACAGCAGCAATTCGTCGATGTTAACGCCCAGCTTGCTTGCATAGCTTGGATCAAGCGCATGTTCTGCGTCAATAAAAGCGGCTTGTCCGCCCGCCTTCTGTACTTCCGCAATTGCATGCAGAGCGACCGTTGTCTTACCGGAAGATTCCGGCCCGTAAACTTCTATAATACGGCCTTTAGGGAGACCGCCAATTCCCAAAGCAATATCTAAAGCCAATGATCCGCTGGGTACGATCTCAACCTGCATATGGGTGGATTCGCCCAGTTTCATGATGGAACCTTTACCGAATTGTTTCTCTATTTGACGAAGCGCCATTTCAAGCGCCGCACGACGATCTGACAATCAGATCACATCCTTTTCACGGTTTATAATAGCAACAAAATATAACTAAAGTGAGCATTCATCTGGTCCAGCAAGAAAAGCAACAGCTGTTCTCATATTTACATTGTACCTTGTTTTGGAGCGTTTGCCAAGCATTTTTTCGAACATACATTCGTTTTTTCAACCAGCTCAAGCCTGATGCCCATTTATTTCCATAGACTCCTCCTCTCAAAGTTACTACCGGTTACAGGTCAGGACATAAAACTTTTACCCTTAACAAAAAACAAAAAACCGCGGCAAAGAGAATTCAATGCCACGGTTCTTCCGTATGCCAACATTATATAAAAATTAAGTCCGTCTTACAAGCCCGCGCCTTCAGGCGGGGCCTCGATATTCCGTTCCACAAGTCTGCGCCACAGCCGATATAAGATCGCTTTAACCGAACGAATCCGGATATTCTCACGGTTGCCCTTCAGCTTCAGTTCGAACACTTCCGTCTTCCCGTTTCTCTCCGCAAGCCCGATATAGACCAGGCCTGCCGGTTTGCGTTCCGAATCACCCGGACCCGCTACACCGGTAATCGACAGGCCGAAGTCCGTGTCGGCGGTCAGTCTGACCTGCTCCGCCAGAACTTCAGCCACCTCGCGGCTGACTGCGCCCGGAGCGTCCGGTCCTTCCAGATACTCCTTCGGAACATTGAGCAGCTTCTGCTTCATCTCGTTAGAGTAGCATACAATGCCTCCCATAAACATTGAGGAGCTGCCGGGGATGCCCGTAATGCTCCCCATCAGAAGCCCTCCGGTACAACTCTCGGCGCAGCTAACGGTCAGTCCCGCATCAGCCATCCAGTCAACGATGATTTTTTCCAGTGGAACATCGACACTGGCATACAAATGCTCGGGAAGAATACTCCGGATCTGCTCCTCCAGCGCGTCCAGCTTCAGCATCGCTTCGCTATAGGAAGGAGCTTTTGTGGAAATCCGCACCGTAACCTCTCCCTCTTTTGCGTAAGGAGCGATTGTCGGATCATTTTGACCATGAATAAGATCGATTAGCTTGTCTTCAAGCAGGGATTCTCCGATGCCGGCGAATTTGAGCATTTTGGAATACAGGGTCATTTCATCCGTGAGCGCATGCTGCTGCAGCCAAGGCTTGGCTTTGTCCGTGAACATCGGTTTCATTTCTCTTGGAGGTCCCGGGAGAACGACATAATATTTGCCCTCATGACTGATGGCGAGGCCTACGGCCAGTCCCGTTTCATTCGGCAGCGGCGTCGAATCGTCAATCACCAGCGCCTGCTTGCGGTTATTCTCGGTCATCGGGACGCCACGGTCGCTGAAGAACCGGTCTACATGATCCATCGCCATCTGGTCGATATGCAGCCCCCGCCCAAGCGTTGCGGCCAGCGCTTCCTTCGTCAAGTCATCCTCCGTCGGTCCGATTCCTCCCGTGAACAGGATCAGATCGGCGCGGCCCTTGGCGATCTCGATCGCCTCCTGCAGCCGGATGCTGTTATCGCCGACTACCGTCTGAAAATAAACGTCGATTCCTAGAGCGGCAAGTTCGATGGACAAAAACTGGGCGTTGCTGTTTACAATTTGCCCGAGCAGCAGCTCGGTGCCGACCGCAATAATCTCTGCTTTCATTATTGGATTCCCTCCTGATATATGGCTCTGCCGGCTTCAGACTAAAAAAGGGCAATAGGTTATGAATGCCTACTGCCCCGCTGAAGTTGACTGATATGTGATGGATCTTGATAGGATGGTTAGGCGTTATGCGCGTGACAGCAGTTCCTTATTCTTCACAAAATAATCGATTCCCGAGTAAATGGTAATCAGCGCGGCCGCCCAAATGGCAATATCGTCAAAGGGAATGCCGACAAACTGGAACGGAAAATTGTTAAGCAGCAGCAGGGAAATCGCTACGATCTGCACAACCGTCTTGATCTTCCCCCATTTACTTGCCGCCACAACCTTGCCATCCAGCAGAGCTACCTGCCGAAGACCGGTCACCGCAAATTCACGGCTGATAATGATAACGGCGATCAGAGAATCACATCTTCCCAGCTCAACGAGCGAGATCAGAACAGCCGAGATCAGCAGCTTGTCCGCCAATGGATCCAGCAGCTTGCCGAGGTTGGTCACCATATTATATTTGCGGGCAATGTAGCCGTCGATCCCGTCCGTACTTGCCGCGAGAAGAAAGATAATCGCCGCGATCAGATGATTGACGGAAAGCTGGAAGGAGCCCCAATGCAGCGGTTCCGGGTAAAAGCTGAAATTGACAAGCAGGAACACCATCATAATCGGGATAAGGCATATTCGGGCAATCGTAATGCGGTTGGGCAAATTCACTGAAGTTCCTCCCCTGACAAATCGTATTCAAAAGCGTGGGTGATCCGGACCTTCGTGATTTCGCCTATGCCTACATTGCTGCCTCTCACGAACACTTCGCCGTCGATTTCAGGTGCGTCATACTGCGACCGGCCGATATACACGTCGCTGCGTCCGTCATACCGCTCTACCAGCACATCGAGGACCTGACCGACATACCGGCTTCCTCTGTCGCTTGTAAGCTGGCGCTGAAGCTCCATCAGCGTGTTGGCCCGCCATTCCTTGACTTCGTCCGGAATCTGATCCGGCAGGCGTGAAGCCGGTGTTCCTTCTTCATTGGAATAGGTAAATACCCCGAGCCGATCGAAGCCAATTTCCCTTACAAAATCGCATAACCGCTCAAAATCCTCCTCGGTCTCCCCTGGAAAACCGACAATGATGGAGGTTCGCAGCGATACGCCGGGAATCATTTCCCGGATTCGCTTAACCAGACTGCGAATGTCCTGCTGCCGTCCGGGTCTGCGCATCCGTTTCAGAATGGCGTCCTCGCTATGCTGCAGCGGCATGTCCACATACTTGCAAATCTTCGGATTGTCAGCCATAGTCCGGATCAGTTCGTCGGTAAAAAAGCCGGGATACGCATAATGCAACCGTACCCACTCAATCCCTTCCACTTCGCTCACCCGGTTCAGCAGCTCGGGCAGCTTGAAGCCGTCATACAGATCGGTTCCGTAATTGGTGGAATCCTGAGCAATGAGGCTGATTTCTTTGACGCCCTGAGCCGCCAGCGCCCCGACTTCAGCCACAATCGATTCCATGGAGCGGCTGCGGAACGCCCCGCGCATAATCGGAATACTGCAGAACGTACAGTTATTGTCGCAGCCTTCAGCGATCTTGACATAAGTAGTATAGCGGGGCGTCGATACCTTGCGCGGCAGCGCCTCCTCATAGTTAAAGACTGGATTGCCGACCCACACTGGTCTGCTTCCTCTCACGGCTTCATCGACAATCTGAACGATATTGTGAAAATCGCCCGTACCGACAATCCCGTCGATCTCCGGCATCTCATCCATTAATTGCTCTTTGTAGCGCTGGGTCAGGCAGCCCGACACGATGAGCGCCTTCAATTTGGCCGTTTCCTTCAGCTCCGCAAGCTCAAGAATCGTATTCACAGACTGCTCTTTGGCTTCATCTATAAATCCGCAGGTATTTACAATAATAACGGTTGCTTCTTCCTTTTCGTCCACAAGTGTATATCCTCGTTCATGAACAAGTCCGGACATAATCTCCGAATCGACCAGATTTTTCTCGCAGCCGAGCGTAACGATGTTAATTTTTTCTGTCATGGTCATCCCCCAATAATAAAAAAGCACAAATCCACATTATCTCAACAAGTATAATATAGCCATAATTCAGCTGTCAAAAACAGAAAGCACCCCGCAGGGCTCGCATGACAGGCCACTGCGGGGTATACTAAGTTATTTCAGGTTCGTATATTGAAGATCCAGCGGCAGATCCGCATTATTGAGAAGCTGGATGATCTGCTGCAGATCGTCCCTGCTCTTGCCAGTGACGCGAATCTGGTCGCCCTGGATTTGGCTCTTGACCTTGAGTTTGGAGTCGCGGATCAGCACATTGATCTTCTTGGCGTTCTCCTGGTCAATTCCCTGCTTAAGGCCCAGCCGCTGACGGACCGTTCCGAGCGAAGCCGGCTCGATTTTGCCGAAATCAAGGTTCTTTGCTGAAATGCCTCTTTTGATCATCTTGGACTGCAAAATATCAATAACGGCATTCAGCTTGTACTCGTCATCGGCTGCGATGATCAGGGCGTCTTTTTCAAGCTTGAGACTGCTCTTGCTTCCCTTGAAATCGTAACGGTTCTGGATCTCCTTCTCGGTCTGGTGAACTGCATTGGTTAATTCCTGAACGTCCATTTTGGACACAATATCAAATGAGCTTTCCGAAGCCATGGTTCCACGTCCTTTATAAGCTATATTCAGCTATTATTATATGAAAAAGAAAAGGTCAAGTCTAACAGCCGGCTGCTTTGACGCCATAACGCAAAAAAATAACGCCTCCCTCAAAGAAAATCCCTCCTTGCGGGAGACGCTTCTTAAGCGCCAGTTATCTGCTTCGGGCGGTACCCCGGAACATGTCCAAAATCCCCAATACGATATGAGCAAGACCGAAGCCCAAAATACCGTAGCCCCAAGCATTCGGCATCAAATAGTAACCAAGCAGACTGACAATAATGCCCAGGCCGGTTACAATCCAGCTGACCGTCATCGATTGCACCTCGCTTTGATGGATGAACTGTTAACCATTCCTTAGCATCTCCAAAATAGCAAAGTCTATACGAATATACGATACTTATTCGCCTGTGGCGGCCGTGTCCCCGCTGTTAGCCGTTTGTCCGTCCGTAGAGGTGCCCGCCGATGCACCTTCGGCCGGGGTTCCCAAGCCGTCATCCAGCTTAAGCAAAATACGCGACGTGGTCTTGCCGTCCGTTACCGCCTGCCCATTCACGGTAATCTGCGTAGCAGGAGAATAGCCGGATTTAATATAAATACCTTCACTATCCAGCGTAAAGGTCATAGTATCTCCTGCAGCCGTACTTCCAAAAGAGAGCTTCTGTCCTCTGGAATTTTCGCCTTTATAAACCTCCAGCCAACTTTGGCCTGTCGCTGTAATGACCACCTGCGGATTAGTGCCGCTCACCTTGAATACGGTAGTCTTGCCTGACTTCCCGTCCATTACAACCGTTCCGTCTCCCGGGGATGGCGAAGCAGATGGAGATGGAGATGCGGACGGTGACGCCGACGGTGAAGGGGATGGAGACGCGGCAGCTTCCGCGCTTGCCCCGGCTTCGGGGCTAGCCGTAGCGGCCGGAGTCGCGCCTCCTCCATTCGCAGGGGCCGGTCCTGTGGACTGAGCTGCCGACGGAGACTGAGTGCTCTCGGTAATCGGATTTCCGTCGGTCTGCTCATTATCCGATTTCCCCCAGTTTGAAGCATACATGTAAATAACCGCTATAATCAGTACCGGAAAAATCCACATCAATAGCGTCGGAAGCCATTTGGCATTCCGCTCGGTCTCGGGTCTTCGGCTGCGTTTCTGAAGCACCGATTCCATGGTGGAAGGCTCTTCCCTGGTCACCGGAACGCTTCCGGGCTCCTGCACGAGATCATCGGGATTGACGCCAACCGCCTCGGCATAGGTCTTGATAAAAGCGCGGACATAAAAACTGCCGGGAAGAACCTTGTAGTCCCCCGCTTCGATGGCTTCCAAATATTTTTTGCGGATCTTCGTTACTTCCTGTACATCATCCAGACTCATTCCCTTTTGCAGACGGGCCTCTTTCAACTGCCGGCCTAGTTCCGACATGCCATCACCTCCTAATCCTCTCTATTTACAAATCGTCACTGTAGCTGGCCGTGAACGTATCGTACAAAATTTCTTCGTTCGGATTATTCCGCAGTTCAATCAGAATATCGAAATCGTCATACGTATACTCCGACTCGCGGACAAAAATATCCGGGTGCTCAATCACTTTCGTGCTCGGCATCGTCATAATGTCTTTGAGCAGATTGTAATGCTTCTCATTGGACCGGATCGTACTGACAATGCCGTCGATGATAAAAATATTGTTCGGATTCATTTCATCCTCGGCAAGCTGGCTGCGAACGGTCTGCCGGAGCATCGTCGAGGAGACAAACGTCCAGCGCTTCATCGCGCACACGCTGCCGGCAATAATTGATTCCGTCTTGCCGACGCGCGGCATGCCGCGAAGTCCGATCACCTGATTGCCATCACGTTTAAAGAGCTCTCCCAGAAAATCGACCAAAAGGCCAAGCTCATCCCGCGTAAAGCGAAACGTCTTGCGGTCGTCCGAATCCCGGTCGATGTACCTTCCGTGGCGAACGGCCAGCTTATCTACCAGACGCGGAGAACGCAGCGCGGTTACCGTTATATTTTCCACCTTCTTGAGCATTTCGCCCATAAGCAGGATTTTCTCATCGTCATTCGTTTCAAGCAGCATGCCTCGAGTCTTGTCCTCTACTCCGTTGATGGTCAGAATGTTGACCTCAAGCATACCGAGCATCGAGGCGATGTCGCCGAGTAAACCGGGTCTATTCTTATGTATCTTGTATTCCATATACCATTGTTTATATTCCAAATTCCACACCTCGTAATGTAAATTCCTCTCCCCGGGCCTTATCCGTCAAAAAGTACCATGATTCGACAAGCCAACTGTTCACGGGTCATGTTTATGATATATAAAATGAAATTGAAAGGCAAGACGATTAGCCGGACAATTGCAGAAAAGCTCCCTCGAGGGGAGCTTGTTCCGCCGGGTTATGCGTTTTGCTTCGCCAGCTTGACCATGAGGGAGGCAATGGTATGGCGCTGACTTTCGTCGCCGACATCCCACAGCTCTTTGATCGCCCGGTTCGAGGCGTTTTGCGGATCGACCTTTTTATCAAGGAATTCCCCGATTTCAAAGGCCAGCTTGGCGATCGTATCTTCGCTCATGCCCACCTTTTCGGCCTGGATGACCCGCTCGCCCAGAAATTTCTTCCAGGTATCATAGTTTTTGATAACTGTAGATTCTGTTGACATCTTAAATCCTCCTTCAGTGTTAAAGATTTAAAAGCAACAGTTCTAATATGCCCTTGAAGAAAATTCGTTATGCGACGAAACCTTGCTACTTTCAGGTAATCCAGCCGCCGTTCGGACTGATGATTTGCCCATTGATATAACCGGATTCCGGCAGCGCCAAAAAATAGACAAGTGACGCTATTTCTTCCGGCGCGGCCAACCGGCCCGCAGGAATTTCATCCTCCAGCATCCGAATCTCGTCCTCCGCCAGGTTATCCAGCATCGCGGTCCGCACCGCTCCCGGAGCCACCGCGTTCACCGTAACGCCCGAGGGAGCCAATTCTTTGGCCAGCGCCTTGGTAAACGCATTGACCCCGCCCTTGCTCGCGGAATAGGCGACTTCGCAGGATGCGCCTGAAACGCCCCATACCGAAGACACGTTGATGATCCGGCCAAACCGCTGAGAAACCATATAAGGCATAAAAATCTGGCTGCACAGAAAGGTTCCCTTTAAGTTGATGTCCATGACATCGTCCCAGTCTTCTTCGGTAAGATCGGCCAGCATGCCGTAGTGCGATTTTCCGGCGTTGTTCACCAGTATATCGGGCTGCATGCCGCTGGCAGCAAGACGTTCCGCCATACGCTGCAGCTGGCTCCGGTCCCTGAGATCTGCAGCAACGGTCATTACTTGGGAGCCCAAGTTCATGCAGCGCCGCGCTACTTCATTGGCCGCCTCATGGGAATTCATATAATGAATGACAACCTTCATTCTGGCGGAGGCAAAGCGCTCCGCAATGGCGCCGCCGATACCGCCGCTCCCCCCCGTTATCAGCACCGTCGTTTCTCCTAGCGGCTTTCCGCTCTCTCCCGCGATTTGCACTATGGATTCACCACGACAGAAACCGCGAGCTGATTCCAGTCGATATGCTCCCGCAGCCGCTGATTTACTTCGTCCAAAGTAATGGACTCATATTCCGGAAGGACAGCAAAGAGGTCCCCTCCCCGGAACTGGTGACGCGTAAATTCATGGGCGATGCTCTCCGGAGAATTCAGCATGCGCAAATACCCACCGATTTTTTTGTTGCGGGCGCGGATGAAATCCCTTTCGTCGAAGCCTGACTTAAGCAAGGGTTCTATCTCTTCCCTGACCCGCTTCAGCAAAAGCTCAGGGTCCTTCGTGTCGCCGCCGATCGCGGAGAAGGCGTACTGCGGCGAGCTGTTGTACTCGTGGCCGAAGCTGTCGGAAATCAGCTCTTCGTCGTACAGCTTCTGATACAGTGCCGTGCTGCTGCCCAGCAGCAGGTCGAGCATCAGCTTGGTTGTCAAATCCCGGCGTACGGCGGCTTTGCCGGTCAGGCCGATTTCTCGTTCCTTGAAGCCGAACAGGCATTTGGGCATGGAGACAGCCAGCTTGTTTTCCAGCCGCTTGATACCGACTTCCTCCGGCTCTTGCTCAAAAATCCGCTCAATCTCGCCCTGGCGTTCATAAGACTTCCCTTCCTGATTGCGGCGCACCAGTTCAAAGACCGACTCCGGGTTTACGCCGCCGACAATAAATAGCAGCATATTACTTGGGTGATAAAAGGCGTTATAGCACGTATAAAGCGTTTCTTTGGTGATCGTCGAGATGGATTCCACCGTGCCGGCGATATCGATCCGAACCGGATTCTTCTGATACATCGCTTCGATCAAGCCAAAGTAGACGCGCCAGTCGGGGTTATCGGCATACATGTTGATTTCCTGTCCGATGATGCCTTTTTCCTTCTCCACATTCTGATCCGTGAAATAAGGCCGCTGCACGAAGTCGATCAGAGTCTCGATGTTCGTTTCGATATTTTCCGTGGCGGAGAATAAATAGACCGTCTGCTCGAAGCTGGTAAAAGCGTTCGCCGAAGCTCCGTTCGACGCAAAGGTGGCGAAGATATCGCCTTCGGGCTCTTCAAACATTTTATGCTCCAAAAAGTGGGCGATGCCGTCCGGGACCGATGTTTCCTCTCCGCCGGCTACCCGGAAGTGATTGTCGACCGAACCGTATTTCGTTGCAAAAGTGGCGTACGTCTTCTTGAACCCCGGTTTCGGCAGAACATAGACCTTCAGCCCGTTATCCAATACTTCGTGGTACAGCGTTTCCTGAAGCCTGTCGTAATGGACTTGTTCCATTAGCTCTCCTCCTTCTGCCCTGTCAGGAAATAAATCGTATCGAGCTCTACGGTGCCGGCTGCCCGCTTCACGTCCTCCGCGCCGGATGCTTCCACTTGGCTCATCAATTCTTCCGTGGAACGTTCCTTGCCGGACAATACCCGGTTAAAGTCGAATGCAATCATTTCAAAGGCGGAATCCTGGATTTCCGAAAGCAGGTTGCGGATCATCGCTTTGGTCTGATTCAGCTCCAGATCGCTGATATTGCCCTGCTTCATTTCATCCAGCTGCTTGCGGATGATGTCCAAGGCTTTATTGTAGTTCTGAATTTCGATGCCCGACTGTATGGTGGCGATCCCTTTATGCCCGTCATAACGGGAGGAGGCGTAATAAGCGAGACTTTCTTTTTCCCGGACGTTCACGAACAGCTTGGAATGCGGATAGCCGCCCAGAATGCCGTTGTACATCAGAGCGTGCGCATAAGCGTCGTCTCCGTAGGTTATGGATGTGCGCAGTCCCATGTTCAGCTTGCCTTGGCCAACATCCATCCGCTCTTCCACCGTTCGCACTTCCGTAACCTTCTTTGGTGAAAAATTCGACTGGTAAGGGGAAGCCGACCGGCTGTCAAGCCCGAAGTGCCGTTCCACAAGCTTCTGCACTTCCTCGGGACTGGTGTCACCGACAACATATAAATCAAGAATCGCTCCGTCCAGCCATGCCCGGTAGGACTGATGCAGCGAATCCGGCGTAATGGACTCAAGGTCCGCTCTTTGTCCAAGAGGATGCAGGCGGTATGGCTCCTCGCGGCACATTTCCTCGATACAACGCTCGGCCGCGTAACGGATTTTGTCGTTGACGATGGACTCCAGCTTCTTGCGAACGGTCTCCCGCTCCGTGTTCACATAGGAAGGACGGAAGCTTCCGCCCTCTAGCAACGGACGGGTCAGCACCTCGCCCAAAAAAGCAAAAGACTCGGCCAGCAGACTTTCCTTGCTCTGAACGAACGAGTCATTGATGGTGTCCATGCGGAACTGGATGATCTGATAGTCTCCACGCTTATACACGTCAAAGCCGAAGCCGGCTCCATAAAGCTCCTCCAATCGTTCGCGGAACTGGGTAGTTTCCGGATAGGATGCCGTGCCCCGGCGAAGCACGAACGGAATCAGAGCAGTTGGGGTAACGGTATCCTCGGCGAGCGGAACGCCGGCATACAGCGATATCGCAAAGGTCTTGAACGTCTTCGTCGGCAGTACATGAATGCGTATGCCTCCTACGTTGCCATGCTGAAATACGTGATTTGTCAAGGCCAAAACTCCTTTACGGCTCGGATAAAAAGCTGTTTTACCAAGTTTATGAAGTAATATTTATTCTAAACCATTCCAAACGAAGGAAGCAACCGGAAGACAAGTCTTCCGATTGCTCCCATGGAACTGCCGCCAAAGAACCTGTTTCAGTGGCGGTCAGCAGATCAGATTTTACATGCAAAATATATGCTCGCCGATCGTCTTCACCTGCGGACGCGTCCAAATCCATTTGGAGGTAGCCGTCTTCGGATTGAAGTAATACAGACAGCCGCCCGTCGGGTCCCAGCCGTTCAGCGCCTGCTGAACCGCTTTGCGCGCCTGCACATTCGGCGTCAGATAAATTTGTCCGTCGGCAACAGCGGTAAATGCTCCTGGCTGGAAAATTACGCCGGAAGGCGTGTTCGGAAAGCTCGGCGATTTCGTCCGGTTCAAAATGACGGCTGCGACGGCCACCTGGCCTTCAAACGGCTCGCCCCGGGATTCCCCGTAAACGGCGTTCGCCATAATCTTGAGATCATTCTCCGACAGACCCATCGTATTCCCGGATGCCAGCTCCGCTTTAGCCTTGCCTTTGTTTGTAGTTTTAGCGGTTTTTACTCCGGCGGAAGGTTCCGTAGGACGCCAGTTCTTGGTCGCGTTGTAAAGCTTGAGCTTCGTCTTGGCCCCGACAACACCGTCCGCCTTCATTCCGAACTTCCACTGAAACCATTTGACGGCATTCAAGGTATCGTAGCCGAATTGACTATCTATTTTGTCCGAAAAATAGCCCAGGTGCTTCAATCGCCCCTGCAGCTCGTACACATCCGGCCCCGAAGCGCCGTATTTCAAGGGCGTGGTGCCAAAAGCGGGCAGCGCCTCGTCATAGGCCCCGGTATCGGACGAAGAACTTGCTGCAGAATTCTGCGGCTGTGGTGCTGACGATTTCCCCCCCGAGAAATGTTCGATCAGCGGGACGGACGCAAGCGTAAGGGATAGTACGGCAATGATCCATAGCTTCTGATTCTTCATTTGGCTTCGCTCTACCTTTCTCTTGTAAGTTCTGCATGGATGGCTAACGTTATTATGACGACCGTGAGGGAATCCTATGCACCTTCAGGAACGAAAAGAAAGGATGGACCAAAGCTACAAGTCAAATAAAAAGCGCTCCTTCTGGAATCAAAAGGAACGCTTCTCCATAGCTACTATGAACTGATCCGGTTCTGCTGGTACTGCTCCAGCGAAATCAGCACCTCACGCGGCTTGCTGCCCTCATATGGTCCGATCACGCCTCTGGCTTCCATTGAGTCGATCAGCCTTGCGGCGCGGGTGTACCCGACGCGCATCCGGCGCTGGAGCAGCGATACCGACGCCTGCTTGGCCTCCAGCACGATCTGCACCGCCTGCTCGTACAGCTCGTCCTGCGGCTCCTCAGCTTCCGCCGCCGTATCATCCACTTCAGGGACGATGGACTCGTCATACTCCGCTTCTCCTTGGCTGCTGACGTAGTGGACGATCGCTTCCACCTCGGCATCGCTCATGAAAGCCCCCTGAACACGAATCGGCTTCGATGAGCCCATCGGCATAAAGAGCATATCGCCGCGGCCCAGCAGCTTCTCTGCTCCCGCCATGTCCAGAATCGTCCGCGAATCCACCTGAGACGATACGCCAAAGGCGATCCGCGAAGGAATATTCGCCTTGATGACGCCGGTAATGACGTCTACCGAAGGGCGCTGAGTGGCGATAATCAAATGGATACCGGCCGCCCGTGCCATCTGCGCCAGACGGCAAATGGCGTCCTCCACATCGCCTGCGGCAACCATCATCAGGTCGGCAAGCTCGTCCACAATAACGACGATATACGGCAGGACAGCCGCCGGATTATCCTTCATAAGCTGGTTATAGCCTTCAACATTCCGCGTCCCGGATTTGGAGAACAGCTCGTACCGTTTCTCCATCTCAACCACGATCTTCTTAAGCGCCAGGCTGGCGCGTTTCGGGTCTGTTACTACGGGAGCCATTAAATGGGGAATGCCGTTGTACACATTAAGCTCAACCATCTTGGGGTCAACCATTAAGAATTTGACCTCGTCCGGCTTGGCCTTGTACAGAATGCTTGTAATAATGCCGTTAATGCAGACCGATTTGCCCGATCCGGTCGCTCCGGCAACAAGCAAATGGGGCATCTTGGCAAGGTTGCCGATGATGGTCTGCCCGGAAATATCCCTGCCGAAGGCAATGGTCAGCCTGGCGTCGGCTTCCTGGAAAATTTGCGTTTCCATGACTTCTCTCATCGTAACCAGCGATACTTCCGGATTCGGCACCTCGATGCCGATCGCCGATTTGCCGGGGATCGGCGCTTCCATCCGGATATCCTTGGCGGCCAGCGCCAAAGCGATATCGTCGGTCAAATTGACGATCCGGCTGACCTTCACGCCGATATCGGGCTGAATCTCGTACCGGGTAACCGCCGGGCCCCGGACAACCTCCAGCACCTTCGCCCGAACGCCGAAGCTTTCCAGAGTAGCCTCCAGCTTGCGGGCCGTCTGCATGTAATCATTCTGATCCCCGGCTTTGCCCCCGTTGTTAGGCTTGGACAGCAGACGGAAAGGCGGAAGCTTGTACGGCTTAGGCGGCGGTACAGGCTTAGGCGCCTCGACTACGGGCAATTCTTCGCCCGTCTCGTTCAAGCCGCCTGAAGCAGCTTCCGTCGGCGCTATGCCGGTATTCTCAGCAGGGACTCCATCCTCCGTCTCACTCGTAATACCGGAGGCGGGGGCCGGCTTCATGCTGCTGCGCGCAGCCGGCGAGAACTCTCCCCACTCCTCCCGATCCTCGTCGCTTAAGCCTTCCGAGCGGATATGCTCGAAGAAATCGCGAATGATGGGAGTTGCAGGCTCCAGCTCTTCACTGTCGAAATCAAAATCGTTGTCCTCACCCGAATCGGACCAATCCGAACGAGAGTTCACGCCCGAAATAATCGGAACATTGTCCCAATCCGGCTTCTTCCCGTGTTCTTCGTCAGTCGCCATAGAAGCTTCCGATCCGGAACCCGGAGATTTTCGTTTGATCAGCTTATCGAAGAATTGCGGCTTCTTTCGATTAGGGAGAGAGGTTTCTTCCTCATCATCTTCGTCATCGTCATCTTGTGAGGATTGTGAACGGAGCTTCGCCCTGTCTCCGCTCCGGTTCGATACCGGCATCGCCTGCGGGCGGCTTGCAGCGCGGAGGCGGATGCCCTCAGCAAGCTTGACGGCCCGGTTTCTAAGCAAGCCGAACAGCTCGATGTAGGAGAGGTTCGTCACCAGCATAAAGCTGATCGCCAGCATGACGATCATGAGCAGCTTGGCACCAAGCGTTCCGAACAGCCACAGCAAAAATGCGAATTCCAGACCGCCGACATAACCGCCGCTGATATCTTTGCCCAGCATGTATACGCTGGTACCGTTTGCGGAGGGTAACAAAGCGCCGGCGAGATCCTTCCGGGTCTGGGACAGCACATTGCCGGGATCGAGCATGGACAGCGGTCCAAGCTTCTGCTCCATGGCGGAGATGCTGCTCATCAGGCACATCGAAAGCACCAGCAGCAGTACGCCGCTGTGTCGGCTGTTCCAGTTCGAAGGCCACTTCCGGTAAATCATCACCATTAATCCGTAATAAATGCCGACTAGAGGCAAAACGAAATAGAACCGGCCAAGCAGGTAACCGGCCAAACTCGATAACGAGCGTCCTACTGCCGCCTCGCCGGATAATGCAATAACCGAGAAGGTAATCAGGAGAATGCCGTAGATTTCATATTTTAAAACGCTGCCCAGCAGCGCCTTCTTTTTTTTCCGTCTTTTCCGTTTCGCCACGCCAGTCACCTCCGAAACAGTATTATACCATATAATGGCGTGGCGTACCTATGTTCTCTTTTGTCGGAAAATGCGGCTCTTTCTACGAACGATTATCCTCAGCCCCCGGACGGAAATGAAATGATTTGACCCGGCGCAAGACCGGGTTCCAGATAGCGGCCAAGCGGACAGTTCAGCAGTCTTACGATTCGGGCTCTTCCTTCGCTCAGCGGTTCCACCTGCATTAGAATGCCCTGTACAGTGACTTCAAGCATGGAAGGAGGCGCCTGTATTGCCCCTTCCCATACCTGATCCGCGGATATAACGGAGTACAAGATCATTGGGTCAACCCTCCCGTATCAGCAGGCGCGCCTTTAAGCGCGATCAGCTCGTTTAATTTCGCCATGGCGGTTCCAATTCCGCCCACTTCGTCCATCAGGCCGAACTTAACGGCATCGCTGCCCCCGACCGCCGTTCCGATGTCCCGGTTAAGCTCGCCTGTCTTGAACATCAAATCCTTGAAGCAATCGACGGATATCCGGGAATGGGACGTTACGAACCGGACAACGCGCTCCTGCATTTTCTCCATGTACTCAAATGTCTGCGGCACACCGATCACAAGGCCGTTCATCCGAATCGGATGGATCGTCATCGTTGCGCTTTCCGCTATGATCGAATAGCTGGACGAAACGGCGATGGGCACACCGATGCTGTGGCCTCCTCCGACGACAACCGTTACGGTCGGCTTCGACAGAGACGCGATCATTTCGGCAATGGCGAGCCCCGCTTCCACATCTCCGCCCACCGTATTCAAAATAATAAGCACACCCTTAACCGTCTTGCTCTGCTCGGCAGCGACCAATTGAGGGATAATGTGTTCATATTTGGTTGTTTTGTTGTGAGGGGGCATGACGATATGCCCTTCAATCTGTCCGATAATCGTTATGCAAAAAATTTCCGGCTCGACCACCGGAGCAGCCGTTTGTCCGAACTCTTTCACCATGCCGACCGTACCCGCAGCCTGCTGGGTCTGTTCGTGGCCCGGCTCCTCTCCCGCAGGAGCCTGCTCTTCGTTAAAGTTTGTTATCTTGACAGGTTCAAAGCTCTCCATGCTCAGCGCTCCCTTTTTCGCCTGCTCTCTTAGCTCTTTGGCAGGCTTATGGTAATGAATCTCCCGGTTAGTATGACTAAACGGCCCCCGCCATTATGCAGTCTCTCATGAAAGCCTGGAGCCGCTGCCGCATAAATACGAAAAAGCCCCTCTCTGCCGGAAACCGTCCAATATTTCCGGTGAAAGAGGGGCTTTATCGAGTTCAGCTTAAATGGAAAATAAACTTAGACTTCCATGATGATCGGCAGGATCATCGGTCTGCGGCGGGTTTGCTCATACAGGAAACGTCCAAGTGCATCCTTGACGCTTGTCTTGAGCGAAGCCCATTCATTGACCTTCTCGCTCATCAGGCGCTGCAGGGTGCTGGAGACAATCCGGTTGGCTTCGTCAAGCAGACCTTCCGATTCGCGAACATACACGAAGCCGCGCGAAATGATGTCAGGTCCCGAGACGATGGCGCCGTTCTGCTTGCTCAGCGTGACGACGACAACGAGAATGCCGTCCTGCGACAGCAGCTTGCGATCGCGAAGAACGATATTGCCTACATCGCCGACACCCAGGCCGTCGATCAGCACATTGCCGGAAGTGACCTTGCCGGCTTTGCGGGCCTGGCCGCCTTGAATCTCAACCACTTCGCCAAGCTCCGTGATGAAGATGTTGTCCGGGTCAACGCCAACGGACTGCGCCAGCAGAGCGTGTCTGCGTTGCATGCGGTATTCGCCGTGAATCGGAATGAAGAATTTCGGCTTCATCAGGTTGAGCATCAGCTTCAGCTCTTCCTGGCTGCCGTGTCCCGATACGTGCACGCCGGAATTCGAACCGCTGTAAATAACGTCCGCTCCCAGGCGGAACAGTTCGTCAATTGTGCGGCCGATATACTTCTCATTGCCAGGGACCGGAGTTGCCGCGATGATAACGGTGTCGCCGGGCAGAATGTCCACTTTGCGGTGGCTGGAGCGCGCCATGCGGGTGAGCGCCGACATCGGTTCGCCTTGGCTGCCCGTGCAGAGCACGACAACCCGGTTGGCCGCCATCCGGTTCATTTCTTCCGGTTCGATCAGCATGCCGTCGGGCATGTTCAGGTAGCCAAGCTCGGAAGCGATCGATACAACGTTAACCATGCTTCGGCCGATTACGGTAATTTTGCGGCCGGTCTGCTCTGCAGCATTGACGACCTGTTGAATACGGTGCACGTTGGAGGCGAATGTCGCCACCACTACGCGCTGTTCGGCTTTGCGGAAAATATCTTCGAGCACAATCCCGACATTTTTCTCCGATGGAGTAAAGCCCGGTTTCTCGGCGTTGGTGCTGTCGGACAAGAGCGCAAGCACTCCCCGCTGTCCGATTTCGGCCATCCGGTGCAAATTCGCAAATTGACCATTGACTGGGGTATGGTCAAACTTGAAGTCGCCCGTATGAACCACGTTGCCTTCCGGAGTCTCTACACACACGCCGACAGAATCGGGAATGCTGTGATTCGTTCTGAAGAAAGTTACGACCAGCGAGCTGCCTAGCTTGATCTCCGAATCTTCGTTGATCAGAATGCGCTTCGTTTCGCCGAGCAGGTTCGCTTCCTTCAGCTTGTTCTCCACCAGACCGAGCGTCAGCTTCGTTCCGTACACCGGAACGTTCAAATGCTTGAGGACATAAGGCAATCCGCCGATATGGTCCTCGTGGCCGTGCGTAAGCACAATGCCTCTTACCTTGTCGCGATTCTCCGTCAAATAGGAAATATCCGGAATAACGATATCAATACCGAGCATATCCTCTTCAGGGAACTTCAGTCCCGAGTCCACGACGACAATGTCGCTGCCGTATTGTACCACGTACATGTTCTTCCCGATTTCCCCGACTCCGCCCAATGCGAAAATCATCAGTTTATCATTGTTGTTTTTTTTGGACAAATGAATCTAACCCTCCTATTAATGTTGGACGTCATATGTTATTTGAATCAAGAACTTCAATTCATTAGCGGCATTGAACGTAAACCAAAAGCAAAAAATCCCCCGTAAAGAAGAAAAAGGGCGTAAAGGCGCAAAAAATAAAAGCCTAATAAGAGCTTCCGCCCGCGGTCGGCACATTTCTGTAATCGAACCTATGCCGTCAAGCATTCAGCCGCGACCCTCACAGCGCCTTTATCGACAAAGCACGTCCAGGTCTGGAAAAATAATCCTTTGGTTTCGGACAGACCTTTAGTGTTAGACATGACGGAAGAAATTGCCGCATATTCAATTTTAACCGCACCCAGTCACTTAACAACATTATACATGATATTTTTGTCAAAAGACAAGTCGCGGGAATTAGATACCCGTATTGTTTCCGCTAAAGCGGGGCATTATTTCAGACTGTCCAAAAAAACATACAAAAAACCGGCCCTCATTACGAGAACCGGTTCACTCCAGCCGAACGGGTTGATTCAATTTCTACAATACCAACTTTCTGATAAATTCCGCTTCCGCCTCGTTCGGGGGGGTCAAAGGCAGGCGGACCGAGCCGACGTTGATTCCACGAAGCTCCAGCGCGTATTTGACGGCGGACGGATTCGGCAGCGGCTGCGGACATTCAAACAATCCTTTAAAAATCGGGAACAGCTCACGATGAACCTTTCCGGCGTGCTGCACGTCCCCTGAAAGGTAAGCTGAAATCATCTCGGCCATTCTTGCCCCTTCGAGATGGCTTGCCACGCTGATAATTCCGTGTCCGCCAACAGCCAAAGCCGGAAGCGCCGAAGAATCGTCTCCGGAGTAGACAAGGAAATCATCCGGACATCCGGCCGCGATCAAGGCGACATGATCCAGCGACGCACACTCCTTCGTCGCTACAATATTCGGGATTTTCGAGAGCCTGATCGTCGTATCTGCGCTCATACAGATTCCCGTTCGGCTCGGAACATTGTACAAAATAAGCGGAAGGCTGGTCTCTGCCGCAATCGCCGAGAAATGGCGGTACAGCCCCTCCTGATTCGGCTTGTTATAGTAAGGAACGACCAAAAGCGCGCCGTCGACGCCGATTTTCTCCGCTTTTTGCGTGAGCTCGATCGTGTGCTTTGTGTTATAGGAGCCTGTTCCGGCAATAACCTTACAGCGCCCTGCAGCTTTTTCCAAGACAAAGGAAAACATTTGCAGCTTCTCTTCATCGCTCAGTGTAGGCGATTCTCCCGTTGTTCCACAGACGACGAGCCCCTCCGACTTCTGCTCTTCTATCAGGTAGTCGACCAAACGCGATGCGGCGTCCCAGTCGATCTCCCCCTCCTTGTCGTAAGGAGTTACCATAGCTGTTATTAGTCTTCCAAAATCCACCTGAATTCCTCCTGTTAACGGTGTAATTCAAACTTGGAATGCAGCGCGCGAAGCGATTGCACCATATCTTCCTTCTTGACCAGTACCCAGATCGTCGTGTTGGAGTCAGCGGATTGCAGGATTTGGATGTTGTGCACGCTGAGGGCCTCCACGATACGGGCCATGATCCCCGGAACGCCGTTAATACCGCCACCGATTACGGATACCTTGACGCAGCCGGAAAGGCTTTTCGGACGAAGTCCGATTTCTTGAAGCGCCGCGATCGCTTTCTCTGAATGACTGTCGAACACGGTATAAACGGCGCTGGTTGGCGTAACATTAATAAAGTCTACGCTGATGCCGGCATCAGCCATACTCTTGAATATTTGCAGTTGGACTCCGGTTCCATTGCCATCCGGGCAGTCCACCGAAATCTGCGTTATGTTGCTCACATAGGCGATACCGGTTACGTAACGGTCGACGATTCCGGCCTGCACGTCCTGAAAGCCTTCCGGATGCGTGACGAGCGTCCCTTCATTGTCCGAGAAAGTGGAGCGGACGCGAACCGGAATCTGCGCCTGCATGGCGATTTCAACAGCCCGGGGGTGAATAACCTTGGCACCCTGATAAGCCATGTTGCAAATTTCGGTATAGCTGACATAGGTCAGTGGTTTCGCATCCTCAACGATCCGGGGATCGGCAGTCAGAATGCCGTTGACATCAGTATAGATGTCGACCATATCCGCCCGCAATGCCGCACCGAGCGCCGTAGCCGAAGTATCGCTCCCACCCCGCCCCAGCGTCGTGAAATCCCCATCTTCCGTCTGGCCCTGAAAGCCGGTGACAATGACTACCTTCTGGGCGCGCAGCTCACGCAAGATCCGTTCGGGCCGGACATCCAGAATCCGGGCGTTGCCGTAGCCGTTGTCTGTCAGGAAACCGGCCTGGGCTCCAGTAAGGACGGTCGAAGGAATGCCCTCTCCTTCCAGCAAGCTGCAAAGGGTGGTTGCCGAAATGATTTCACCGCAGCACAGCAGTAAATCCTTTTCGCGATCGGGGAGAGCGTCGCCATTCTGGGAGACCCAGTCCAGCAGCGTATCCGTCGCATATGGCTCTCCTTTGCGGCCCATGGCCGAGACTACGATCACCAGGCTATATCCGTGTTCAAGCTCCCGTTTGACATGGCGAATGACATGTTCTCTGGCCTGCGGAGTGGAGAGCGAGGTGCCGCCGAACTTTTGTATCAAAATGCCCATTCCTAATTCCTCCATTAGTTAACGACAGGCTGCACTATTATTCAAGAAGAATCCCGGGCGCTGCCGGTACTTCGTTCAAAAATAAAGGAATAAACACGATTGTACCGCCCTCAAGCGGAGGACGGCAGCGGTTTAACCTATTCATGTTCCGAAGCTTCATACAATTGTTGTCGTTTTTCTGCTGCGTCTATAAGCTTATGCTGAATGAAACCGTTCGATAATCATCGGCTGCAGCTGGGAGCCTTGAAGCGCCGCATAGCAGGCTTCGGGGATGAGTTCCATCCGGGCAACCAACGAATTCGGCTTCTGCACAGGGTTATCCTGTCCGAAGGGAACGAAATAAATATTCTTGGTTACCAGGAGCTTTGCAATATTCGCCGCGTTCAGACCGAGGCCGTCATTGGTCGATATAGCGAGAACGAGAGGCCGGCCGTTGCGCATTTGAGATTTAGCCGCCATCAGGACCGGTCCGTCGGTCATCGCGTTGGCCAGCTTGCTTGTGGTATTGCCTGTGCAGGGTGCAATCGTCAGCACATCCAGCCGCTTCGATGGACCCAGCGGTTCCGCTTCAACAATTGTAGAAATGATATCATTCCCCGTTATTTCTTTCAACTGTTTTAGCCAATTTTCCGAAGTGCCGAACCGGGTGTCCGTGCCAAGAACCGACGCTGATACGATCGGCACGACATTTGCCCCGCCTTCGACAAAACGCTTGATCTGAGGCATCACCTCCGCAAAGGTGCAGTGGGAACCGGTAATCGCATAGCCTACCGTAATTCCTTTCCAGTTCATTATTTATCCCCCTTCACCAAAATCCGTTCCGAAATCGACTGCAGCAGCGCGCCCGCCATAATCATGCCCGCGCTTTTGGGGGCGACGATTCCAGGAAGCCCAGGCGCCAGCATCGCTTTGATGCCCCGTTTTTCCGCGTAACGAAAGTCCACTCCTCCGGGCGCAGACGCCAAATCGACAATACAGGTATGCCGGGGCATGTGTGAGATCACCTTGGCGGTGAGGATCAGGCTCGGTATCGTATTGAAGATATAATCGACGTCCTTGACATGCTCCAGCAGCTGATCCGTCATAAACGGACTCCAGCCCATAACCTCCGCCCGGGCATAATGATCCTGCTTCCGGACGCCCATCGTAACATTTGCTCCAAGACCTTGAAGACTCTTGGCCATCGTAAACCCGGTTCTGCCCATTCCGAGCACCATCGCTTTGGAGCCGTGAATGGTGAAATCGGTATTCTGAATGGCCATCACGAGCGCGCCTTCGGCCGTAGGAATCGAGTTGTAAATGGCAACGTCATCGCGGTCCAGCAGCTCTACCAGCTCAAGTCCGCGCTGCGCGCACAGCCTCTTCAAATATTCCTTGGCCATGCCCGTATAAACGGTGCAGTGCGAGGGCAGCGCTTCGATATGCTCCGTGAGAAGCTGCAGCGGCTCCTCCGTGTACTTCGCGCTGATATGGCCTTCGTCGTCGCAGCCGACGGTTGGCAGCACCAGAATGTCCGCACCGTCCAGAAGCTCGGCGGACATCCCCCCAAGACTGACCCCTTCGCAGGGGGAATCCCATTTATCAAAGCCGGCAGCGCTCACCGTCGCATCCATTTCCACACATTTTCGAATCACTTCAATTTGTCTTGCGTCCCCGCCCAGGAACACGATCCTGACGCCAGTCAGCATAGGGATGACGCTCCTTTCAACATTACACTGTCGACTATAGAGCATCTTATGCGGGCAGAAGCGGATGGGTGAAAGCAACCTCCACAGGCTGATGATTGGGGTGCTATTTATGAAAAAAGAGCCTGCGCCGTCCGTACAATCGGACGAGAACGCAAGCTCTCCAGCTTGAAGCAAGTGATGTATTTATTTGCCAGTATGGCCGAAGCCACCGGCTCCCCGCTCGGTGTCTGTCAGCTCTTCCACTTCCACCATCGTTACAGACGGAACAGCCTGGAAGACCATCTGGGCAATCCGCTCATTGCGGGCGATGGTAAAAGGCTCCTGCCCCAGATTGATGAGCAGCACCTTGATCTCACCCCGGTAATCGGCGTCGATCGTGCCCGGCGTGTTCAGGCAGGTGATGCCGTGCTTCAGCGCCAGTCCGCTGCGTGGACGAATCTGCGCCTCCAGACCGTCCGGCATGGCAAGCGCGATTCCCGTGGGAACCAGCGCCCGTGCGCCGGGCGCAAGCGTCAAATCGCCTTCGACAGCGGCGAACAGATCGTAGCCCGAGGCCTGCTCGGACATTTTGCGGGGCAGATTAACATTCTCATTGCCCGGAAGCTTGAGAATTTGTACGAAGTAAGACAAGATCATCTCTCCTAACATTGGCAATCACTTTATCGGAAGACCCGACCATCGCGGCCGCAAGCGGCGCGGCGAACATCCGGTCAAGCACCTGATTTACATCATCCAGCGTGACTTTTTGAATTCTGGCAATCACTTCGTCGAGCGTATCGTGCCGGCCAAGCATCAGCTCGTTTTTTCCAAGACGGTTCATCCGGCTGCTTGTACTCTCAAGGCTAAGGATTAGACCGCCCTTGAGCTGCTCCTTGCCTTTCCGGAGCTCCTCTTCGTCCATTCCCTTAACGGCCAGCTCATAGAGCATTTCCTTGGTTAGCTCCATAACGTCTTTGGTTTGCTTAGGAGCTGTTCCGGCATAGACGGTGAACAAACCGCTGTCCGCTTGCGCGCTGTGATAGGAATATACGGAGTAGGCCAGTCCTCGTTTTTCGCGGATTTCCTGGAACAGGCGGGAGCTCATCCCGCCGCCGACGGCGTTATTGATCAAGGCCATCGCATACTGCAGCGGATCATCATTCGCACAGCCGGGCAGAGACAGGCAGATGTGATTCTGCTCCGTTTTTTTGCGTCGGAACAATAAATCCCCATGAAAATCGGGTGGGCTCACCGGGCCTGTGTCTCCATGAACGGCGAACGATCCAAAATACCGTTCCAGCAAATCTCCCACGCTGTCGTCGAAATTCCCGGCTATACTGATCACCGTGTTTTCAACCGTATATTGTTTCTTCATATAGGCCCTGAGATCATCCGGGGTCATGGCTTCCAGCCGTTCCTTAAGCCCCAGAATGGAATAGGCGAGCGGGTGGCTGCCGTAGGCCGCCATCGACATCAGGTCATGCACGAGATCGTCCGGCGTATCTTCATACATCGATATTTCCTCGAGAATGACGTTCTTTTCTTTGGCCAATTCCTCCGCATCCATCTTCGAACGGAAAAACATATCGGCCAGCACATCGACCGCAATCGGCAGATGCTCATCCAGCACTTTGGCGTAATAACAGGTGTATTCTTTCGAGGTGAATGCATTGACATTCCCTCCGATGGAATCGAACCGCTCCGCGATCGCTTTTGCATCGTACCGGTCAGTACCCTTGAACAGCATATGTTCAATAAAATGGGAAATCCCGTTGTTTTCCGGCGTCTCGTTCCTGGAGCCAGTCTTGACCCAGATTCCGAAGGAAACAGACCGGCCTGTCGGGATTTTCTCCATGACTACCCGCAACCCGTTTGATAATACCATTTTCTCCACGTAAAAAGTCCTCCTGCCCATAGCCTTTCGTTTGCCTTCCGATTTAACTGGGCGACTTATATCCTATCAGAAACGGGAGCTTCACTCAACACTGCTTGGCAGCACGCGTTCCGGCGACAGCGTCTGGCTGACGGTTCCGAGTACCAGACCTTTAGCTTTGATGCCGCGGATCATTCCGCGCAGCGCTCTCGACGACGAGGACGTGGGGTGCATAAGCACGAGCGTGCCCGGTTCCGCCTTTGCGGTAATTTTGGCAACGACCGACTCTGGTGAAGGATTGCGCCAGTCGACCGTATCCACCGTCCACAGCACCGTCTTCAGCCCGAGCTCACGGGCGATCTTCACGGTCTCTTGGTCAAAATCTCCCGACGGCGGCGCAAACCAGCGGTTATCGACCCCAAGACTTGATTTCAGCAGCTTCTTGGTTTTGTCGATCTCCATCAACGCTCTGGCCCGGCTAAGTGTGCTCATATTCGGATGCGAATAGGCGTGGTTCTCGATCTCATGTCCGCGCTTTTGAATCTCCACCGCAAGCTCGCGGTTCTTGCTCAGCCAGCTGCCGTCCAGGAAAAATGTCGCCTTCACATGCTCCTCGTCCAAAATGTTCAGCATCGGCACAATAAATTCGTTCCCCCAAGCGACGTTGATCATGAGTGAGACCATCGGCTTGGCGGGATTGCCCCGGTAGATGGGCTGCGCTCCGAGATCGTCCAGCGAGACGGCAGGCGGGGTCTGTCTGTAAATATACTTGATCTCACTGCCAGCCGGGAGGAGCAGCGCTCCCTTGTAAGTCGCTTCCACGTCGACCTTAAGCCCGTTATAACCGGGAATCGCCTTCCATACCCGGTCTACTCTTGCGTCTACCGGCGGGCTGCTGATTTCGGCCGCTTTCGCTTCAATGACGCTTCTCAGCTCGCTATGCTGCTCTCCGATCGGCTTCAGAACGGCCATGCCTCCGGAGGTGCGCAGCTGCTGAAGCATATTTTTTACCGGCCCGGCGCTGCTGCCGATTCCGATCACTACAGCCATGCAGGCCAGCACGACCGCCGCTTTTTCCAGTCTCATCACGGCTTCCTCCTATGCGCTTCTCCTCATTCCTATTTACAGCGCTTTGTCCCAGCCTATGAGACAAGTCGCTGCAATATGCCTTCGGGCTCCTCAGGGAATGCGATGACCTTGGCACTTGGAGCAAGCGTATGAGAAAGAAAACCGCTCTAAGCAAGAAGAAACGGCTGCGCCATCCTCGCGGGAGGAGGGCATCCGTTTCTCGTAGAAATATAAGACCGAACGATAGGCGCGAGCTTATAAAGTCTTATATTTCAAAATAACTCCACATCTGTGGAGTTACAGCTCAAAAAAAGAGCCAGAATTCAAGCTTCTGCCTCTTTTCAAATTTGTATCCATAAGAATCGGTACGTGTCAGGATCTCGGCCTTTTACGCTTTGGCTTCCGCGGTCAAAACGGCCTTGCGCGACAGGTTAACGCGGCCCTGCTGGTCGATTTCGGTCACTTTAACGGTGATGGTATCACCGATGGCAACCACGTCTTCTACTTTGCCTACTCGGTCAGTCGACAGCTGCGAAATATGCACCAAACCATCCTTGCCCGGCAAAATTTCCACGAAAGCTCCGAATTTCTCAATCCGCTTGACGGTGCCGACATAAATTTCGCCGACTTCAACCTCGCGCACGATGCCTTCGATGATGGAACGCGCTTTCTTGATCATCTCTTCATTCGAAGAAGCGATGAATACGCGGCCGTCCTGCTCGATGTCGATCTTCACGCCGGTCTCTTCGATGATCTTGTTGATGATTTTGCCGCCTGCGCCGATAACATCGCGGATTTTGTCCGGATTGATCTGCATGATGATAATCTTCGGCGCATAAGGGGAAAGGCTCTCTCTCGGTTTGGAAATAGCCTCCATCATTTTGCTCAAAATAAACAGCCGGCCTTCTTTAGCCTGTTCAAGCGCTTCCTCCAGGATTTTGCGGTCGATGCCGTCGATCTTGATATCCATTTGAATGGCAGTTACGCCTTCAGCAGTACCGGCCACTTTGAAGTCCATATCGCCGAGATGGTCTTCCATGCCCTGAATGTCAGTCAGGATGGATACATGCTCGCCGTCTTTAATCAGACCCATTGCCACACCGGCAACCGGGGCTTTAATCGGAACGCCCGCATCCATCATCGCCAGGGTACTTGCGCAAATGCTCGCCTGGGAAGTCGAACCGTTCGATTCCAGCACCTCGGATACGAGGCGGATCGTGTACGGGAATTCAGTTTCGCTAGGAATTACCTTGGACAATGCGCGTTCACCAAGCGCTCCATGACCGATTTCACGGCGTCCCGGCGCTCTAAGCGGACGGGCTTCCCCTACGCTGAACGGCGGGAAGTTATAGTGGTGCATGAACCGTTTCGTTTCGGTCAAATCGATGCCGTCGAGAATCTGCACATCGCCGAGCGCGCCGAGCGTACATACGCTGAGAGCCTGCGTCTGGCCGCGTGTGAACAGTCCCGAGCCGTGCGTGCGCGGAAGCAGCGACGTATCGCAGTCAATCGGACGAATCTCGTTCAGCTTCCGGCCATCCGGACGAACCTTGTCGTGCGTAATCAGACGACGGACTTCTTCCTTGACGATATCGTGCAGCACTTCCTTCACGTCGCCAATCAGCTCCGGCGTTTCGATATATTTTTCCGTGAAGTGTTCCACCGTATCGTTATTGACTGCGTCGATCGCATCCTGGCGGGCATGCTTCTCGGCAATCTTAACCGCTTCAACCAGCCGCTCCTGCGCATAAGCGCGTACTTCGGTATTCACATCCACGTTAACGGCGTGCAGCTTCACGGTCATTTTTTCCTTGCCGGCAATCTGCACCAGTTCTTCAATCTTCGCTACAATGGCGCGGATCTCTTCATGCCCGAACATGATCGCTTCCAGCATAACTTCTTCCGGCACTTCATTCGCTTCCGCTTCCACCATCATGATGGCGTCTTTCGTACCGGCCACGACGAGATAGATGTCGCTCTCTTCCTGTTGGGCGATCGTCGGGTTAACGACAAACTGGCCATTAATTCGGCCGACAACGACACCGCCAATTGGACCGTTGAACGGCACATCGGAAATGCTCAGCGCCGCCGACGTTCCGATCATAGCTGCGATTTCTGGCGAGCAATCCTGATCGACGCTCATTACGAGGTTCAGCACCTGCACGTCATTACGGAAGCCTTCCGGGAACAGCGGACGAATCGGACGGTCGGTCAGACGGCTGGACAAAATCGCTTTTTCGCTCGGTCTGCCTTCGCGCTTTATGAAGCCTCCTGGAATTTTACCGACCGCGTACAAACGTTCCTCATAGTTTACGGTGAGCGGAAAAAAGTCCAAATCCTTCGGCTCGCTTGAAGCCGTCACCGTACAGAGCACCGACGTATCACCGTAGCGGACCATAACGGCTGCGTTCGCCTGCTTGGCGAGGCGGCCTGTTTCCAGCACCAGGGTTCTGCCCCCGAGCTGCATTTCTACATGTTTTGACATAAAGTCCCTCCTTGGATGGCAGCAGACCCGCTCAACCTTATTGCAGGTTCAATCTGATCTACTCAAAATAAAACGGCGTATCCTATGATGGGGCTATACGCGCGTTCTCTATGCAATACAAGATAACCCCACAAAGTGAAGACCTGGGATTTTGAGTTGGCTCAGGTTCTTTGCGGGGACCTCTATATCTTCAATTTAATGTGAATCAAGTACCGGCTTGGCCGTTCTCTTGGGAAAAAAAGCCGTCGGTTATATGTACAGGGTCCGGTTGGCTGCTAAATTTTTCCCTAATTTTCAAAAAGCAACCCAGCTGTCCCGTTGACGCTTCTTGGAAGCACATACGGTAAACAACCAGGCTGCTTTAAGGGTAAACTTATGAATTATTAACGACGCAATCCCAGTTTCTCGATCAAAGCACTGTAACGCTGCACGTCTTTGTTCTTCAAATACGCGAGCAGTTTACGGCGTTGACCTACCATCTTCAGCAATCCGCGGCGGGAATGATGATCCTTCTTGTGCGTACGCAAGTGGTCGGTCAGATTAACGATATTCTCCGTGAGGATAGCAATTTGCACCTCTGGAGATCCGGTATCGGATTCATGAGTTTTGTGCTCGTCGATCAGTTGTTGCTTGCGTTCTTGAGTCAATGCCATCCTGTTCACCTCCTTCATAATAATCGCCAGTGGCCTCGTCACCGTCGGTGACAATCGAATGACCAAGCCAAGGTTACGGCTGCCGGAAATCCAGCAACGTTAATCAGTATAGCACTATAAAAGGCAAAAGTAAACGTCGGCACCGGAAAGATCCGGTAAAGCTTCATTATAATCGATAAATGCGGATAAAGAGGGATCAAATCAAAGAGGTCAAGATTCCTGCAAAATCTTGTCGGCTGTCTTGGCATCCTCCCGAATTTGGGAAATCAGCGATTCCACGGAATCGAACCTGCGCTCCGGCCGGATAAAAGAGACCAGTTCCACTTTCAATTCTTCCCCGTATATATTGCCGGAAAAATCCAGCATATGAATCTCAAACGTCGGAGTGGTAACTCCTTCGTGAAAGGTCGGCTTCACGCCCACATTCATCACTCCGGGCAACGCCTTTCCGTTATGGAAAGCGCGAACGGCATACACGCCTCTCGCCGGTATGACATACCGGTCCTCCAGCTCCAGATTCGCGGTCGGAAACCCGATGGTGCGGCCGCGCTTCTCGCCGTGAACCACCGTTCCCCGCAAGTGATAGCGCCGGCCGAACCAAAAGTTCACCAGCTCAACTTCACCGTTCTGCAGGCTCTTTCGGATGCCGGAGCTGCTCACCTTGACGCCATTCAGCAGGAACGGCGGTACGGTCTCTACCCGCATGGTTCCATTGCCAAGCAGGCGCAGCATATCGGCGTCCCCTTCGCCCATATAGCCGAAGCGGAAGTCAAACCCGACGACGGCCGCTGAAATGTTCAAGGGCAGAAGCATGCGCTCCACAAAGTCCCGCGGGCTTACCCGAGAGAGTTCCTCATTGAATTCGATGACGAATAATACATCGACGCCAAGCCCGGCAAGCAGCTCGCGCTTGTCTCGGGGGGGAGTCAAATAGCCTTCATAATCCCCTTTCCCCATAACATCCTTTGGGTGGGGATAGAAAGTGATGACCGCTGCCGGCAAGCCTTCTTCGCGGGCCTTAGCCACAGCGGAGGAGATGACGCTGACATGCCCTCTGTGCAGGCCGTCGAATTGACCCAAGGCCGCAATCTGGGGCTGATCCCACTCGGCTGCAGTCTCCGGCTTCATCGGATAGGTTAACGTTACGGTTCTCACGCTGTATCTCACCTGCACTTCACTTAATTAAGAAAAACACCGATTGGTGCCCTTTGCAGGGTACCGTCGAAGAATTCTCTCATAATTTCCATTACACCTGGGCAAACACTTTAACAGGAGTGATCAAGCCGCCTTCTTCCCGCTCATAAATGCCGAGAAAACTTCCTTGCAGGTCATATAGACGAATTGGACTGTTAACCTGGACATCGGGCGAAACGAACCGGGTGGCCAGGCGCTGTCCCTGCAGGGCGGCCGCCTTTTTCTCATCCGCCACGGTATGGGCGGGAAAATGGCTGATGGCCTCGTCAGCCGGAATAAGGAATTCCTGAAGAGTCCCGTTCGCCTTACGCTCGCCGATTTCTTCAAACGACAGGCAGCGATCCGTCCGGATTCCCGCCGACATCGTGCGTTCAAGCTTGACCATTACTCCCGGCAGCGACAGCGCATGTCCGATGTCGACGCAGAGCGTGCGGATATATGTTCCTTTGGAGCAGAGGACACGGAAAATGATATCCGGAAACCGGCCGTTCCAGACCATACCCAACATCTCAATCTCGTAGATCTCAACCTCCCGGCTTTTACGCTCTACCGTTTTGCCCTCGCGGGCCAACTCGTATAGACGCTTGCCGCCAACCTTGACGGCGGAATACATTGGAGGCGTCTGTGAAATGATCCCTTTGAAAGATTCCAGCGTCCGCCTTACCTCTTCTTCGGTCACCCGTATTTCATCCGCCGTCTCCGTTACTGTCCCGGTCAGGTCTTCCGTGTCGCTGGACATGCCCAGACGGAGCGTAGCGATATATTCCTTGGGCAGTTCCTGAATATACTCGACAATGCGCGTGGCCCGGCCAAGGCAAAGCGGCAGAACGCCGGTTACCTGGGGATCCAGCGTGCCGGCATGTCCGATTCTTTTCATGCCGAGCAGGCGCCGCGCTTTGGCAACGACATCATGGGAGGTAAAGCCGGCTGGCTTGTACACCGCAAGAACACCTTCGAGCTCGCTCATAGTACCCGCTTGACCTCCTTAAGAACAAGCGATACCGCTTGGTCCAAAGGCAAATCCAGCTTGGCTCCGGCTGCGCGGGTATGCCCCCCGCCTCCGAAAATTTGGGCCAGGGCGGCTACATCCACTTTACCTGCAGAACGGAAACTGGCCTTTACCGCCTGGTCATGAATGACCTTGAACAGAATACCGACCTCAACGCCCTGAATATTCCGGGGATAATTAACGATCCCTTCCAAATCCTCGTTGGCAGCGCCGCAGTCAACCATATCCTGAGGCGTGATAGAGACCCAGGCGATGTCGCCTTCCGGCGTCAATTGGAGTCCCTCAAGGGCTCTGCTAAGGATTTTCAGCTGAGGCAGTGTCATTTCCTCCAGCAGCGTCTCTGCCAGCTCCGGTCCATTTACTCCAAGCGATAACAGTTCCGATGCAATCTCCATGACTTTGGGCGAAGTATTGGCATACCGGAAGCCGCCGGTATCGGTCAACAGGCCGGTATAAATGGCCGTTGCGATATCGGCGTCCCAATGGATGTCGAACTGCTTCAGGAGATCAAATAAAATCTCGGCCGTGGCCGCTGCGTCCGGCTTGATCAGTTGTACCGTGCCGTAGCCGTTGTTCGTCGGATGATGATCGATATTTACAATCAACGCGTTCGGATCAAAATACCGCTGCGTCTGGCCGACGCGCTGAAAATCGGCGCAGTCGACGCATATTACATGGCTGAATGTACGTTCTGGAGGGTTGACCGACATATCGGCTATCTCTTCGGCCTTCCACAGATATTTCATTCGGGTCGGAATCGGCCCTTCATTCAGCATCGTGTATTTCTTGCCCAGACATGAGAGAAGCCAGCCCACCGCTAGGGTCGAGCTGACTGCATCTCCGTCCGGCTGAATATGCGACACTACAAGATAATCGTCGTGGTCCAGCAGAAACTGTTGTGTCTGCCGGAGACTTTGTTCATAGCTCTGCATTCGCCGTCTCCTTGTGCTTATTCCTGACTTTCGTCCTGCTTGCCGATTTCGCCAAGCAGCTTCTCAATCCGGCTGCCATAGGCGACGGATTCGTCAAACTTGAAGATCAGTTCCGGCGTATGCCGAAGACGGATCGCCTTGCCAAGCTCCGAACGGAGAAAGCCGTTGGCTTTCTCGATCGCCTTAAGCGAGGCGTTCTTCTGCTCGTCATCACCGAAGACGCTGAGGTATACCTTGGCCTGTGAAAGGTCATTGGTAACATCGACCCCGGTGACCGTAACGAACCCGACCCGAGGGTCTTTCAGCTCGCCCTGAATCAGACGGCTGAGTTCTTTCTTGATCTGTTCGCCTACGCGTCCGGCTCTAATTTTAGACATATTCATTCACCTCTTTGGGTCAGCGCTCCACGGATTCCATGATAAACGCTTCGATGATGTCGCCTTCCTTGAGATCATTGTAGTTCTCCAAAGTAATACCGCACTCATACCCTTGCGCTACTTCCTTGGCGTCGTCTTTAAAGCGTTTCAGGGAGTCGATCTTGCCTTCGAACACGACGATGCCGTCGCGGATCAGGCGGGTCTGCGCATTGCGCGCAATCTTGCCGTCAGTGACCATACAGCCGGCGACCGCACCCACTTTGCTGATCTTGAACACGCTGCGAACTTCGGCGTGGCCAATAACGTTCTCCTTGAATACCGGATCGAGCATTCCCTTCATGGCCTGTTCGATCTCTTCGATCACGTTGTAGATGATGTTATGCAGACGCACATCGACCTTCTCCTGCTCGGCGGCAGCCTTCGTCTGTGCATCCGGACGTACGTTAAAGCCGATGACAATCGCATTGGAAGCTGCTGCCAGCGTGATGTCGGATTCCGTGATTGCGCCGGCACCGCTGTGGATGATCTTAACGCGCACACCTTCCACTTCAATCTTGGACAGGGAGCCTTTCAACGCTTCAACTGAACCTTGAACGTCAGCCTTGATAATCACGTTGAGGTCCTTGATCTCGCCTTCTTTGATGTGCTTGAACAGATCGTCCAGCGTTACGCGGGTGTTCGTGTTCAGCTCAGATTGGCGCTGGGTAACCGCCCGCTTCTCGGCGATTTGCCGCGCTTTCCGTTCGTCCTCGAACACTATGAACGGATCGCCCGCTTGCGGAACTTCCGTCAAACCGGTGATCTCGATCGGCGTGGACGGTCCGGCTTCCTTCAGACGGCGTCCCTTGTCGTTCACCATAACCCGTACGCGTCCGAAGCAGTTGCCCGCCACGAAGGCGTCTCCCACCTTCAGCGTTCCGTTCTGAACGAGAATGCGTGCTACCGGTCCGCGGCTCTTGTCCAGCTCGGCTTCGATTACGGTACCGCGCGCCCGTTTATCCGGGTTCGCCTTGTATTCGTTAACTTCCGCGACAAGCAGAATCATCTCAAGCAGATCTTCGAGACCGATGCGCTGTTTAGCCGAAACATTGACGAAAATGGTATCGCCGCCCCACTCTTCGGGGACGAGCTCATAATTGGTCAGCTCCTGCTTCACTCTGTCCGGGTCTGCGCCCGGCTTGTCGATCTTGTTGACGGCCACGATGATCGGCAGACCTGCTGCCTTCGCATGATTAATGGCCTCAACCGTCTGCGGCATGACGCCGTCGTCCGCCGCTACAACGATAATCGTAATATCGGTAACCTGAGCTCCACGGGCACGCATGGCCGTAAACGCTTCGTGGCCCGGGGTATCGAGGAACGTAATCTTCTTTTGGTTGATTTCAACCTGGTAAGCGCCGATATGCTGCGTGATGCCGCCTGCTTCGCCGCCGGTTACGTTCGTGGAACGAATGGCATCAAGCAGCGTCGTCTTACCGTGGTCGACGTGACCCATGATGGTCACGACAGGAGGACGCGCCCGCAGATCTTCCGGAGCGTCATTCTCTTCGACGGTTTCGAAACGGTCTTCCTCGACCGGAATCTTCACTTCAACTTCAACGCCGAATTCACCGGCAAGCAGTTGGATGGTTTCGATATCCAGCTCCTGGTTGATCGTAGCCATAACGCCCATCAGAATCAGCTTCTTAATGACTTCCGAAGCGTCTTTATGAAGCAGCTTTGCCGTTTCTCCGACGGTCATGTTGCCGCGGACGATAATTTTCTTCGGCGTATTGTCGATCTTCTCGCGACGCTCAACCGGCTGCTGGTTTCTGCCACCGCGCTGGTTCTTGCCGCCGCGTCCGTTGTTACGGAAATTGCCGCCTTTTCCATCCTCGAACCGTTTGTTGTTTCCGCCCTGACGATTCTTGGAATTCCGGTCTCCGCGGAAGGAATCCCCGCTGCCTTGTCCTTGTGGACGCGGCGTACCGCCTTGGCTTTGCGGACGAGGCGCTCCACCTTGGCTTTGCGGACGGTTTCCGCCGCCGAATCCGCCTTGACGCTGGCCTCCACCGCCTTGTCCTTGCGGACGGGAATCACCTGGACGGGACGGACCGCCTTGGCCCTGTGGACGGGAAGCTCCGCCTTGGCCTTGTGGACGGGAATCACCCTGACGAGGTGCTCCTCCCTGACCTTGCGGACGGGATTCGCCTGGACGAGCTCCGCCTTGGCCCTGCGGACGTCCTCCTTGACGCTGCGCTCCGCCTTGGCCCTGAGGACGCTGCTGCACAGAGCCGGATTGATTTCTGCGGGAATCCTGCCCGCTTTGTGGTCTTGACGACATTGTCGATGAGTTGTTGTTTGGTTTGTTCATACCTACCTGCTTTTCCGTTTGATTTTTATTTGAGCTTTGCGCCTCGATCGTTGCCGTTGCGGTCTGGTTCGGGCGGCTTCCGCCCCCGCTTTCCCGTTTGGCCGCGGCATTTGACTTGATATCCTTAAAGAACTGTTCCACCTTCGATACGGCGTCATTTTCCATAACGCTCATATGATTATTCACCGGAACATTCAGACGTTTCAGAATCGTGATAATCTCTTTGCTGCTCATGTTAAGCGATTTGGCGTATTCGTAAACCCGCAGTTTATCTTTGCTGTCTTGTTTAGTCAATAATACCACCTCCGACATTATCCCCCAGTTGCTTGGAGATCATTTCTGCGAATCCCTTGTCCGTAACGGCAAGAACGACGCGACTATCTTTGCCAATGGAAGCGCCCAGGATGTCACGGTTGAATTCGACTACGAGCGGGATATTGTAAGTTCCGCATTTGTCGCGGAATTTCTTCTGCGTATTGTCCGAAGCGTCCCCCGCCAAAAGAACCAGCTTCGCCTCTGCTGAACGGACCGCTTTCAGCACAATTTCTTCGCCGGTCACCACTTTGCCCGCACGCATGGCCAGGCCCAGATTTGAAAGGGCCTTATTCATCGTCCGAAGCTTCCTTTGCCGCCAGGAACTGCTCTTCGACGGATATGAAGTCCCTGGCGAGCTGCTCGTAAATTTCCTGGCTCACCGGTACCTTCAGCGCCCGGTCCAGGGCCTTGGTCTTCTGAGCCAGCTTGAAGCATTCCAGCTTTCCGCAAATGTACGCTCCGCGTCCCGACTTCTTCCCGGTAAGATCGATCACGACCTCGCCCGCGGGCGTTCTTACAATACGGATAAGCTCTTTCTTGGGCATCATTTCCTGACTGGCGACGCATTTGCGCAGCGGCACTTTTTTCTGTTTCATCGTTAGCCGACCGCCCCTCGTTATTAATCTATGGAGACGGAATCCTGATGCATTTCGTCGCTGGACGTTTTAGGTCTGCCGAATTCCTGCTCCGCCTGGCTTTCGCTCTTGATATCGATCTTCCATCCGGTCAGCTTCGCCGCCAGGCGGGCGTTCTGCCCTTTGATGCCGATGGCCAGCGATAACTGATAGTCGGGAACGATGACACGCGCCATTTTTTCCGCTTCGAACACTTGAACCTCAATCACCTTGGAAGGACTGAGCGCATTGGCCACATACTCTTCCACTGATTCGGAATAACGTACGATGTCGATTTTCTCGCCGCGCAGCTCAGTGACGATTGTCTGCACGCGCATGCCTCTCGGGCCTACGCAGGAACCGACGGGGTCAACTTCCGGATTGCGGGAATATACCGCGATTTTGGAACGGAAGCCCGCTTCCCGGGCAACGGAACGGATCTCGACGACGCCGTCGAAAATTTCCGGCACCTCAAGCTCGAACAGCCGTTTGAGCAGGCCTGGATGGCTGCGGGAGAGCAAAATTTGCGGCCCCTTGGTTGTATTTTCCACCTTGGTAATGTAGGCTTTGATGCGCTCGCCATGCTTGAATTTTTCACCCGGCATCAGCTCGTTAAGCGGAAGCACAGCCTCGATTTTTCCCAGGTCGATGTACACGTTGCGAAGGTCCTGCCGCTGCACGATCCCGGTAACGATATCTTCTTCCTTGTCGATAAACGCGTTGTATATGAGCCCCCGCTCAGCTTCCCGAATACGCTGGGTAACAACCTGCTTGGCCGTCTGGGCGGCAATACGTCCGAAATCTCTGGGTGTAACTTCAAGCTCGGCGACATCGTCCAGTTGAAAATGCGGGTTAATCTCCCGTGCCGCAGGCAGCGAAATCTCTGTGCGCGAATCGAGCACTTCTTCCACGATCAGCTTGCGGGCGAACACCTTGATTACTCCCGTGCTGCGGTTCATGTCGACCCGAACATTTTGCGCCGCATTGAAATTTCGTTTATAGCTGGAGATCAGCGCCGCCTCGATGGCCTCGAACAGCACATCCTTGCTGATGCCTTTCTCTCTCTCCAGTTCATTCATAGCTTCAATAAAATCCATACTCATGAAAAATCCGGTCCCCCTTTCAAAAACTTAAAAAATAATGGCCAACCTCGCGCTGGCTACTTTGGCATATGGAACGACATGCTGCTTTTTACCGACGGCGATGAGCATTTCCCCGTTCTCAAATGAGACCAACCGGCCTTCGAATTCCTTCAGCCCGTCAATCGGCTCGTAAGTCGTGACGAATACGTCCTTGCCGACCGCTTTGGCTACCTCTTCGGCTTTTTTGAGCGGCCGTTCCGCTCCCGGAGAAGACACCTCCAAAAAATAGGCGCCGGGAATCGGATCGTTCTCATCCAGCTTGGCGCTTAAGAACTCACTGACATTGCCGCAATCATCGATGTCGATTCCGCCTTCTTTGTCAACGAATACTCGCAAAAAGAAATTGGAGCCTTCCTTCACGTATTCCACGTCAACCAGTTCGAATCCATTGTTGTCCAGGTAGGGTTTCAGCATCTCTTCTACCGTACCTTTAATTTTGGATGTGCTCAAATAAAACTAACCTCCACGAACTTGTCTTTTTGCTGTATACCAAAGATAAAGAGTGGGTTTCCCCACTCTTTACACAACGGACTTATCTCATTATTACCAAAAAAAATTATACCATAGCATGGGAATACTGACAAGTGCGGGCACTTGACTGCCTTGAGGCCGCTTTAGAACGGCGATAACGGCAAGGCATTCTTTTTACGGTACTCATCGGGAGTAAGGCCATATTTCGCTTTAAACACACGGTGAAAATATTTTTCATCCTTAAATCCGACTTTCCCGGCAATTTCATATACCTTCATGTCACTGTCCCCTAGCAGCTGTACCGCCTTCTCCAGCCGGACCTCCGACAAATATTTCGTAAAGGAAACTCCAAGATGGCTTTTGAAAATCATACTTAAGTAGTTGGGGCTGAAATACAATAGGCTCGCCGCATGCTCAAGCGAGATATCCCCGGTATAATGTTCTTCTATATAATTGACGCACTTTTCAATGACCTCGGCATGTTTCCTTCCGCGGCTGCTATGCATCATCTTCATGAACCCTCTCAGGATTTCCAGAAACTGCTCCTGGCACTCCTTGAAGCTGGCACAGTCAGTAAGGCTGCCCTCGGATTCCCGCAAAACCGACGTGTAGGCCTCATCACTGACAAATCCCTTGATCACCGGAGCGATATGCAGCACTAGCTGAATGATGGATTTAAGCCATTGCTCCCGATAGGGCAGCCCGTTCTCCAGAAACCGGCGGAACAAGTCATCCGTTTGCTTGAGCAGTAAATCAGCTTTGTCCGTTCTGATGTATTCTTTGAACAGGTCCTCATCCTTATGGAAGTCGTAATGCAAGGGAGCAATCCTGCCTGAAACGGCGCCATGAGTAACGACCCGGTCCCCGCCCAAAAAATAGCGGGAGTCGGCTGCGTCCAACGCTTCTTTGTAGCAGACGGAGGCTTCGCGGAAGAGATCGGCGCTCACATTGCTTACGCCTATGGCAAACGACAGCTGATATTTGCCTGACAGCCGCTGCCCGTATTCCTCCAGAGCCGCGAGCACGGCCCCGGTGATGACCTCGTCAGGACGCTTCGCCGTCATAACCGAAATCATGGTCAGTTTGAGATTCGAAGCAAAAAAGGACACGACCCGGTTCGCGGAACTCAGCATGCTCGCGAGCATTCCCGGCATGGCCCCCCGGATATCATCCAGCCCTTCAGGGTACAGTTCGCCGGGAGTATTGTCCTCAATACGCGTTATGATGACCGCTCCGCTGGGCTCCAGCGAATACTGCTGCTCAAGCTCCTCAAATTTAGCGGCGGAAACGCCGTTCTGTATCCATTCTCCCAGCAAATGTCCGTAGTACGCATTCATGCTAATGTGATACTGCTCCCTGCTGATCTCTTCGGGCGAGATTCTTTTTTCTTCTTCTATACTTTCCCTTAACTTTTCTAACAGTAATCCGATGCTCTCCTCCTTCACCGGCTTGAGCACATAATCGAATGCGCCTAATCGAAGAGCCCGCTGGGCATATTCAAAATAACGGTAGCTGCTCAAAATGATGATTCGGGTAGTAGTAGAAAGCTTCTTCATATGCTCAATGAAATCGAAGCCGTCCATGATTGGCATTTTGATATCCGTAATAATGACATCAAAAGCACCAGTTTGGACAATATCCAGCGCGGTCTTTCCGTTGCTGGCCTCGACAACCTCGCATCCAGGGAGGTATTCCCGGATCATTTTGCCGAGCACCCTTCTCTGAATCGCTTCATCATCGACAACCATAATTCTGTTCATGGCCGCGTTCACCTACTGTATGGAATTTAGTTTTAGCCCAGGGAAGATCAGATCGGGAGTTATACATTACTATTGTAGCACGGCTTGCCCTCCATTGCGGCTCTTACCGGTCAACCTTTGATTCCAGCACTGGTAATTCCTTGTACATAATATTTTTGCAGCAGCAGGAACAGTGCAATGATTGGAACGGTCGTGAAGGTCAGCGTCGCCATAATTTGCCCGTAAAAAATCGGAGGCAGCGTGAAGAAGGTCTGAATGCCAAGCTGGATATTGCGCAGCGATTCGCCCGTCGTCACTAGGATCGGCCACATGAAATCTCCCCAATGCGTGATAAAGTCAAGGATGAACACGGTTGCAAATACCGGCCCCGAGAGCGGAACCACGATCGATGCAAAGGTCTTCAGCGGACCCGATCCGTCGATGGAGGCGGATTCCAATATTTCATTCGGAATGTCCATAAAAAACTGGCGGAACATAAAAATGCTAAAGCAGTTCGCAATAAACGGAACGATGAGGGCGAACCAGGTATTGACCCAATGCAGTGCGTTAACCACCAGGTACAACGGCATCAGAATGCTCTCGAACGGAACGATCATCAAAGCGATAATGCATGCAAGCATGAATTCACTGCCCCTGAACCGCAGCTTGGCCAGCGCATAACCGCAAATCGAATTTACGCCAAGGCCGCTAATGCAAATGACAGATACGTAAAAAAGGCTGTTGAACAGATACTTCATCATGGGAATCCGCTCAAACGCCATTCTGTAATTGTCCAAGGTGATATGCAGCGGCAGCAAGGATTTCAGCGAGCTCAGATCGGCAAAAATCTGGTTCTCCGGCTTGAGCGAGGAAACCACCATCCACAGCAGCGGGATAATGAACAGCAGCGACATGATGATGTTAAGAACGTACAGCAGCACCTTAGTCCGGGTATTTCTCATGTCCTCATCCCCCCTCCGTTATTTATCTCTGAGTAATTTTTTCATCGAAAATGAGATCAAGACGACAATCAGGAAGAAGATGACGGAAATGGCGGAAGCGTATCCCGCATTTCGGAACTGGAAGCCTTGCTGGTAGATCAGCAGAGCCAGCGTTCGGGTCGAGTTCTCCGGACCCCCGTTTGTCATAATATAGGGCTGGACGAACAGCTTCACAGCCTGAATCGTTGTTATCGTCAGCACAAAGACCGTCACATTGTACAGGCTCGGGATGGTAATGTAGCGGAGCTGCTGAAGCTTGTTCGCCCCGTCGATCGAGGAGGCTTCGTATAAATCTTTGGAGATGCCCTGAAGACCAGCCAGAAAAATCATCATTTGGTAGCCGGCGGCCTGCCATACCGACATGAAGATAATCGAATTCATCGCCTGTGAGGAGCTGCGCAGGAAAGGCTGGTTCGAAATACCGAAGAAATGAAGCGCCGAGTTAATCAAGCCCTCATTCGGGTTATAGAGAGAAATCCAGAGAATCGCGATAACGGTCATGGAGGTGACGACCGGACTGAAGTAGGCAATGCGGAACAAGTTCCGCAGCTTGAGGCTGTTGTTGACGAGCAGAGCCAGCATCAAAGCTACAGCCGATTGAACCGGCACGACGATCACCGTGAAATACAAAGTGTTCCAGAGCGATTTATAAAACAAGCCGTCGGTAAAGAGAAGCTTGTAATTGTCCAAGCCGGTAAAATGAATTTTATCCGGACGCAGCAGATTGAACTTCGTAAATCCGAAGGCCACGGCAAGGAGAAAAGGCAGCACCAGAAAAAAGATCAGCAGCAGAACCGCCGGAGTGACAAATGAATAGCCCACCAGAGTTTCCCGTCTTCTCTGCCGGTTAAAGGTTGATAGTTGCTCGCGCTTGTGCGCATTGATTGCCGTTTGCATGTTCCATTCTTCCTTTCGCTCAGCTGATAAAAAGCTTGCGGCAAAGACGCTGCTTAGGCGCCCTTGCCGAGGATCAAATTTCACTGCCTGCTATTCGGCAAAATTACGCTTGTATTCTTCATCATAAGTGGACGCCACGTTGTCCAGGGACTTCTTGACATCCGCACCGACCATAATATCTGTCAACGCCTCGGCAAATTTCTGCGTCAGCACCGGATACGCCGGAGTAACCGGTCTGGCATGCGACACGCCTGTAACCTGCTCCTTGATAATGCGAAGCGGAAGCTCGTCATATTCCGTCAAGCTCTCAAACGCCGATTTGCGGCTGGCCGGCATGCTGATCGCCTGCGCCAATTGGGTCGAGCTGTCTTTGTTCGTAAGCCATTTTACGACCTCCGCCGCTTCCTTCGGATGCTTCGAGTCGGCTGATACCCCTACTGCCCAGCTGCCGGAAGGAGCAGTTTGAGTACCTCCCGGTTTTTTAGGGAAATAAGTGATGCCCCAATCCAGATCCGGATAGTTTTTGAAACCAGGAATGTTCCATGGACCTCCAAGCTTGGTAGCCGCTTTTCCTTCCTCAAACTCGGTCGGCTTCGGATCAATATTGAACAGCTTCTCATTCGCCAGCTTTTGCAGGAACTTGGCCGCCTCTACACCCTGCGGGCTGTTAACAAATCCTTCGGCTGTAGTCCCTTCCTTATTGACAATGTCCGTGCCGCCGGAAATCCATAGCTGCTCGAAAGCGTAGGTCATCCATTCCCCTTTATCGTTGATCATGTTCGTTCCGAACACGCCGTCCTTGGACGTTTTCTTCATCACGTCGTACCAGTCGTCCCAGGTCCAGGCATTTTCGATTTTGTCCGGAGGCGTTATTCCGTGCTCGGCCATAATCTTTTTGTTATAAAAAAGGACGACGGAGGACTCGTTCAAGCCCGGCGCATAAAATTTGCCCTGGTACGAGCCTTGCTGAAGGATCGAAGGGACGAAATCGTCCAGATCCTCCTTGGAGAAATATTCGTCAAGCGGGATAATAATCTCTGAGGCCGCATAGTTGGCGATGTTAGGTCCGTCCATGGCTAGTACATCCGGCAGGGTGTGGGAAGCGACGGCGGCATTGATTTTATCTTCATAGGCAAAAGAGTTGCCTCGGGTTATGACCTCCATCTTGACTTGGATCTTCCCTTTATTGGCCTGATTAAACTCTTCTATCCGCTTCACGTACACATTGTCCTCGACCTCGCTGGCCTGCGGACGCCAGATGGTGAGCTCAACCACCGAGCCTTCTCCCTGTCCGCCGCTGCTTGAATTGGCGTTTTGGATCCCGCCGCTGGAGCATCCTGCAAGTAATGATACGGCCAAGAGTGATAGTAGAATCCCCTTTTTCATATGACACCGTCCTATCAAATGAAGTTTTTGATTACGCTTTCATAATAAAAGGAAATACATGCTCCTCCTACTCTAAAAATAGGCGAATGGTGGACTTTTCTACTGAAAGCATTTGTGACGTGATGAAAACAAACAAAATCCGGCTTGGGACACTACTCCGAGTGCCTCGAGCCGGACTCTGCCATATCCAGAGGAAGCCGTAATATGACCGTCGTCCCCACATTTAACTCCGAGCGAATGTCCACGCCAAAGGCCGGACCATACAGCAGCTTGATTCGATGGTTGACATTCTGGATTCCGATGGAAGCCGCAGCGCCCGAATCCTCACGGATTTCCAGCACACGGGCTATCGTCTCGGAGGACATCCCTTTCCCGTTGTCGGTCACGGTAAATGTTCTGCCGGTATCGTCAATCTGCCCCGTCACATGAATCTGTCCCCCCTGCTCCATATCCTCAAGCGCGTGAATCAGGGCGTTCTCAATAAACGGCTGCAGAAAAAACTTGGGCACCCAGTGGCCTTCCTGCTTCGGGTCCATTTCATAAGTCACCGCGAATTTACCCTCAAAACGGCGGCTCATGATAAACACGTAATTCTTCAGATAGTTCAGATCCTCGGAGAAAATAACCTTCCCCGGCCTTTTGGCCGTATATTCCAGCATTTCCGACAACTCAACCAGCATTTTGCTGATCAGAGACTGCTTATTTTCAATCGCCAGGTAGTTGATGATATTCAGGGTATTATATAAAAAATGCGGATTGAACTGGAAATTGAGAGCTTTAAGCTCTGCCTCCAATTCTTTCATCTTTGCTTTGTAGTTTTCTTCAATCAGCGTGTAGATGCTTTCATTCATCTGGTTGAACTTGTGAATGATAATGTTAAGCTCCTTGGTTCCCGCCGATTCGATATAGGTATTAAAGTGGCCGTCTCCGCTCCGGTTGATGCCCCGCAGCAGCTTGATGAGCGGCATGGTAATTCGGCCGGACAGCAGCGCCGCGATCGCCACCGAGATCAGGGTGATAATCATCATAGAGTACAGCGAGTATACGAGCATATCGGGCAGTGTCCGCTTCAAATTTTTATACGGAATAAACACCGCCGTCAGCCAGCCCGTAGTCTTCATGGTGTCGAAGCAGACGACCAGCTTCTGCCCGCCAAGTGTGATGTACTCCGTACCGCTCTTCTTGCTGATGGCGCTGGCAATCCACTCCCGGCTAATCTCGGCCGAATCACCGGCCAGCTTCGAGCTGGACAGGACAACCCCTTCCGGAGTGAACATATGGTAATAGGAGCCTTCTACGTTCAGGCTTTCCTCAAGTGCATGCCTAAACATAGATTCCTGAAAGTTCACAACCAAGATCGGCCTCTCCACGCTCTTCTTCATCTGGATCAGAATGTTGTTACGGACCATCGCAAAATTCATTAACCGTGTCCCCGTGAAGACATATTGGTCTCTCTCCGACGGGACGGTTGAAAAAAACTGCTCCAGCAAATTATAGGTGGGTATCCAGGTTATGCTGCTGTAAGATCCGGTCCCTATCTTATAAATGCTGGAGAGAGAGTAATCCTTCTTCGGAATCCAAAAGGAAGGCGTTTCTCCAAAGGTGTACTCCCGGGTCACCAGATTAACCGAAAACATATCCTCCGAGCTTGGAAAATATTTTTGCAATATCCGCGTTATTTTGCGGTCCGAGTCATCGGTGATGTCCCTTTGCCGTAAGTTTTCCGTATTGAAAAATTGAAACAGATCCTCGTCCAGATGCATGTTAATGGCGCTCTGCTCTACCCTGGCCAGGTTGCTGTCGAGCGATTGATTGCCCATCCGCACAAGCCCCAGCGAAGTTTCACTGGCATTCTTCAGAATGACATCGGAGCTTTTGAAGGTATATCCTACAGCCATGACGGTCAGCGACAAGACGGTTACCGCGATAAAAGAAAGCGTCAGCTTGGTCCGCAGGCTCATGTGAAACAGAAATGCTCGGACTCTCCGCACAGGCACCGACCTCCGAAATGATCTCACTTTCCGGCAGCGGAACATCTCAAGTCTTTAGAACAACGATAGCTGATTGCTCTCCGGAAGGCCCCGGAAGCAGCCGAGTCCGGTAAGCAGCTCGACGATCGTCTTGCTCGCCTTGGATTTCTGCTGGAAATCCTCGATGGACAGAAACTCTCCGCCGTCTTTGGCCGCCGCGATGTTCTTCGCTGCATTCTCGCCAATGCCCGCCATTGCGGAGAACGGCGGAATCAGACTGTCTCCATCGACGGTAAATCTGGTGGCGTCGGAGCGGTACAGATCAATGCTCTTGAACGTGAAGCCTCTGGCCGTCATTTCGAGTGCCATTTCGAGAATCGGCAGCATTGCTTTTTCCTTCGGCAGCGCCTGAAAACCCTTGGCCTCGATCTCAATGATCTGCTTCAGGATGGCGTCGTAGCCCTGGCAGCACAGCTCAATGTCAAAGTCTTCCGCACGGACCGAGAAATACGTCGCATAGTAATGGATGGGATGATACAGCTTGAAGTAGGCGGTCCGCACGGCGGAGATAACGTATGCCGCGGCGTGTGCCTTCGGGAACATGTACTGGATCTTGAGACAGGAATCGATATACCAGGCCGGGACCTTGCATTTCTTCATTTCCTCAATCCATTCCGGGCTCAGACCCTTGCCTTTCCGCACGCTTTCGGTGATCTTGAACGCAAGTCCGGCGTCCATACCGGCTTTGTAAATCAGATACAGCATAATATCGTCACGGCAGCCGATTACCGTCTTGATATTGCATGTATTATTCTTGATGAGTTCCTGGGCGTTGCCGAGCCATACCCCCGTTCCGTGGGACAGCCCTGAAATCTGCAGCAAGTCGGCAAAGCTTGTCGGCTTCGATTCGATCAGCATTTGGCGCACGAACTTCGTTCCCATTTCCGGAACCCCATAAGTGGCGACCGGCGTCCGGATCTGCTCCGGCGTTACCCCAAGCGATTCAGTGGAATTGAACATGCTCATGACCTTCGGATCGTTCATTGGAATCGTCGTTGGATCAACTCCAGTCAAATCCTGCAGCATCCGCATCATCGTCGGATCGTCATGACCCAGAATATCGAGCTTGAGAAGGTTCGCGTCAAAGGCGTGATAGTCAAAGTGAGTCGTCTTCCACTCCGAATTGACGTCATCGGCCGGAAACTGCACCGGCGTAATGTCTTCCACCTCGATGTAATCCGGCACGACGACGATGCCGCCGGGATGCTGACCCGTGTTCCGCTTGACGCCTGTACATCCTGCCGCCAGGCGGCCAAGCTCGGCACCGCGCCAGCGTTTGTGGTGATCTTCTTCGTACTTCTTGGCGAAGCCGAAGGCCGTCTTCTCCGCGACGGTACCGATGGTGCCCGCCCGGAAGACGCTTTTTTCACCGAACAGCACCTTCGTATAATTATGCGCATGCGGCTGGTATTCCCCGGAAAAGTTAAGATCGATATCGGGAACCTTGTCGCCCTTGAAGCCGAGGAACGTCTCAAACGGAATATCCTGCCCTTCACCCTTCAGCATCTCGCCGCAATTCGGACAAGTCTTGTCTGGCAGGTCAAATCCGCTCGGCACGCTGCCGTCAAGGAACCACTCGCTGTGGCGGCACTCCGAATTGCGGCAAATGTAATGCGCCGGGAGCGGGTTAACCTCGGAAATGCCGAGGAAGGTTGCAACGACTGAGGAGCCGACCGAACCCCGGGAGCCGACGAGGTACCCGTCCTGGTTCGATTTTTTAACCAACCGCTCGGAAATCAGGTAGTTGGCGGAGAAGCCGTACTTGATGATTGGCTCCAGTTCTTTTTCAAGGCGGGCCACAACCACCTCAGGCAAATCCTCTCCATAAATGGACCTTGCCGTCCGGTAGCAGGTTTCACGGATTTCCTCGTCCGCCCCGTCGATAATCGGCGTGAACAGCTTGTCCGGGAACAGCTCAAGCGGCTCAAAACGTTCCGCCAGCTCCACCGTATTGGTCACAACGACCTCCATCGCTTTTTCCTCGCCCAGAAAATCAAATTCCTGCAGCATCTCCTCCGTCGTCCGGAAATGAGCGTCCGGCTTGCGCTGATCCTTCAGCGGACTGAAGCCCGTAATGCCGTGGATCGTAATATCGCGAAATAGCTTGTCCCGGGGTTCCAGATAATGCACGTTGCCTGTCGCGATGACCGGCTTATTCAGCTTCTCCCCGATTTCGCAGATTCGCCGCACGACGCCGCGCAGCTCTTCAGGGCTGGCCACGAAGCCTTTGTCGACTAAATGCATGTACATCGTCAGCGGCTGGATTTCCAGCACATCGTAGAACTGGGCGACTTCTATCGCTTCCTCATCCGTTTTGTTCAGCACCGTTTCGAAGAATTCGCCCCGCTCGCAGCCCGAGATGACAAGCAATCCGTCCCTCAGCTCCTCCAGCTTTGACTTCGGAATGCAGGGCACACGCATGAAATGGTCGGTGTGAGACATGGAAATGAGCTTGTATAGATTCTTTTTCCCGGTCATGTTCAGCGCGTAAATGCAGCAGTGGAACGGACGGGTGTTGGACAGATTCTTGCCGACCTCGTCGTTCAGACGGTCCAGCATCGTCAGCCCCTTCAGCTTCTCGGCATCCGCCAGAAGTCCGTTCAGAATTCCGCCCAGCGCCACGGTATCGTCAACCGCACGGTGATGGCTTTCCAGTAAGACTTTATATTTGTCGGCCAGCGTGTTGAGCCGGTGATTCTTCATGCCCGGATGCAGCAGCCGTGCCAGTTCCAGCGTATCTAGCGAAGGATTGGGAAGTGGCGGCAGCCCCAGCTTGACAAGCGAAGCCTGGATAAATCCCATATCAAACCGGGCATTATGCGCCACAAGCACGGAATCCTGGACAAACTTCACGAAATCATGCAGCACAGGCTCCAGATCAGGCGCATCCTTCACCATTTCGTCCGTGATGTTGGTCAGCTGCTGGATATGGTAAGGGATTTTTTCATGCGGGTTGACAAAAGTGGAGTACCGGTCGATTTCCTGCCCGCCATGCATTTTAACGGCTGCAAGTTCGGTAATATTATTCCGGGTAATGGACAGGCCGGTGGTCTCGATGTCAAATACGACATACGTCGCGGTCTTAAGCTCCAGCGGCTGCGGATTCTCCACGACATTCACCGCATCGTTCACCACATTCGCTTCCACGCCGTAGAGCATTTTGATGCCGTTCTTCTTCGCCGCCTTGGCCGCATCGGGATAGCATTGCACCCCGCCATGGTCGGTAACGGCAATCGCCGGATGTCCCCACTTGGCCGCGGTCTTGATATAATCGCCGACCGGTGTAACCGCGTCCATCGTGCTCATAGTGCTGTGAAGATGAAACTCCACCCGCTTCTGCGGCGCATTATCCTTGCGAGCCGGCGGAGCCGACACCTCGGACAGATCCGATGGAATCATCATCAGTTCCGGGGTCTGCATGAAACGGTCGTACTCCACGCGTCCGCGCGCTTTTACCCATTTACCGTTCGCGAGCTGGCCCATCACTTTCAGATCGTCCTTCGTCTTGGCAAACATCTTCATTTGGAGCGAATCCGTAAAGTCGGTCAGACTGAACGTGAACAGCGTGCTTCCGTTGCGCAGCTCCTTGCTATCAAGGCCGAAGATCGTACCTTGAATCGTAATCTTCTTCTCTTCATCCTGGATCTCCACAATCGGCACGGGCTGATCCTTGATGTCATAGCCGACCTGAAGCGGAACCGTTTCTTCTCCACCGTTATCATCAGAGACTGATTCGGACTCAATAGCCGTCATCATCTGCTCGATAATTTCCCGCTGCTCCTGCTGGAGCTTCTGCTGGAATTCCTCGAAAGCCTCCGCATGGTTTACTTTTTCCGCAATCTGCACTTTAACGCGCAGGGGAATACCGAAATACGTATCGTAAAAACGGGTGATCGCCCCATCGATGCCTTTTTTTCGGGCCAAATCCAGTGACATCTGATCGCTCATGTTCAGCAGCAGCGTGTCGCCCTGAAGCTCTTGCCCCGAACGCGTCAGCCAGCCGTTGACGGAAGGAATCTCCCGGTGGACCCATTCCAGAAACAGTCCCCAATACTCATGAAAAATATCGCTTCGGCTAACCGAATCCTCATACAGGAACAAAAAGCTGACCTTGGCGATATGCTGCAGCCGCTCCCGCATTCTCAGGCAGAACGTCCGGTACGCCTGTGCCGGAACCAGACTCTGCTTCGCAACGACAATCCGCCAGTCGCGGTTGCCGCGGCTGATCTCCACCCGGTCAATATATCCGTCCAAAAAATAGGGATCGATCAAAGCCGGCGGAATCTCCCCCTGCTTCATCAGCAGCTCGAACCGTTTTCTTTTCTCCTCGCTGAATGCCATGCTTCTCCCCACCTTTGTATTCCCCGATAAAGCGAGGTCTTTGCTGTCATTTGATCGCTCTGCCTCTTTCAAACAAACAAGCTTCCGGGAAGCGGAAACGGCGGGGCCGTCCTCTAAAGACGGATGTCCGTCTCTCGCAGGCATATAGACATGGCTAAAGCGCGAGGCTTAACCTGACTATATGTTCAAAAGCGCCCGGGCTTGTTCGCCCGCCGTCTCCTAATCGCCGAAAGCTTGCATTCGTTTTATCCTATATTTTGAAAAATCCTGCGTCCTTCTAGTACGCTTTGGCAAACACGACCGTATGCTGTGCCGGCTCGCCGCAGCAAATACACTTCGTCTTCGTTTCACCCGGTTCAAAAGGAATGTTCCGGCTCGTTGCCCCAGTCTCTTCCTTCACCTGTGCTTCGCAGGCATCGTCGCCGCACCAGCCAGCCAGCGCAAACCCTCGTTTCTCTTCCATGGCCGCCTTCATTTCGTCCAGCGTTTCTACGGAATAGAAATGCTCCTCACGGAATTTGAGCGCCCGCTCGAACATTTCATTATGAACCTGCTCCAGCATAGCTTGTACTTCTTCCACCAGGCGATCCTGCTGAACGATTTTCTTCTCGCCGCTGATTCGAGAGACCAGCACGCAGACGCCGTTCTCCATATCGCGAGGTCCAAGCTCCAGTCTGACCGGAACGCCGCGCATTTCGTACTCGTTGAATTTCCAGCCTGGCGTTACATCGGAGCGGTCGTCAACCCGCACGCGGATGCCTGCCGTTTTCAGGTCCTTGAACAGCTCGTCCGTCCGTGCAATAACGGCTTCCCGCGTCTTCGGAGGACCGATAGGAATCATGATGACCTGAGTCGGCGCGACTTTAGGAGGCAGTGCGAGACCGCGATCGTCGCCGTGAACCATAATCATCGAACCGATCATGCGTGTGCTTGTCCCCCATGATGTTGTATGCACATATTCCAGATTGTTGTCGCGGCTGAGATACTGAATGTCGAAGGCAACGGCAAACTTGGTGCCCAGATAGTGGGAGGTTCCCGCCTGAACGGCGCGTCCATCCTTCATCATTGCCTCGATCGAATACGTATCCACAGCTCCGGCAAAACGCTCGGAAGGCGTCTTCTGGCCGGTAATAACCGGAATTGCCAGATAGCCTTCGACGAAATCCCGATAAACTTCAAGCATCTGCATGGTTTCCTCGCGCGCTTCGGTCTCATTCTCATGCGCTGTATGCCCTTCCTGCCACAAAAATTCGCTTGTGCGCAGGAAAGGAAGCGTCCGCTTTTCCCAACGAACGACATTCGCCCACTGGTTGATCAGAACCGGCAGATCCCGGTACGACTGAATCCATTTGGAATACATGTGTCCAATCATTGTTTCGGAGGTCGGCCGAATCGCCAGACGCTCTTCCAGCTTCTCACCGCCGGCTTCCGTTACCCATGGCAGTTCCGGATTGAAGCCTTCGACATGCTCTTTCTCCTTCTGAAAGAAGCTTTCCGGGATGAACAGCGGGAAATAGGCATTACGATGTCCCGTTTCTTTGAAACGCCGGTTCATCTCTTCCTGGATATGCTCCCAGATTTCATAGCCGTCCGGCTTGAACACGATACAGCCGCGCACCGGGGAGTAATCCATCAGATCGGCTTTCTTGATAACATCAATATACCAACGCGAGAAATCTTCGCCCTGCGGCGTAATTTCTGTAACAAACTGCTTATCTTTTGACATAAAATGGAGTTCCTCCCATTAATAGGCCTCGAAGCGGCGGCGCTCTGCCGCACAGGGCCCAAACAAAATTAGCCGCTGATCAAGCGTAAAATATCGTTATAGGTAACGGCGATCATCAGCAGAAACAGCATCGCAAAGCCCACGAAATGGACCATTCCCTCCCGGCTGGGATCAACCGGTTTGCCCCGCAGCGCCTCCACGCCGAGAAACACAAGTCGGCTTCCGTCAAGCGCCGGAATTGGCAGTAGATTAAAAATGCCAAGATACAGGCTGAGTATGGCCGTCCAATGGGTCAGGTACACGATACCCTGCTGGGCAATCTGGCCAGTGAGCTTGAAGGTACCGACAGGCCCGCTGAGATCGTCCATATTGAACTGGTTAATAATTTGCTTGAAGCCGATGAAAATCTGTTCGGTTGTGTTGACCATCATTTTGCCCGATAGACTGAGCGTTTCCCCTATCGTTGCATGACGGGTCGGAAGCTCCGGCGAAATCCCGACTTTGCCGCCCTCCTGCCCTTCCATACCCCGGGGCGTCATCGTGACATTGATCAGCTGATCGCCGCGTTTAATGGTCCATTCCATCGGCTTGCCTTCGGATGCAGAAGTCAGACTGATCATCTTCTTGTAATCCGCTCCTATTTTCTCGCCATTAATGGAATAGACGATATCGCCTTTCTGAAGCCCCGCCTCTTTCGCAGGCATGCCCTCTGAGACATCGCCGATCAGCACATAGGTCGGGTTCTCTACCGGAATACCGGCCATCTGAATGAACACGCCGAACAGAATAAAGGCCAGTAAAAAGTTCATGACAGGGCCAGCTACAATCGCAAGCGCACGCTGTCCAACGGTTTTGCTTCCGAACTGCCGATTCTTGGGGGCGATCTGGATTTGCTGGCTGCCTTTGATTATCATCGCTTGAGGATGAACCGAATAAGTTGTAACTTCCCCATCCACATCCAGCTTAATTTGAAGATCGTTCTCAAGATCCGCATACTGCGACTCTCCGCGAATGACGTTTCTGCGGGTATCCAGCTGGTCGAGGTAAATATTCTTGATGACATTGCCGCTGTCAAGCCGCACCGCTATGGTCTGCCCGGCCGTAATTTCGATCACTTCGGGATCTTCCCCGGCCATCCGCGCGTATCCTCCGAACGGAAGCAGGCGAAGCGTAAACTGGGTTTCATTGCGTTTATAAGAAAACAGTTTCGGACCGAAACCGATGGCGAACTCTCTTACCAGAATGCCGGCGCGTTTGGCAAAATAATAATGCCCCCATTCATGAACCGTAACCAGCACGAAGAACATGAGCACCGTCAAAAAAACGACTTGAACCATTTCCAAGTTTGGCAGCCCCCTTTAGGTGTAAGACCGAAGTATGTCCTCTTAATTTATCATTATTCTCCGATCCGGCACAAGAGAATCAGCCCTCCAAACCAATTTTTCGGAGTATTGGCGGCTTATGCCATTGTTATTACGCAGCTTACAGGGTCTGCGCGAGCTCGCGCGCCGCCCGGTCGCATTCCTCAATCTGCTCCAGGTCTGGATGGCTCTCTGGAGTATGACGCTCGAGAACTTTCTCCAAAATCTCTTCAATGCGCACAAATGGGATATCCCGCCGCAAAAAACGGGCAACGGCGACTTCGTTCGCCGCATTGAAGGCGGTCGTTGCCGTTCCCCCGGCCTTCCCGCATTCAATGGCAAGCTTCAACGCCGGATAGCGCGCAAAGTCCATTTCGCGGAACGTCAGCCGGCCCGCCTGCGCCAGCGACAATCTTTGCGCCGGCGATTCCAGGCGCCGGGGATAGGTTAACGCATATTGAATCGGCACACGCATGTCAGGGTTGCCGAGCTGGGCGATAATACTGCTGTCTCTAAACTCTACAAATGAGTGAATAATGCTCTCGGGGTGAAGCAGCACGTTAATTTGCTCGTAGGGCAAACCAAACAGCCAATGAGCTTCAATCACTTCCAGCCCTTTATTGACCATTGTTGCGGAATCGATCGTTATCTTCGCTCCCATCGCCCAATTGGGATGACGCAGTGCATCTTCGACTGTTACGCCTTGAAGCTGCTCCCTAGTCAAATCCCGAAAAGAGCCGCCCGAAGCGGTCAAGGTAATGGAAGCGATGTCTTCTACGTTCTCTCCGTTCAGGCATTGAAAGATGGCCGAATGCTCGCTGTCGATCGGCAGCAGATTGACCCCTTTGCGGCGGGCCAGCTCTGTGACAAGATGCCCTGCCGTCACCAGCGTTTCTTTGTTGGCCAGTCCGATGTCCCTGCCCGCCTCGATAGCGGCAAGCGTTGAGCGAAGACCGACGCTCCCCATCACTGCGGTCACTAAATAATCGGCATCTCCGCCGGCCGCGATCTGCACAAGGCCTTCTTCCCCGCTGTACAGCTCAACTCCTGCGGGAAGCTGCGGACGGATGTCATCGGCAAGCTCTTGGCTTGCCACCGATACCCGCCGCGGTTTGAAACGGCGGACCTGCTCCAGCAGAAGCGCCGTGTTGCCGCCCGCGGCGAGGCCGTCAATTTCAAAGCTGTCCGGATGCATCGCAACAACGTCGAGCGTCTGCGTTCCGATTGAGCCGGTCGAGCCGAGAATGCTGATCTTTTTCAAGCGACATATACCTGCCTTCCTGATTAGTGATAGGGGATCAGCATCAATATATGTACGAACGGGAACACGATAATCCAGCTGTCACACCGGTCAAGAATGCCTCCGTGACCGGGGAGCAGCGATCCCGAATCCTTGATGCCGTATACCCTTTTATAAGCCGATTGGACAAGATCTCCAAGCTGCCCGACTACCGCGCTGGCGAGACCGATTATCCCAGCCCGTCCTAAAGTCAGCAAATCCGGCGCTATCAAAGCAAAAACCATAGCGATTACAATTGCAATAATCACACCGCCCAGCGCGCCTTCGACGGTCTTATTGGGACTGATGGCCGGCCAGAGCTTCGTCTTTCCCCATGCCCGGCCGACAAAGTAGGCCCCTGCATCGCTCCCCCAAATGGAGCAAAGGAGTAGAAAGGTCCAGAACAGCCCGTGGCCGTCCGGCGAGAAACGGGAAACCGCCATATAGGAAAATCCGGTTCCTATGTATAAAGCGCCTATGAACAGCAGCGCGGTTATGCGAATATCCACTTTATTCTTAGTAAAGACTGTAATGAAAAGGAACAGCAGCATCAGGAGCCATACTCCTTGCTTCCATGACCAAGGCGCGGAGATTTCCAACAGATCCCATGGCATCATAAAGCAAAGCACAGCGCCATAACCTGCAATCGTACTTCCTCCCAAGGGTGAACTGCCGATCATTTTGGCGAATTCATAGTAGCCGATCAACGCCATAACAATCAGCAGAAGATGAAACCACCAGCCGCCAAGCAGGCATAGGCCCAAAAATATAGCTCCGGCTGTCACCCCGGTTATCAGTCGCTGCTTCAAGCGTTCTCAACTCCTATCGGCTACTTAAGCCCGCCGTAGCGGCGGGTTCGCCGCTGGTACTCAGCCACGGCCTGAAGCAGATGCTCCTTGCCGAAATCCGGCCAGTAAATATCGGTAAACCAAAATTCGCTGTAGGCCAGCTGCCAGAGCATAAAGTTGCTGAGACGCATTTCACCGCTCGTCCGGATAAGCAGATCCGGGTCGGGAAGGCCTCCGGAGAGCAGCCGGCTGTCAATCAATTCCGACGTAATTTCTTCCGGCGTCAAACGCCCCTCTGCGATATCCCTTCCCAAACTGCGCATGCAGTCCTCAATTTCCTTGCGTGCTCCGTAGTTCAGCGCAAAATTCAGAATAAGACCGGTATTATCCTTGGTGCGGAACACCGCTTCTTCCATCGCTTTGCGGGTATGCGAAGGCAGCGCCTCGCTGTCTCCCATCACTCGCACACGGACGTTCTTCTCAATCAGTTCGTCCAGCTCGATGGCCAAAAACTCTTGCGGCAAACGCATCAGAAAGTCGACTTCCTCTTTGGGCCGCGACCAGTTTTCCGTCGAGAAGGCGTACATCGTCAAGAATTCAATACCCAGCTCGTCGGCGGCAATCGCAGCCCGCTTGACCGCCTTCATGCCATTCTGATGGCCGACAATGCGCGGCAGTCCAAGCCGTTTGGCCCACCGGCCGTTGCCGTCCATAATGATTGCCACATGCCGGGGAATATTGTCCGGTGAAATGTCGACCGGCTGCTGCCGCTCTTCCCGGCCCAGCCAAGATTGAACCCGTTTGATCATTAACGTTTCCTCCATGTTTCCTGCGAGAAAGAGACAAACCCCACCATAGGAGGAGGGGCCTTGATCTCTGCGCTATCTTTATACTTCCATGATCTCTTTTTCTTTGGCCAAAAGAACTTTGTCGACTTCGGCAACGAATTTGTCCGTGGTCTTCTGGATGTTCTCTTGATGTCCGCGGGATTCGTCTTCCGAAATGCCGTTTTTCTCCAGCTTCTTGATCTCGTCGTTGGCGTCGCGGCGGATGTTGCGGATCGCCACCTTGGCTTCTTCGCCGAATTTTTTCGTAAGCTTCACCAGCTCGCTGCGGCGTTCTTCCGTAAGCGCAGGAATGGAGAGGCGAATCGTGCTGCCGTCATTAGCCGGCGTAAGCCCGAGATCAGATTTCATAATCGCCCGCTCGATATCGGCAAGCGAGGATTTATCCCACGGCTGGATAAGCAGTGTACGGGAATCCGGGGTGTTGATGTTGGCAAGCTGATTGACCGGAGTCGGCGCTCCGTAATATTCCACTTGAACCCGGTCGAGCAGCGCAGGGGTTGCACGTCCCGCACGCAGCGTCGCCAAATCGCGTTTGAGCGCCAAAATGGCTTTCTCCATGCGCTCCTCGGCATTCTTCTTAACCGATTGCGGCATTAATCTACACTCCCTTTAACAATCGTTCCGATGCGTTCGCCCAGAACGACGCGTTTGATATTGCCCTGTTCCGTAATGGCAAACACAATAAGCGGTATATTGTTATCCATGCAGAGAGAGGAAGCGGTGGAATCCATAACGCCGAGATTTTTGTTCAGCACATCCAGATAGGTGAGCTGTTCATATTTCTCAGCCGTGCTGTCTTTGAACGGATCGGCGGAGTAGACGCCATCGACTTTGTTCTTCGCCATCAGGATAACTTCCGCTTCGATTTCAGCTGCACGCAGCGCTGCGGTCGTATCCGTGGAGAAGAACGGATTGCCCGTGCCTGCCGCGAAAATAACGACCCGCCCTTTTTCCAGATGGCGGATGGCCCGACGGCGGATGTACGGCTCTGCGATCTGCTGCATCGAAATCGACGTCTGCACCCGCGTCGGCACGCCGATTTGCTCCAGCGAGTCCTGCAAGGCCAACGAGTTCATGACCGTTGCCAGCATACCCATATAATCCGCTGTCGCACGGTCGATGCCGCTTGCGCTGCCCGCGATGCCGCGCCAGATGTTGCCTCCGCCGCATACGATGGCGACTTGGACGCCAAGCTCGACAACTTCCTTGATCTGCTCGGCAATAGAGCTGATCGTATCCGCATCGATCCCGTAACCGTTTTGTCCCGCCAGTGATTCGCCGCTGACCTTCAGGACTACCCTTTTAAATACCGGCTGTTCCAAATTGTATACCTCACTTTGCAATGGTGCCTTTACGGGCCCCAGGTTGATCTTGCTATCGCGCCGATGCACGGCAAGGATAAATCGGTGTAGCTATGCGGCCGGATGCCGGACTAGGCTCCCTTATGGAGCTCTTCCCGGCTTCTTCCGCTTGCAAAAGACGGAACACCGTGTAACGTGTTCCGCTCTTGAAAATCCCATACTTATATTAGAGTTCTGCGGCCCTGACCGCGAACGCCGATTATTGCTTCACTTGTGCCATTACTTCTTCAACGAAGTTGTCGACTTTTTTCTCAAGTCCTTCGCCCAGCTCGTAACGGACAAAACGGCGGATGGAGATGTTCTCGCCGATGGTGCTGATTTTTTCGTTGAGCAGATTCGAAATCGTTTTGTCGGGGTCTTTGATGAAGGCTTGCTCGAGCAGTACATGCTCTTCGTAGTACTTGTTGATACGGCCTTCGACCATTTTATCAACGATCTTCTCAGGCTTGCCTTCGTTCAGCGCCTGCGCTCTCAGAATTTCCTTTTCCTTCTCGATTTCTTCCGCAGGAACTTCTTCGCGGCGCACGAAACGAGGAGCGGCAGCAGCGATTTGCATTGCGATATCGCGCGCGAAATCTTTGAATTGGTCAGTTTTGCCGACGAAGTCGGTTTCGCAGTTGATTTCTACGAGAACGCCGATGCGGCCGCCGGCATGAATGTAGGACTCAACAACACCTTCGGTTGCTGCGCGTCCAGCTTTGTTGGCTGCAGCGGAAAGGCCTTTTTCACGGAGAATTTCAATCGCTTTGTTCAGGTCGCCGCCTGCTTCTTCCAGTGCTTTTTTGCAATCCAGCATACCGGCGCCGGTTCTTTCACGAAGCTCTTTTACGGATTTTGCATCTACTGCCATTGTTTAATCCCTCCAAATAATATGAATAACCCTTTAATTTAAAACGCCCCACAAAGAGCAGCCATGGCTTTGGAACAATAGTCAGGTTCTTTGCGGGGACCCCGTAAACTTACAATCTCTTCATTTGCTAAAAAAAGGGCAGTGAGAGGTTATCCACCTGCCAACCACCCTTTTCATTTAATTTCATATTCGATATGCAATCGGAGAAACTTAAGCGGACGTAGTGTCTTCGCCTTGGTGAGCTTCAACTACGGCGTCAGCCATTTTACCAGTCAGCAGCTTAACGGCGCGAATAGCGTCGTCATTGCCCGGAATTACGTAGTCGATTTCGTCCGGATCGCAGTTCGTGTCGACGATAGCAACGATTGGGATGCCCAATTTGCGTGCTTCGGCAACAGCGATGCGCTCTTTGCGAGGATCGATGATGAACAGCGCGCTTGGCAGACCCTTCATGTTCTTGATGCCGCCCAGGAACTTTTCAAGACGATCTTTCTCTTTGCGGAGAATGATAACTTCTTTCTTAGGCAGAACGGTGAATGTGCCGTCCTCTTCCCAAGCTTCCAGTTTTTTCAGACGGTCAATACGCTTTTGAATCGTTTGGAAGTTCGTCAGCGTGCCGCCGAGCCAACGTTGGTTGATGTAGAACATACCCGAACGTTCAGCTTCTTCTTTTACAGAGTCTTGAGCTTGTTTTTTTGTACCAACGAACAGGATCGTACCGTTGTCGCCTGCTACGCTCTTTACAAAGTTGTAAGCTTCTTCAACTTTCTTGACCGTCTTTTGCAGGTCGATGATGTAGATTCCGTTTCTTTCAGTGAAGATATAACGATCCATTTTCGGGTTCCAACGACGAGTCTGGTGACCGAAGTGTACCCCAGCTTCGAGAAGCTGCTTCATGGAGATTACTGCCATCTTCACACACCTCCTAGGTTTGGTTTTATTGTGTGTCCCTCCGCCGGAGTCATCTTGCAGCAAGACTTTCTTCAGAAGAAAGCACCGCTTGCTGTAATCAACCAGCGTGTGTTTTAACACCGTCATTTAATATATCATAAGACTACATGTGATGCAACGTCTGACGTACGATTTTTGTCATAAAACGCGTTATTTTGCGTGCAGTACGAACCGGCGGTTATATAAAGAAACTTCCCCCGTTAAAAATGAGGCGGGATGCGTTTAGTCTCTCACCGTAATCAGTTGGCCAATAATCGCATCGTTGCTTTGACCGGGGGTAAAGCGGTATAGCCCGGATTGAATCTTGGTCTGAACTCTACGGCTCTTCGCTTCAATAATAAAGAGGTCCATATCCTTGATTACACCCGATCCGGCCAATAGATCCGCGACTTCGGTAAGGGTAATCCCGCTCGGAATCCGCAGTACAATACCGGAGCTAACCGGTTTGGCTGCGGAAGGCGAGGACGGCGGTACAGCCGCAGCGGAATCGGACGGCTTCTGTACCCCCGTGGCGCCAGGCTGCAATGGCGTAGAAGGCGCCGAAGGGGATGCCGCCTTGGCTGGCGGCGAAGCGGACGGGTTGGTTGGCGTCTGAGAGCTTGAAGCCGAGGCGCCTCCTTCGGAGGTTCCCGCTTCATTTTGCTCCGACAGCTTCTTCCACTCCTTTTCGGTTAGCAGCTTGTCATCCGCCCCGGTAACTTTCAGGTTCAGCTTGGAGGCTTCCCTGACGATCTGCGCCTTTGTAGGCGTAGCCATTCCCGCCGAAATCATAAGCTGGAGGAGAAGCGCGCCGCCCGCTAGCCCGAATCCAAGCCCGATCATAAAGGAACGATTCTTGATCACACCGATTCCTCCTGTTTGGCGAGCTGCAGAATCAATTGAATTTCTCCCCGCTGCATTCCGGTTTTTTTGGCAATGATATCAATGGATTTCCCCTGGCTGTCCAGTTCAAACAACTGCGGATAGCGAAGCTTGATCGTGCTGACCGGTTTGGCTTTGATCTCATCCGCCGGCTTGTCATTCCCTTCTCCCGGGCTGTCCGCCCCTTTCGCGCTACCCGCAGCGCCGCCTGAAATAGCCATCTGGAGCAGCCCGTTTTCATTTGCCGCAACACGGCTCTCAAGCTGAGAGGTTCTGTGCTGAAGCGCGTCAAGCTGGCCCTTCAATTCGGCAAGCTGTTCCTGAAGGGCAGCCTGATTGCTCTGGGACTGGGCCTTGATCGACCCAAGCAGCTCCAGCAGTTCGCGGTTCTCCCGTTCGACATCCGCCATATATAGTTCGAGCGCCGCCTCTACCTCTTTCAGGCCTTGCCTCTCTCCTGCGCCGTCGATTCTGCGGGCGCGCGCCGGGAGAAACAACGCATAGCCGAGAGCTATTCCGCCAAGCAGTACAATGTACGCCCATGGTTGCACGTATCCGGTCTCCTTTATTTCATTCTAAAATATTCTAAAGCGTTACATCCAAACGGTGTCCCTTAAACGGGTGCTCCGCTTTACGCTCTTGGCTGTTCTTCCGTTCCTGCGACAGGCCGCTGCCGGAGGACCCCCCACGACGCCCGTCTTCCCTTACGGCAGATTCTGACGTCTCGTCCACCTCCGCGCTGCGCTGAGCCTGCTCACGCGTATCCTTGATATTCTGACCGGCCAATTCTTGCTGCTGTTGTGCAGGGCGGTGCTGTAGTTCTTGCTGCAGCTTGCCGGCTTCGGTTGTTCGGGGCAGTGCAATTTGCAGTTCTACTGGCTTCAGGCTCACGGCAATCTCCTTCTGGCAAGGGGGCATCGTCCGGCGGGAAAGCCAATCGGCTTGTTCAAACGTTTGGCACAGCGGCTATCTCGCCTTCGGAATAGCAGTAGGTGATCCGTTCCGCTGTATCTTTTATAAATTTTGTATATCTGCCGATCACAACTTTGGAACCGCCGTAAATGGTTTTGACAACCGTGACCCTCGCCTTGTCTGTATCCTCGAGCATCTTTTCAATCTCAAGCATGCGCTCCTTGATTTGAGCTTCCTCTCTTTGCTGAGACTGCTTCGTTGCGTTAAGCTTGATGCGCAGGGCAACCTTGTCCGGGGACAGGACGCCGCTGCCTGCGAGCTGATCCAGCAAATGAAGCGCCTTCGCCGTCTTATCGGCGGTCTCTGAGGAATGACGTAGTCCCTGCCGCAGGTCGTTGAGCTCGTTTCTAAGCTCGGGCAGCACCCCAACCTCAATTGCCGTCGCCGTAGACATTGTATTCCCGATCGTTCGGGCGACGACCTTTTCCCCGGCCTGCACTGTTCCGCCAACAATCAATCCCTTCGGTCCGTTGCATTCTACGTTCCTGCCGGCGCGGACATTGGAATGCATAATACTCTGCAAAACAATGACATTCTCGGCAGCCGTGACGTTTCCGTCCTGTATAAAGGATACCTTCACATTGGCTCCAGCGCTGACTAGCCCCTTGTTATAGCCGATAATGCCTCCGGTAATTTCAATGGAGCCTCCGGCGATCAGCTCCGCGCCTTCCACACCGCCAATCACCCGGATATCACCGGAGGATTTCACGGAAAATCCGGTCAGCACATTGCCGCGGATAACGACCGTGCCGACAAAATCAATGTTGCCGGTGTTGTAATCCACATCGCCGTTCACTTCATATACAGGAAAAACGTTGATTTTCCCTTTGTCCGTCAGGGATACTAATCCGTCAATCGCGGCATACATCGAGGTTTGCTCTTGATCCAACACGACGTTCTTGCCGACTTTGAAGAAGGCGGCTTTTCCCATCTTGCAGGGGATCGGATCACCGGTGACGGCTATGCCGGGCTGTCCCGCCTCGGGGGGGACCAATGTAGCGATCAGTTCGCCCTTGCGCACATTGCTTAACCGCACCAATTCC